>JAZOAV010000105.1:0-30143 GCA_045595645.1 Faecousia sp.
TGTCAGGGTGACAGTCTTGGTTTCGCCGTTACTGCCCTGATAAGTGACCTTCATGGAGAGATTTGCAACATCGCCGCTGTAGTTTTTGGCGTTGAACACGAACTTCATACCCACCTTAGAGCCCAAATCAAGGGTCTTGCCTATCCAAGTGATGGTGGCATTTTCCAAATCGCCCAAATAGCTGTCCGTAGTCGTGAAGCTCAGGTTGTTGGTGTTGCTGAGATAGCTTCTATGGGTTTCTGTCATTGCCGTGTCAACTAAGCTATCCGTGCGATATTTCTTGTAGCTCTGCGCCTCTGCACCATAGCGGAGCAGGTCTGCACACAGGGTCAGCATCTTTGCATCGGTGGTGCTGTTGAGCATTCCATAGGCATAGGTAGCAACGCTGTAGGTGTCTACTGCGGAAGTATATTGGGCTGTGCCTCTGACCATACGAAGTGTTGCATCTACCATGTCCCCCATGCGCACGGCTGTGATACCGGTCAGAGTGAAATAATAGTAGTTTCCGGTCACAACGGGCCCAATGATAGCAGTGGAAGTGCCTGTAAGAGTGTTGCCCTCATATTCAGGCAAAACACATTCCAGGAAGAAGCTGTCATAGTTTTCCAGCGCACTTACGGGTACAGCAAAGGTGATAGAAATATCGCTTGCCAAATCCAGTGTATGATAAATCTTGATGCTCTCATCAACCGTCAGAACCTTTCCGCCGCAGAAGCAAGTCTCGCCCTCAAACTTGTGTCCCTCTTTGTACACATCATTGCAACGGCTGCAAGTTCCCGTATGCGTACCGTCCCCATTGTCGGTGTAACTATGTGTATGTCCTAAGGCAGGAACAGGTTCTTGCTCCACAAAGATCTCATTACATGCAGAACAGTGAGAACCCTCTGTCTTACCTTCTGTTGTGCAGGTTGCGGCAACAGCCTTGTCAGTAACAACAGTGTGACCCGTTGCGGCAATGGCTTCGGTGTAGCTATGGTTGCATTTGGAACAAGTAAAGGTTTTCACGCCTTCCTTGGTGCAAGCGGCCGCAGTTGTGACCTTGGAGGTGTAGGAGTGGCCTGTTGCAGGGATGGCAGTCTGCACCTTAATGACCGCATTACAGACGGAGCAGTGACTACCTTCGGTCTTTCCCGCTGTTGTACAAGTTGCGGCAACTGCCTTATCCGTTACAGGCGTATGACCAGTAGCGGCGATTGCTTCCGTATAGCTATGGTTGCACTTGGAACAAGTGAAAGTCTTGACACCTGCCTTGGTACAAGTTGCGGCGGTAGTCACCTTAGAAGTGTAGCTATGTCCTGTTGCATTGGTGTAGGTGTCCTTATAGCTGTTGGAACAGCGGCTACAAGTGTGTGTGGTATAGCCCTGTTCTGTGCAAGTGGGCGCGGTCACTTTGGAGGAATAATCATGGAGACAGAGCTTGCCACTCTCCCAAGCCAAAACGGGATATCCCTGATTGATGTTGGTCTTGTCATCATCAAAGGCCTCGCCCAAGATGGAGGCGTAGCCTCGCATGGTATCGGCTGTCACCTGTGCACAGCCATCCAAGGTCATCGGCACTCTGCTCAGGAGGACAGTACCGACACTGTAGCTGTTTCTTGCGGTAATTCCTGTTGCCGAGGCATTGATCTCGCCCATAAAGGCATAGCGATTGCCGATATTGTAGCAGTTGCGGATCAATGCATCCTTGGTACTGCTGGAGCAATAGCCGACAATACCCGCAGCAAAGCTATTTAGGTATTTGCCGGTAATCCATCCGGTGTTGTAGCAATTTTCGATCACACAATTCTTGCCGCCAAGCATGGCAACGAAGCTGCCAACGAAGCCACCACCATACACAGTAGCTTTGTTATAGCACGAACGGATGATGGATTTTTCCGAAGCATTGCCCACAAACGCAGCTACCTTATCAATGCTGCTGCAAATCACACCGCTTTCGATGCCGAGATTTTCAATCGTGGCATTATATGCCAAGCCGAACAGTGCCATATGGCCGATGGTTGTATCCCAAATCGACAGATTGTGGATTCGGTAACCGCGTCCGTCGAAGTGACCCTTAAAAATGTAGCTCTTGCCGTTTTCGTCATACCCGCCGATGGGCAAGAAATCCTTGTCCTCAAGGTCAATATCGGCGGTCAGGACGATTTTCTTGCCGGCAAATGTGTTGCCCTTTCTGAGTAGGTAGGACAAAAGCCGGAGTTCTTCTGCTGAACCAATTTGGTAAACACCGTCCTTCTGCGGCAGGGTTGCTGTGCAGGAGCCGTTTTGCCATGCAAGAACGGGGAACATATGGTTCTGCGTCAGGTAGTCCTCAGCAAAGGCGGAGCCGAGTGTGCTTGTGTAGGTACGAAGGCTTGTGGCGTTAACCTGTGCGCAGTTTGTGCTTGTCAGCGCGTTTGCCTGTTCCACGAGGGCAACGGCATCAATGGTATAACAGTTGTTCATCGTATTGCCGCTTGCGGAGGCGTTGACGACACCGACTATGCCGCTGCTCTGCTTGCCTGTGTTGAAGCAATTTGTGATCGTGCAGCCGGTTGTGCCGCCTGCGAAATACCCTGCGATGCCCGCAACGGTATTCATTGCATCAACAGAGCCAGCATTGTAGCAGTTGTTGATGGTAACATTCTTGTTGGCAACCATGCCGGCAATCCCTCCGACAAGGCTTCGTCCTGCCACATTTGCCTTGTTGAAGCAATTTTCGATTTTGGAAACCTTTGCACAGCCGGTGATGCCTGCGACCTTCTCATGGCCGATGATGACACCGCTTTCGATGCCTGTATTCTTAACCGTTGCGCCCTCAACGAAACCAAACAGACCTACATAGCAGTTACCTGAGGTGACACACAAATTCCGAATGACATGACCGCAGCCGTCAAAGCTTCCTCTGAAAATAGGGAAGGTGTCGCTGTCACCCTGACAACTGCCGCTGATGGGTGTCCATTCTCTGTTTTCCAGATCGATGTCGTTTTTGAGCTTGACGGTCTTTCCGGAGAAATTGATGCCCTGCACATTGACCATGTGGGCAAAGATGCGAAGCTGTTCAGCGGTTTCGATCCAATAAACGCCACTTGCATCAGGTGTGAGGGTCGGGGTTGCGGAGAAGTGATGAAGGGTGACATGTAAGATGGGATAGCCTGCATTCTTTGGGCGCAGCGAATCGCTGTGATAGGCATTGCCCAAGGTCTTCGCAAATGCAACGGTCTTGAGCTCTGCATCGGTTTTGATCGCACTGTTGGTTGCAATACAGCCGCCTTCGGTAAAGAAGAGGGGGTTATTGCCATAGCAGTTATTGAGAGCGATGTTCGTAACGGCGGCATTGACCGTGCCCACGAGAGAGCCGGAGCTTGTGCCGGAAACGGTGCCTGCGCTGTAGCAGTTGGACAGCACGGAGCCGGCACTGCCGCTGGAGAAGTAGCCCACGATGCCGCCGGTCATGTATTTTGAGGTGACCTTGCCTGTGTTGAAGCAGTTGGTGATTGTGCTTTTGCCTGACATACCGATCAGGCCGCCGGTGAAGTTGTAGGCGTTGAGGGAGGCACGGCTGTAGCAGTTGCGCATGGTGCCTGTAAAGAAGCCTGCGATGGCACCAACCTTATCACGACCGGTAACAGATCCGCTGTCAATGCCGAAATTGAGGATCGTGCCACTCACGGAGCCGAAGAAGCCGCTGTAATAGCGGTTTGTTGAAATTCTTAAATTGCGGACGGAATAGCCCTGTCCGTCAAATGTGCCCTTGAATGCTTTGCCGGAGTCATCACTTGTGGTATTGCCACCGATGGGGATCCACTCACGGGATAGCAGGTCGATGCTTTTTTCCAAGGAAACAGTCTTTCCGGAGAAGTTGTTTGCGCCGGAGCTGACAGTATAGGCCAGCAGGCGGAGTTCTTCTGCGGTGGAAAGTCGAAGGTCGGCGGGCAGAACGGTGTCGCATTGCCATTTGAAAACGGGAAAACCGTCATTTTCCCATTCGCAGTCGTGGATGAAGCTGTCTCCGAGTTGGATGGCAGAGCCAATCAGGAGGTTCTTTTCGATCTGCGCGCTGTTTGTATAGGTTTCGATGTCGGGGAGCTCAACCATCTCAGGAGCCTTCAGGCTTGTGGTGGCGAAGCAGTTTGTAACGGTGATTTGCTTGATGAAAAGGGAGGTATCCTTTGTGTTATAGAAGCCGATGAGTCCCGTTCTGTTGGCACTGTCTTTTAAGTTGCCGACATGATAGGAATTTGCCAGCTCGATGGTTGAAGCACTGGAAATATAGCCGATCGCGCCACCGGCAACGCCCGAGGAGCTGCGGATATTGGCGTTGTTATAGCAATTTCGGACTGCGGAATTGCCGCCAAACTGGCCGACGATGCCGCCGATATGATTGCCGTTTGCGAGGATATCGGCTTTGTTGAAACAACCCTCTATGACAGTATTGTAGCCCAGGCCCACAAGACCTGCCGTCTTCTGGCCGCCGAAAATGATACCATTTTCAACGCCGACATTCTTGATCGTTGCGCTGTCAGTTTTGCCAAAGAGACCGATATTCACCACGCTTGGCTTGAATATGCAGAGATTTTTGATCGTGTGTTGATTTCCGTCGAAGGTGCCACGGAAATGGTTATTTGTGCCGTCTCCGCCAATGGGGTTGAAGCTGCGGAACTTGAGATCGATGTCGTTCATCAGCTTCACGGTTTTGCCGTAGAAGGTCGTGCCGGAGGTAACCATTTTGGCAAAGAGGTGCAACTGCTCGGCTGTGTGAATTTCATAGATGCCGTTTGCATTGGGGGTTAAGCTTGCAGCAGGGTCATGCTGGTTGACCAGTGTGGAGAGGGTGGAAAGAGTAACATTTGGCAGTGTCTTGCTGCGGTCACTGTCTGTTAAAATCGGAGTGAACACAACCGAAATATTGGCCGACTTGACATTGGTTAAATGGATGGCGAGCTTTTGCGCGTTGCCGCGATCATACTCATCGGCGTGGGGAGCCGGAGAGGTCGGAAGCGGTTTGTCATCCATCACAGTGAATACGGCATTGCTCGGCTCCACGATCTGTGCAAGAAGGGTCTTGCCGTTTTGCGTCAGTTCGGCAGACTTGCCGTCAGCGGAAAGGGTGATCGTTGCTCTCGTGTGAGCAAACCAATACAGCTCCGAAGCGGAGGAGCATGTCAGCTCATCCCGTACGAGAACGCGCGAGCGGTTATCGAAGAGTGCCAAGCCGCGCTTGGCTGAGCTTGCACCATAGTTTGCGTAGGCATCGAGCATATCGACTGTTGCAAAACCACCGTCAAAACCGCTGACATAGCCGGTGATCTGACTTCTGGCGGTGGATTTTTGACCGCCAAGCTCACTGGGGTTGAGGAGCAGGGTGTTATGACCCTCGGCGCGCTTACGGTAGTACTTCCAACGACCGATGGTCTCAGCGTACATGTTATTGGTAAAGGTGCCGTAGCCTGGCAGATTGTAGTTGTCGGAGCCCAGGTCAAAGAACCACCGTTCGCCCATGGCCTCCATAACAAAGGTGCCGATGTCCATGTCTGCGTGGCTCGTGCTGTTGTAGCCTGCCTTCAATGCAGCATAAATCTGGTTTGGATCTCCCACCTCACTTTTAAAAGAGGCAACGCTCTGATTCTCGTCGGAGTACATCAGATAGTCGAGTTGGCAATCGTTGATGCTCAGACCTTCAACGAAGTCGGGATCATACCACAAAAGCTCGAAATGCTTGTCGCTCGTCTGCGTCTGCACAGTACGCTGATAGACTGAAAGCTCTGGCATGTTGTAACGCTTGGCAAACCAATGCAGAGCGGCGTTATCCAAGACGGAATCACTGCCGTCACCGAAATTGAAGGTGTTGGTGAAGCCTGTCATGCCCAGCAGATATTTGCCCGCTTCGGAAAAGCCTTCAATATCGGACAGACCGAAGTCCGTACCCAAAGTCGTACTCAGTGCCTCAAAGAAAATGACGGAAAAGAGGGTGCCGATCTGGGAATAGCCTGGGCCTTCGGGGTAAGCACCCATAGGTGCAAAGACCTCGAGAGACTTCTGAATATCTGTCACCGCATCCTGCAAAAATGCGGCACACTCGGCGGGATATGCCTCGTAGATCGCGCAGGCGGCAACAGCAACGCCACCGTGACACCACATATTCCAGTTGGAGGTTAAAGTCTTGTACCACTGCCCCGGGGAGGTAGAGATGGCGTAGTTGTAAACGGCATCTTCAATCGCCTTGCGCTGCGCTGCGGTCATCTCATAATAGAGCCAGTCATAGCCCAGGCCGACACCGTATGCCATTTGACCGACATCAAGGTAGTGCTTCGGGTCCCAGTCGGGGAAAGCACAAACAGCCATCAATTCATCGATGGCACGCTCGGCAAAACGCCGCTCCCCGCTGAGATGATATACCATTGCCATCCAAACGATGCGCTGACTTGCCGTTCTGGATTCATTCAAAAGGTGTACACCGTCCGCAATATCGTAAACAGAAACGGGTTGGTCGATCTGTGCGTTACAGTATTCGTAGAGTCGTGCATAGGTGACCTTCATATAGTCATCTGTTCGGATCAGACTACGGATGCGGGCAAAATCATCGTTGTTCGCTAAAACTCTTGGATGCTGTCCCTTTGAACGCGCGGAAAACAGCGCATCGATCTCCGAAGCGGTTGTGCTGACCGTTGCCGCCTGTGCAGGTGGAGAAACAGTCGCCATCAGACCGACCAGCACGCACAGAATCAGCAGTGTTGAGATCGCGCGTTTTAATAGCATGTGTTTCATGTGGGTTCCTCCTTTTTTGTGTATTGCACAAAGGGCAGGGCGAAAATCGCCTTGCCCTTTGCTGTTATTTTGATTCCAAAGACGGACATTTTTATACAGGTTGGAGTAAAGTGTCGATATGTGCAGCCATATTGCTGACGGAGGCGTAGGTGAACATATCAGCCGCACTCAGATGATTGCCGTAACGCTGATTCAGTGCCTTCAAAATCTCCATGGAAACAATGGAATCGCCGCCCATAGCATTGATGCTGTCAAAGACATCAATTTCCGAAAGACCTATAGTCTGCGCATAGAGCTGTGCAACCTCACGCTCGGTATCTGTAAAGCTGCCCGGGTCCTTACCCAACAACAGAATAGTTTGCTGCTGGGCTGCTTTCGCACTTTCCTTCGCACGCTCTCTCGGACGAAGGGATGCATCCAACTCAATAGGGAAGTGAGCAAGCTCTTGGGCGAGGAAATCTTCGTCCAAGCCACCGGGAATGACGCCACTATAGTTTGAAGCTAATGCAGTTTCCAAGGCGGAAATTCCACGGCTCGGAGAAAGGGCACGGAAAAAGCTGCGGGAGTCGGCAACCTGCATATCGGCAGCCATACCGACCTGCTTCCACGCAGGCCAGTTCATGACGGTTGCGGGCAAACCCAAACTATGACGATAGTCAGCAAAAGCATCTAAGAAGGCGTTTGCGGCTACATAGTCACACTGTCCTGCACCGCCAAACAGGGTCTGAATGGAAGAAAACAGCACAAAATACTTGGGTTGAACAGGCAAACGGTGCAAATTCCATGTGCCTTGCAATTTCGGTTCCAAAACTTGACGGAACTGACGTTCCTCTTTAGACAGGAGCATACCTTTTCCGGCAACGCCCGCACAATGGAAGATGCCGTCCAAGGCTTCGATGGAGCGGCCTAATTCCTCCATTGCTGTTGCATCTGCAACATCCAGTGCGTGATAGCAAACACGACAGCTCTTGCGCAGCTCGTCCACCGTGCGCCGTAAGCGTTCCTGTTTTTCATCCGCACAGGGTACTTCTGCCAAGGGTCTGCGGCCAAGCAAGTGCAGACAGGAGGCACCCTTTTCTGCCAGCCATTTGGCAATTTCTAAGCCAAGACCGCCGCTGCCGCCGGTGATGAGATACACGCCACCTTGCGTAGGCGTAAAATGCGCTTCCGTTTCGCCCGCCAGCTCTCGCAAAATGGGTGTATACGCCGCTTCTCCACGAATGGCAGTGGTGCGTACATTGCTGTGTCCGCATAACTCCTGCAAAAATGCGGGAGAATAGGCGTTGTCCGTGTCTACGGCACGCATGTTCAGACAGCCCAATTCATCGGGAATGCTCTTAGCCATCGCCAAAAATGCTGCTGCATCGGGGCACAGCTCTGTTTCGCTGTCAATGATGCGTTGTGTATGTTTCGCAGTCAAAACCACATCAAAGAAATTGGTTTGCATAGCTGCTGCCTTCGCCAAATGGAACGCAGACCAAACACTCTCGTTTAAGTCCGTGGAGCCTTCTAAATTCCAACCATGAATGATGCGGGAGCAGCCCTCTTGTGCCAAGGCAGTTAACAGCTGCGTATAGCTTTCCGTTGTGGGGGCGACGGTATAATGGCCATCCCCCAAGCAAGCAAAGCAATCTGCGGGGGCAACATGGAGCAGACGATGTCCTGCTTCTTGCAGGCCGTCAGTCAACTCGGGATTTCCACCCTTGTGGAATAATGCCATTACCTGCGGCGGTAAGGCGGAGAGGGGTTCTTCTCTCCTTTGCCATTTTACCTGATAAAAACGATTTGCAAAGAAGCTTTGATATTGCTCTACACGCTTCGTCGTATATTCCGCAGTTTCAGCCAAAATCTCTCCGTTTTCCGTAAACATCTGCACGGCAAAAGAGAAGGTCTCTCTGCCATTTGCGCTTAACGGACGGAAATAGCAATAGAAATGAGCAGGCAAGGGGCGGTAGATGCGCAACTGTTTGTATTGCAGAGGCAGGTACAGATTGGAATGGTAATTGAACTGTGCCGCTAAATTCATGCACACATCTGCCATTGCGGGATGATAGTCATAACGCTTTAAATCGTCGTGGAAACGGTCTGCAAGCTCTAACTCCAGCAAATAGCCGTCCTTACAGGCGTGTAAAGCTTTACAACAATCCCAACGGGGACCCACGGCGGTCTCGCCGTCATTTTCCGTCACATCGATGTACAACTGCTCTTTGCACTCTTGCAGGAATTCAGCGGCATTCACACGGGCATTCGTGTCCTCTGACAAATGCAGACTGCCCTCGCAGTGAACGAACCACTGGGCATCCTGTTTGCTGAGCACCTGAAAACGGAAGGCTTCTGCTTCATGGACGAGCTTGAGTTGAATCTCTTTCGCTTCTGCTGTGATGGTCAGGGGTGTTAGGAACACAATGGAATCCACACAAATTCCGCGATCGTATTTCTTGCGGAACAGGCGGGTCAAGCAGTCCAGATAGGCAGTGCCGGGAACAATATGATTTCCGGCAATTTTATGCTCTTGCAGCACCCAATCCTCCAAAGAAAAGCGCAGGGCATAGATAGACAAATCCATAGACTCTGCCAAGCAGCGTTCCACATGGGCACTGATGGGCTCGGACGACTGCTGCACTGTCGGTGCCTGCTTCGGCTCTGCCCAGCACAAGGTGCGTTCAAAGTGATAGGTCGGCAAGCTGATGCGTTGACCCGCAGGATAGAGCCGCTCCCATGAAACAGATGCACCAAGAACATAATTCTGGCACAAAAGTGGCAGATTGCCGGTTGCACTTTCTGCCTGACGGGTGTATGCGAGGGCCTGTGCCTCTGTCAGCTCGCCTTCTGCGTATTCCGAGCGACCCTCTGCAACGATTTTGTGACCGCCGCAGAAAATACCCTCCTCGGGCAAGGAGCGAAGCTGATTTTGCAGAAGCAGTTCTATCTTCGTGCGAAGCTGTTGTGCAGAATCCGCCACGATGGCTGTTCTCCACGCATAATGGCCTCTTCCTGTATTTGCAGTGTAGGCAATATCCTCGATGGGTAAGTCTTTGTTACGAGTTAAGAAGGTCAGGTAATCCTCCAAAAGCCCTTGCAGGGAATGGCGTGTCTTTGCGCAAATACAAACGACCTCTTGCTTAGCGGTAGATACACGGGCTTGCTGAATGGGGGCTTGCTCCACGATCACATGGCAGTTCGTACCGCTCAAGCCGAAGGAGTTGATTCCCGCACGGCGGGGCGTGTCGGATACCTTCCACGCTGTCGGACGATCAACCACATACAGACCGGAGTTGCAAAAATCGATGTGTCGGTTGGGCTCAGCAAAATTCAAGCTGGGAGGGATGCACTCATGCTTTAAGGACAGAAGCACCTTAATCAGACCTGCGAGGCCGGATGCGGCAACCAAGTGGCCAATATTCGTCTTGGCAGACCCGATGCCGCAGAATTGCTTCTTTCTCGTATATTTACGGAAGGCGTTATCCAAACCCGTGATTTCAATGGGATCGCCTAATTTTGTGCCCGTACCGTGGGCTTCCACATACTGAATCGTCTCGGGATTGACACCGGCATTTTTCCAAGCTTGGACGATCAAGGCTTCCTGCGCCAAGGGATTCGGCGCAGAAATGCCGCTGGAGGTGCCGTCATTGTTGAGGGCACTGCCCTTGATCACGCCATAAATGTGATCTCCGTCCTCCATTGCCTGTTTCAAAGGCTTGAGCATTACAACAGCGACACCTTCTCCGAATACGGAGCCGGAGCACTTATCGTCAAAGGTGCGCACGCGGTTGTCCTTAGAGCTGACAGCTCCGACTGCGGACAATTCGCCGCTTTCCTTTTTACCCTCGCCGCCACAGCCGATGGCAACACCGCCGACCAAAGCCATATTGCATTCGCCGCTGCGCAGGGCGTGGCACGCCTGATGCAGGGCAACCATGCCCGATGAACAGGCGGTATCGATTACCATGGACGGGCCTCTGAGATTGAGGAAATAGTTCAGACGGCTTGACAGGAAGCCTTCCCATGTTCCTGTGGATTTCAGAGGGTCGGGCTGGGTGATCAGGCGGTAATGGCTGGGGTTGGAATAGTCCTTGCCCACATACACACCCGTCAGTGTGTTTTTTATCTGCTCAGTACTGTAGCCCGCATCCTCTATAGCCGCCCATGCCAGCTCCAAGAACACTCGCTGGGCAGGGTCGATGCACTGTGCCTCTCTGGGCAGAATGTTGAAGAACTTTGCATCGAAACGGTCAACATCCTCGATATAGGGAGCAACATAGTCCTCTAAATTTTCCTGCCCCTTGTGATATGCTTCCACTTCAAAGAGGTCTGCATACAAAGGATGGCCGATAACCTTTTCGCCCTGCTTCTTGCAGGAGGGTTTGGCGACAAAGCAGTTGCGGCCGTTGATCAAATTGTCCCAAAATTCCTCGGGATTGTTTGCCATGGGCAGACGGCAGGACATACCGATCACAGCAATGTCACGCTCGGTCTTCGGCTCGGCCGCTTTTAGCTCTTTGAGCAGTTGCACTGCCTGTGTCTCAGAGAGATTTTTGGCTGCAAGCTGAGACAGAATATATTTTGTAACTTGTTTCATAGTCAACACCTCGTATCAAAGGCTTTCCAGCAGGGCTTCCAGCTCATCCTCGCTCAGTGAACCGCTGACAAATTGACCCACAAGGGTCTCCACATCCTGCTCAATTTGCTCCAAGGGAGCCTCTTCTTCGGTGGCCATGCGGCTATCGATATATGCCGCAATGTTCGCCACTGTGTCATGGACGAACAAACCCGTAATATCAATCACTCCCGGGTAAACCTCGTCTAATTTTTTAAACAGATAGGAAATCAGAAGGGAACTGCCTCCCGCATCGAAAAACGGCTCGTGAAGCTGTACCTCCTGCAAACCCAAGGTCTGCGCCCAGACCTCGGCAACGCGTCGCTCTGTCTGGCTTAAAGGTGCCCCGCCCTTGCCTAAAATCCGAATTTGCTGTGCTGCCGGTGTGGAGACTGCCTTGCTCTCTTGCTGATAAGCCGTTAAGTCCAGAGTGTTTGCCGTCAGTGCGCCTGTCACAGTACCGATCAAAAGCTGGGCTTCCTTGGAGGCGATGGCAGTACACAAGCTCTGCCAGCCTTCTTCCTGTGTCAGGAAGGATAGGGGACTTGCATTGGGATCCACGCTGTTGGCAACCGCCATGCCTACATCCTTCCAACCGCTCCAGTTGATGCTCAGCGCGGGCTTGCCCTGCTTTCTCAGGGCGTGGGCGACACCGTCCATAAAGGCATTGGCGGCGGTATAATCACTTTGTCCCGTTGCGCCAAACACAGCCGACATGGACGAGCAAAGCACAAAGAAATCCAAGTCGCAGTCCTCAGTACAGTGGAGAAGATTCCATGTTCCCTGTACTTTAGGTTGCAGAACCTTTTCAAAAGCATCCCAGCTTCCTGTGGCAACAAACTGTCCGCCAGCAACACCCGCCGTGTGGATGACACCACGAATGGGCGGCAGTTCTCTGCGTATCTGCGCAAAGCAAGCTTCTACCTGCTCTCTGTCTGCAAGATCCACGCTGTAGGTATGCACATGGGAGGGAAGCTCCCGGGAATGCTCGCTTCTTTGGAGCAAGGCAATGTGGGCAGCGGGACAAGCACGGTGCAGTGCTTGCCAGAAGGTGGAGCCCATGCCGCCAAAACCGCCGCTTATCACATAAGTGCCCTCGTTTACAAAGTTCACACTTTGTTCCTTGGGCTGATAGGGCAGCATTTTTTCCACATACCGCTGACCTTGCCGCCAAGCGGCGCAATAATCGTTTTGAGACAGCTCCTGTAACAACTCCTGGGCGGTCAGTATTTCATCTGCGTCGATGGCTCTGATTCTCGGCCACTCCAAACGCAGGCTCTTTCCCATGCCCAAAAGACCAGTGTGCGTTGCAAGAACAGCTTCGTCCTTTACAGGGGCACCATGGGATGTCAAAATGGTTAATCCACAGCCGACGGGCAAGGAACCTGTCTGCTTCAAAAATTCGTACAGACTTTTAAAGAGGGAAACATCCTCCTGCTCTCTTTGTGTATAGCCAAGACAGAATAGAATATGGTCGATTCCCTGTGGCAGAACGCTCTCGTTCCACTTGCCGTCCCATGTCCATACAAATGTTTGCACCTGGTGCGACAGTTCTTTCAGCAGGGGAAGAGTTTCCTGTTCAGGGGAGCATAAGAGTAGAATTTTTTGGGGTGTGTCCGAAACTGACAAGGGTTTTTCGACCCACTGTAGGTGATGGTAGCGATTTTCATGCAAAACATCTCCCAGCTGCTCCACCTTTTTCAGGGTATAACCTTCGATTTGGGCGATCGTCTCACCCGCATCGGTATAAAGCGTTACATCATAAGTAAAGATTTTTTTCTGCAAGCGATTTTCAGAGTACGCTACTGCCTTGCTGTAGAAGGAGGCAGGCAGTTGCCTGAAAAATGCTGCTTTTTTATAGGAAAACGGCAGGCAAAAACCACCTGAATGGAGAATATTGGCAGCGTTTACCGCACCGTCCAGCAAGGACGGATAGGCACAATAGCTCTGCAAATTGCTGCGATATTGCTCTTGCAGAGAAAAATGGGCGGTCATGGTTTCATCCGTTTTCCAGAGCTTGTCTAAGCTCAGCCAGCGTTGGCTGATCTTAATAGGGCCGTTGTTTTGTCGTTCTATGACCTGAGGTTCACCCTTATGCGCCAGAAGCTCCGAAATATCCGTCCGCTGTGGTCTGTTCCCTTGGCTGGGGAGCAAAAGGCCTTCTGCGTGGCGCTCCCAAGTGCTTTCGTCCTGCTTCTTACTGCTGATTTGCAGGGAAAAGCCCTCTGCCTTAGGCTGCACCGCAATTTGAAGCTCTGCAATATCCTCTGTTTTGCAGGCATAGGAGCTGAGGAACATTACATCCTGCAATACAAACGCCTCGTCTGCAAACAAATGGTTTCCTGCTTCCAGCATCATTTCAATATATACCGTACCAGGGAGAATATGGGTTCCCTCGAGCGTATGCTCTCGAAGCTCCCAGCACTGCGCGGTAGACAAGCGGTAGCGGAATAGGCTGCTACCGTCAGATAACTCGATATGCTCATCGATGCAAGGCGCAAGCTTCCGCGTGGGGGCTTGCAGAGCATGATGCTCCACCCAATAGCGTTTATGGTCAAAGGCAAAGGAGGGAAGGGAGAGACATTGGCAAGCACCGTAGAGTTCCGTCCAAGGGTAGTTTCCACCGTTCACAAAGCCCTGCGCCAACGATTCCAAATCATCATGGGCAGATTGGAGTGTTGCTGATGCCTTGGAATGTCCGACATAACAACCTGCTTGGGCGTTTGTATCAGGCTCCATTGAAATGAATTGCTCCAAGCTGTGGAGTACGATTGCCGCTCTCCAAGGACGGTGGGATCTGCCTACAGCGGCAGAATAACAGAACTCACGCAGGTTGGGCTGTTGAGTCTGGGCATAGCTGCGCAAACGCCGCCAGTTCTCCAAAAGACATTCTTCCGTTTGCCCCGAAATCAGCAACAGCGAGCTTTCTCCTGAAACGCTCGATCTTTCCTGCTTTGGGGCTTCTTCCAGTACCACATGGCCGTTGGTGCCACTGATACCGAAGGAGCTAACACCGCATTTGCGTCCCTGGGGCGGATTCCAGTCCTCCAATTTATCGCAGACATAGACAGGAGAATGGATGAAGTCGATTTGGCTGTTGGGTGTTTGGAAATGCAATGTGGGAGGAATTTTTCCCTTTTCCAGCATCAGCACCGCTTTTGCAATGCCCACCAGACCTGCTGCGCAATCCAAATGTCCCACATTGGATTTTACCGAACCGATAGCGCAAAACTGCCGCTTATTCGTATAATCGGCAAAGGCTTTCGTAATGGCTTCCAATTCCACGGGATCACCCAGCCTTGTGCCTGTTCCGTGGGCTTCCAAATAAGTCAGCTCCTCCGGTTCGACGCCACATTCCCGCCAGCACTCACGGAGCAAGCGTGCCTGCGCCTCGGGATTGGGCGCAGTGATGCCCATGGATGCACCGTCCTGATTCAGACGGCTGCCGCGGATGACCGCACGAATATTGTCCCCGTCAGCCAGTGCCAAGGAGAGGGGCTTCAGCAAAAGGGTGATGACTCCCTCGCCACCGCCGGTTCCATCGGCCTGTGCATCAAAGGTCTTTGTGCGGCCAGTTGCAGAAGCGATTTGTATGCCGCTGTTTCCGACCGTGCCGGGTACCAAATAAATCTTCACCGCTCCAACCAATGCGGCATCAATTTCTCCCGCCTTGAGTGCATTGCATGCAAGATGCAATGCACTCAGGGAAGAAGAACACGCCGTGTTGACAAGCATAGCAGGACCTTGCAGGTCCAGCAGATAGCTCACACGAGCCGCAATCATAGACTCTACATTGCCGGAGATTTTTACGCCGGCGGCATAGTCCGTGTCACCCATTCCCATATCGATGAGCTGTTCATAGCTCAGGGCAGGATTGCTGTAGCCCACATATACACCGGTGCGACTTCCGCGAATCCTGCTTTCATATCCTGCATTTTGTAAGCAGGAAAAGGCAGATTCCAGGAAAAGCCGTTGTTCCGGACTCATCATCTGAGCCTCAAGGGGAGTCAGACGGAAATAATCCGCATCAAATTGGCTGATTTGCGGCAAGTATGCACGAGGGACATACGAAGCCTTGCCGTAGAGCCGCTCCCGAAAGGGAGCGACTTCTACTTTCCGTTCCTCGGGGAAGTCGCGAATCATGTCTTCGCCCCGACAGAGCATTTGCCAAAATTCCTCCTCGGAGGTGGCGGCACCCACCTGTAAGGACATACCCACGATGGCGATTGCTTCCGTGTCCGAGGGCTCTACATTCAGTTGAGACAGTGGCATGGAAAAATCAAGCTCCATACTCATTCTCCCTTTCTAATTTGACAATTTTTCTAAAATCTGTGCCATTGCGGCGGCGATTGCGGCATCTCTGGGATGATCCGTGCGCAAGCTCGCCTCTGTTGCACTGAGGCACAGCCGCAGAACCATGTCCGCTCTGTCGTCAACAGGGCTATGCGCCGTATCATTCCAAACAAAGAGCGGAACGCGCTGTCCTGCCTGTTTTTCTATACGCAAGTTTTGCATTTGTAAAGCAAGCATCCGCATTTGTGTCTGTTCTACCCGTTCGAGGGCTTGGTGGAATTGTCCGATACCACTAAAGTCAAGCTCTCCTGCGAACAGCTCCGTTTTGTTTCTTCCCTGCATGGGAACACAGCTTTGCTTACTGAGGGCACACAGCACATAGCTGAAGGCAGTCAAGCCTACTTGGAAAGCCTTCTTTTCGCCCATCTGCCACAATGTCTTTGTACAGCGTGCAGACAGCTTCAGAATGCGGCCTCCGCCCGTTCCCAAATTGGAGGGCAGCGGTAAGCCCTTCAAGGTAAGTCCTTGGCTATGCTGTAACAAGAGCTCCTGCTTTTCAATCGTAGGATTTGCAAACAGCTCTGCAACAGACACTCGTTGTCCGAAGCGTTCCTGTATCCCTCGTTGCAGGCTGATCATTAAGACGGATGTGCCGCCCAAGGAGAAGAAGCTCTGGTCAATACCCGGCTCATCGCCTTGTAGCAGCTCCTTCCACAGACTTGCCAGCTCCTTTTGCAGTTCTGTCGTCGGCAGGGCGGTGCTTTCCTGTGATTCCTCTTTCTGCGGCAGGGCTGCACGATCCAACTTTCCGTTGGGGGTCAGAGGCAGTGCAGGTAGCTGCATCAGCACGGAGGGCACCATATATTGGGGCAGCTTCCGTGACAGCTCTGCTGTAATGGCAGGCAGATGCAGGCTTTCAGATCCGCAGACATAGGCCGCCAGATAATTTTCGCCGTTTGCTCTTGTCTGAACGGTCACCGCACACTGGGTGATCTGGGGAAGCTTTGCAAGCACCGCTTCCACCTCTCCACATTCGATTCGGTTGCCACGAATTTTTACCTGATGGTCGTTTCTGCCCAAAAATTCCAGCTCGCCGTTGACATTCCAACGAACCAAATCTCCTGTTTTGTACATGCGCCCTTCTCCGAAGGGGTTGGGGAGGAATTTGTTTTCCTCGGGATGGTGCAAATAGCCTCTTGCAACGCTGTGTCCTGTCAGGCACAGCTCGCCACGGGCCCCGGGGGGCAGAAGGATACCGTCTTCATCTAAAACATATACCTTGCAATTATCCATGGGTTGTCCGATGGGCAGATTCCAGGAATCCTCTGTCAGCTCTGCCGTGGTGGCAACCACGGTATTTTCCGTGGGTCCGTAGTTGTTCATCAGACGATAGCTCCGCTTTTGGAAATGCTTGAGCTTGTCGCCCGCTGTATGCAAAATGCGCAGACTGTGATTTTCCAGCTTCATAAACTGCTCGCAGATTTGGGTCGGCAGATAGCTGATGGTCACGCCTTTTGTTTCAAAGTAGGCGTTGAGGGCTTCCATGTCCAGGCGCAAGCTCTGGGGAATGACATGGATGGTTGCGCCCACAGACAAGTAGGGGAAGATTTCCCAAACTGTAGCATCAAAGCCCAAGCCCGCATACTGGGGGGAGACATCTTGTTCGCAGTGTCCAAATCTGCGCTGATGCCACAAGACCATGTTTGTCAGGCTGCCGTGTTCTACCAGCACGCCCTTGGGTTTGCCGGAGGAACCCGAGGTATAAATCACATATGCCAGCTGGTCAGGCTGAATGGTTACCGTCTTGTAGGGGGCAGAAGGCAGTTCATCTACAAAGATGGTCTTGCAAAGCCCCTGCAAACGGGGTGCCAGCTCCCGTGTGGTAAAGACATAGCGTAGGCCGCTGTCCTGCACCATATATTGCAGTCGCACATCGGGATACGCGGGATCCATGGGCAGATATGCACCGCCGGCCTTCAAAATACCTAAAATAACCGGGTACATTTCCAAGCCACGGGGCAAAAATACGCCTACGATTTCTTCGTGCTTCAAGGAATTGTTCTGCAAAAGACCCGCAATATTGCAGCTTTGCTCCAACAGCTCACGGTAGCTCAGGCTTTTTTCCTCGAAAACCACGGCGGTTTTTTCGCTGTGCGCAAAGCGGTCGAGCATATCACAAACCGTCATATGCTGCGGATAATCTGCATCGGTTTGGTTGCAAGCATCAAGGTACTGCCTTTGATTTTGGCTCAGGGCAGTCAGCTCCCGCAGCAAACTATTCGGGCGAAGCTCTTGGAAAATCGTCAAAAGGCTTTCCAGCAGACGGCGAGCCGTTTCCTCATGGAACAAATCGAGGCAATAGCTCAATTCCAATCGGGCAGAGCGTCCCTTACGCAAGCAGCGAAGGCTCATATCGAATTTTTCTATTCTTGACGGAAGTTCAATTTGTGGGAAGTCCGTCACAGCTTCTTCCTCAAATGCGATGGAAACATCAATCAAGGGGGTTCTGGAGCCGTCAGATTCCAAGCCCAACAAGCGAATCAGGTCGGCAAAGGGATAGGACTGATGCTCCTCTGCCTCCGCAATGCTTTGACTGACCTGCTTCAGGAATGCCGCAAAGCTCTCGTCCGGCAGAATATGTGCTGTCAGAGCTACAGTGTTGACAAACATACCCGGCACATTTTGCAAGCGTGCCTGTGTTCTGCCCGCCATGGCTGTACCCAATACGGTGTGCTTTTGTCCGCAATAGCGGCTAAAGAGCAGATGGGCTGCCGCTGTAAACAGGGCAAACTCTGTTGCACCAAGCTGTGCAGCAAGCTGTTGCAGCCGAGTGAGCAAGGCTTCGTCAAGCTCTACCGTCTGTATACCGCAACGGTAGCTCCTGTTCTGACTGCGCGCTTTGTCTGTCGGCAAATCTAAGGTAGGAACCCCTTGCGCAAAGCGACTCTTCCAATAGTCCTCTTGCCTGTCCTGCTTCCATAAACAGCACTCGGGATACTGCAAGGTCACAGGGGGAAGGCTCTCGCCTTGATAAAGCCGTACAAGCTCCTTGCGCAGAATATCCAAACTTGCACCGTCAAAAATAATGTGGTGCGTTTCCAGCAGAAGATATACAGTCTGCGGTGTTTTTACAATCTGTGCCCGCAAAAGTGGGGCTTGGGTCAAGTCAAAGGCTTCTCCTATGGTAAAGCTTTGGGGATCATATTCCCCACATTCGCGCACCTGTGGCGCAAAATGGACTTTTTCAGCGACCTTTTGCCACAACTGCCCGTCCTCCAAATGGAAGGAGGTGCGGAAAATGTCGTAGCGGTTGACCAGTGCGTTCAGGGCATGGCAAAGGCGGTCAATATCCGTATGGGCAGGCAGACAAAACGCCATGGGAATATGATAAGCATTCTTCTCTGCCAAAACACTCTGTGCAATATAAATACGGCTTTGCTGAGAGGAAAGGGGATACCGCTTCGGTCTTTGCTCCGCAACCTGCGCAAACAGCGTGCAGGACTTTGCGAATACCTGCGCAAGCTGCTCCAAGGCGGTCATTGACACACGGCTGCAATTCTCATGCAGGCTGATTTTCCCGTTTTCCACGCAGAATACCAAATCAAGCTCTTCGTGGTTGCCATAGGGACTTAACAGAACGGTAAAGGCTCTTTTTTCCTCTCGTTCCTCTTTGCTGCCGAGGGAAGTCAGCGGTGCGCCACCCTGTTCCTCTGCCGCGGACAGCAGTTGTGTGGCAGTTTCCAGCTCTTGCATATCGAATTTGTAGCAGCGCAAAAGATTTGGCTCTGCCTCAAAGTAAATGACAGCCTCTCTGCATTTTCCGCATCGCTTCAAGGTGTAGGCAAGTGCCGCAAGATACACAGACTCCTTCGCAGTGGGCACTGTCCCGCTCACACTGCCGCCGCGCCCCTCCTGTAAGCTGAGCAAGCAAGGCTCACGAGAGGGTTTGACTGCCAGCTTTCGGCGCAGGGCCTGCGCCATCGTTGCAACGGTAGGATTGGCGAACAAATCTCCCACGCTGAGCTGATTGGGATATGCCTTTTCGATGGCGTAATGGAGAAGGGTGATGCGCAGAGAGTTGCCTCCCAGCTCGAAGAAGTTGTCAAATCTGCCCACTTCCTCCATTTCCAGGGTTTCCTTCCACATTTGTGCAATTTCTGCCTCTATGGAATCTTCAATGGGCACAAATTCTCTGTTTGCTTTCGCAAACTGTGGTGCGGGCATGGCATCAAAATCAGGCTTGCTGTTAACAGTATACAAGAGCTTTTCCACGAAAACATAGGCTTCGGGAAGCATATATTCGGGTAAATGGCGGCGCAGATGCTCCCGCAGAGTGTTTTCTTGCACACTGCCTTCCACATATAGCACCAATCTGCCGTCTAAAACCCTTACTCTCGCCTGTGAGGCCAATGCCTGGGCAGCCGATTCGATCTCGCCGATCTCCACGCGATTTCCGCGGATCTTGTATTGGTCGTCTATGCGGCCCTCGTAGAGCAAATCTCCGCTTTCTGTCCATCGACCTGTATCTCCCGTGAGATACATTTTTTCGCCGGGGAAGAAGGGATCGTCCACAAAACGCTGTGCCGTCAGCTCGGGCTTGTGCAAATAGCCTCTTGCCAAGCTGCGTCCCGCAAGTACCAATTCTCCTGTCACGCCGATGGGCTGGAGTTGACCTTCCTTGCTCAGAACATAGACTCGTGTGCCGTCAATAGGCTTGCCGATGGGGATAATGCTCTCATGTCCCTGCACCTCATAGACGGTACTGACGACGGTATTTTCCGTCGGGCCGTAGTTATTATAAAGTGTGTAATTCTTGCTGTGCCGCGTCATGCGGTCGCCGCCTGCAATCAGCTTTTCCAAGCTGTGATTTTCCAGCTTCACAAACTGCTCGCAGATGGGCGTGGGCAAGAATCCGATATTGATGTGATTCTCCGTCAGATAGCGGTTGATGGCAAACATATCCATGCGGATATCCTCGGCAATGATGTGGATTTCCGCACCGGCCGCTAACTGGGGATACATCTCGTGAACAGAGGCATCAAAGCTGAAGCTGGCATACTTACAGCTTCGATCCCCCTCTTTCATTTGATAGTAACGATTGTGCCACTGCACCATATTGCCCAATGCACCCTGACTCACCATAACGCCCTTGGGCTGACCGGTGGAGCCGGAGGTGTAGATGACATAGGCGAGGGCTTCTGTATCGTACTCCACAGGGAAGGACGGCACATTTTCCGCTTGCTTCTCGATAGTGATCTTCGGCAGTTCGCAGGAAATATCCAAGCCCTGCGAACAGACAATGCAGTGAGCACCGCAATCCTCGAGCATATAAGCGATGCGCTGTTCGGGGTATTTGGGATCTACGGGGACATAGGCACAGCCTGCCTTCATAATGCCCAAGGCTCCCACAAACATATCCTCGTCAAAATGGGAGAAGATGGCCACATTTTGACCGTTTTGCACTCCGGCATCACGGAGAGACCATGCCAAGCGGTCACTTAGCGCATCTAACTGTGCGTAAGTCAGCCTTTTTTCACGATGAACCACAGCAAGTGCATTGGGAGTCTTTTCCACCTGACGGTCAAGGAGTTCCAAATAGCTTACCGTCGGATGTTTAACGGTATGGTTAAAGATATCCAAAATACGGCTGCGTTCTTCTGTACTGAGGATGTCAATTTCTGCCAGCTTTGTTTGGGGATTTGCCATAGCAGTTTGCAAGACCTGCTCCACATGGGAGAAGAACCGCCGCACACTCGCTTCGCTGAGCTTGTGCGTCCGATAGTCCATAGAGAAAATATAGCCGTCTTTTTCCGTGAGTACATCAATAGAAAGGTCAAATTTCCCTTCGCCGTTGTTCGCTTCCATGGCTTCTGCACGGAAATCCTGGCCGCCGAAGGAGAGCTTGCCTTGCTCCTGCATACTGAACATCACAGGCAGGAAGCTGCTTTCCTCGTAGCTTCCGTTTTTGCGCAAATAGTCAACCACTGCATCAAAGGGATAGTCCTGATATTCCAGTGCTTTGACGGTAAACTCCTTCACCTGTGACAAAAATTCGGCAAAGCTGAGTTCTGCCCTGGGGTAGGCACGCATCAGAAGGGTATTGACAAACATGCCTACCATCTGCGCTGTGTCTATGTGCGTACGGTTGGCAACAGGGGTGCCGACGGTCACATCGTCACTGCTGCTGTATCGAGCCAAAACCACCATCACAGCCGATAGCAGCAGCATATACTCGGTACAGCCTGTTTCACGGGCAAAGCTGCGAATGGCTTGTGTCAATGTGGGGGAAAGGCGTTGCGTACACAGTGCGCCCGCAGGCGGAAGCTGTGTTTTTTCATAGGGCAACAAAACCTGGGGCAGCTCGCCCGAAAGGGCATTTTCCCAAAATGCCTTATGCGCACTTCTGTCCTGCTGCGCATCCCAAAGGCTGTAGTCGTGGTACTGTCGGGGAGACTCAACGGTCTTTCCGTCATAGACGGCTTGGAAATGGCGGGACAGCACGGTAGTGGAAGCACCGTCCACAATGCTGTGGTGCATATCCAGCAGGAGCCATGCTTCGTCGCCTCGGCGCACCGTGCAGGCACGCACAAGGGGAGCCTGTTCCATGGAGAAGGGGCGCACAAAGCTGCTCATAGCATCGGAAAGGGTCTCGTCCGCACCCAATTCCCGCTCAGGAATTTGAATGGGGGCAAAGCGGAAGAGTTTTTGCACCACCTGTCCGTTTTCAACGGCAAAAGCAGTACGGAAGGCTTCGTGGGCAGCAAATACTTCGTTCAGCACCGATGACAAACGACTCCGATTGCCCTCTAATTTCAGGCAGAAGGGGACATTATAGGCAACACTGTCAGGCTGCGCCTTTTGAATACTGTAAAAACGCGCCTGTACTGCCGAAGCGGGATAGGTGGATGCCTCGGGTGCATAGGGAATGGGTTCGTAGCTCTGCGTTGCCCGATGCAGTAAGCGTTCTAATTGACAGGGTGTGGGGTTTTGCAGAATTTCTGCAAAGGCGGGTCGATATCCAAAGCGTTCCTCCACGCTGTTCATCAGGAGCATGGCCTTTAAGGATTGCCCTCCAAGACGGAAGAAATCATCCTCGCGACCCACGGGGCGCACCTGTAGAATTTCTTCAAACAGCGTGCAAAGAATCTCCTGTTTCGGCGTCTGGGGCGGCAAATAGGAGGTTTCTCTGCCTAATTGCGGCAAAGGCAGACGCTTGCTGTCGATCTTGCCACTGGTATTTACAGGCAGCTCATCCAAAGAAATATAGGCATCGGGAATCATGTAGTCAGGCAGATAGTTTGTGAGGTACGCTCTGATTTCTTCCGCAGTATAAGACTTATGGGAGACATAGTAGGCACACAGCGTGTCCGACTTCAGCTTCACCAAACGCACTGTCGCCGCCTCAATGCCGTCTAAGGCGCACAGACAGCTTGCGATTTCCTGCAATTCAATGCGGAAGCCGCGCAGTTTTACCTGCTCGTCGCAGCGTCCTAAATAATCCAAATTGCCGTCGGGCAGCCAGCGCACTAAGTCGCCTGTTCGGTATACGCGGGCAGAGCAAGTCTCAACCTGCGTGAATTTTTCAGCGGTCAGCTCGGGTCGATTGAGATATTCCAGTGCAAGGCTGTCACCGGAAATGCACAGTTCACCAGGGATTCCGATACCACACAGCCGAGTGCCTTGCAGAATGTGTATTTTTACATTGTCGATGGGCTTGCCGATGGGAATTCGCTGGGGAATCTCGCTGTTCGGCTCATAAAGCCAATCCGTTGCACAAATGGAGGCTTCTGTGGGGCCGTAAGCGTTCATGTACGCGCCCTTTTCAGATCCGCGGCGCACGGTGTCAGGGTCAGAGGCAGAGCCTGCCGTGAGAATCAGCCGCGCAGGGAAGGGCTCGATTTGCGTGTAAAGATTTGGCGGGAAGGTTGCCACAGTGACCTCTGCCTGTCGGCAATACTCAGACAGGCGGCGGCTGTCGTGGCGCAGGGCGTCCGAAGCCAGAATCAATGTTCCACCGAAGGCCAGAGCCATCAGCATTTCTGATACGGAGGCATCAAAGCAATAACTGGCAAACTGCAACACACGGTCGCGGTCAGTGAAGCCAAGACGCCTTTCGTAGTAATTTACCAAGTTGACCAAACCACGGTTCGAGAGTAGTACCCCCTTGGGTTTTCCTGTCGTGCCGGAGGTGTAGATGCAGTAAAGGGGATCGGTCTGTTTCTGCTTGCGCACAGGATTGTCCTGACGCATTGCGGGCAGCTCTGTCAGATCCAAAACAGGAAGTTCGGACTGTATCTGCACACCAAACACGAGCAGGCAACAAGGCTGGCAATCCTCTAAAATGCTGTGAATACGCTCGGTGGGGAACTCCGGTTCAATGGGCACATAGGCAGCACCACTCTTGATGGTGCCCCAAACGGCAAGCATCCGCTCCATAGAGTTTTTGCAAATCAGTGCCACTCGATCACCGACACCGATGCCACGAGCTTGCAGTTCGTGGGCAATGCCGTTTGCTCTTTCGTTGAACTCGCGATAGCTGAGACTCTGATTTTCAAAAATCAGAGCCGTTTTTTCGGCATACTGCGACACAGTCGATTCAAACCGGTCGGCAATCGTGATATTTCGGTCAAATTCTGCTTCCGTGTGGTTGAATTGCGCCAAAAGCTGTTGCTCCTGTTCCGTTATCAAGGGAAGCTGTTCTAATTTGCAGTTTGCATCCTGCAAAACCTGTGACAGCAGCCCCAGCAAATGCTCCAACATACCTTCGGCGGTGTGTCCGTGGAACAGTTCGGTGCAATACTGCAAGCACAGGCGGTAGCAGGCGCGATCCTCCACCAAGAAGGTCATATCAAAGGGCAGTTCCACCGATTCAGGCTCCACGACAGTGCAGGTCGTCCCAGCAAAGGCAAAGTCCATGGGCGGCACATCCTCGAAGGCATAGAACAGCTTACAAGATGCCAAAGCCTCTCTTAAAGCTGTTTCGCCCTCTTCCTGATAGATCTGCGCCTGCGTGCAAAGTGCTTTGACCTCTTGCAAATAATCGCTGAAAGACTTTTCACACGAAGGCCGGCTGCGCAGGAGAAGGGTGTGCACGAACATACCCACCGTCTGCTCCAAATTCGCCTGTGTTCTGCCTGCAAAGGAAGTACCGACGGTCACATCCTCGCTTCTTGCATACACGCTGAGCACCCAGCTCCATGCGGCAAGGAAGAACATGTAGGGTGTTACGCCTTGAGCCAAACAGAGCTTGCGAAGGGCGTGTGTCTGCGCTTCGCTCAAGGTTTGGACGGCTTCGCGAGCAGTTCTGCGAAGGAGCTTGGTGCTTGCCTTGTCGTAAATCAGCTCCGTCGGCTCGCCTGCGCACATCTGCGCCCAGAACTCGCCGCCTTCGCTGCGAGAATGTTCAGACAACCACTGGCTGTAGTCCTTATATTGCAGGGGAAGGGGGGCAAGGGGCTGTTCGTTGTACAGCGCGGTCAATTCCTCGCTGAGAATGCTCTTGGAAATGCCGTCCGCGACAATGTGATGCACATCCGTCAGCAGCAGCCAATCTTCCTTATCCAATGCGACAAGTTCAGCACGGAGCAAGGGAGACTGCTCCAAGCAGAAGGGGCGTGCAAATTCGTCTAACAACTTTTGCACATCTGCATTGGGACAGCTTCTTTGTGTCAGGGTAAACGAAACTGTTTCGTCAATATATTGCCGTTTTCCGTCAAAGCGGGTACGAAGTGCCTCGTGCCGCTCTATCAGCTTATGGAAGGCAGCTTCCAAACGGGGTACATCCAAGGCACCGTGAATAGCAATGCCCATGGGATGATTATAGGCGAGGTTTTGAGGCTCTGCTAAATAGATGGCATATAGGCGTTCCTGCACGGCAGACATGGGATAGCTCTCTTGCTTCTGCGCAGGAAGAATGGGACATTCTGCCTTAGGAGCCTGCGCCATATGGCGTGCACTTGCCTCCAATTTGGGCTCACGGTACAGCTCGGTCAAGGATATGGCTCGGCCTGTACGGCTTTCCAAGCGTAAACGCAGGGTCATAAGCTTGAGGGAGTTGCCGCCGAGGGCAAAGAAGTCCTCCTCAGGGCTGACCTGCTCCAAGCCCAACAGCTCTGCAACCACTTCACAGAGCAAGACTTCTTCCTCAGTTTCGGGGGTGCGGTAGCTGTTCTTCCGCTCTGCACGAGGCAGGGCAGACTTGTCAACCTTACCGTTAATGGTCAGGGGAATTTCGGGGATTTGCAGAATGAATTGGGGGAGCATATAGGCAGGAAGCTCTTTGGCAAGTGAAAGTCTGATTGCCTCCAAGTTAAGCTCCTGTGCCGAAACTACATAAGCGCAGAGCATGGCTTCCTCACGGTCTGCAACGACCAATGCCGCCTGCACACCCTCTACAGAAGCTAAAACCTTCTGCACCTCTTCCGGTTCAATGCGATAGCCGCGAATCTTCACTTGTTCGTCGATGCGCCCCATAAATTCCAGCCGTCCGTCCTCTCGCCAGCGAGCCAAATCGCCCGTGCGATAGAGCAGACCTTCCCCGAAGGGATTTTTCACAAACACTTTTGATGTTAATTCGGGGCGGTTTTTGTATCCTAATGCGACACCTGCGCCAGCAATGCAAAGCTCACCCGGCATACCAATGGGGCAAAGCTGATCGTCTCGCAAGATATAGATTTGGGCATGACTCATGGGCGTTCCGATGCTGACGCTAGCATCTGTGTCCCGCAAGGCATCGTAGCAATAGTCGCAGCAGCCTACGGTTGCCTCTGTAGGACCGTACTCGTTGTGGATGGTAAGCTGTGCGCCATAGCGGAGCTGTGCCCGCTTTGCCAAGTCCGTGGTCAGAACTTCTCCACCCAAAACCATATGGCGCAGAGAGCTGTTGGGGGCGCAGGGCATTTCCTCCATCATTTTCAGATGGGAGGGGGTCAGCTTCAGGAAGGTGGTGCGGTTTTCTGCTAAAATCCGTGCAAGGGCAATATCGGGGCTTTCCCGATAAACCGTAGTCGTGCCGCCATTGAGCAGTCCCAAGAAGGTGGAGGTAATGGTCAAGTCAAAGGACACACTGCTAAAGAGGGCGACCTCTAAGCTGCTGTCGCAGTAATGGGCACTTGCGTAAGCCATATAATGGGCCAGGGCGCGGTTGGGAATCATAACGCCCTTGGGCTTTCCGGTTGTGCCCGAGGTATAGATCATGTAAGCAGGGCTTTCTGCTGCCGCCTTTACCAAGGCAATGGGGGCATCATGGTATTCCTCGGTCAGATGCACCACAGGCACAGAGAAATCAGACACCGCTCTGTCCGTCAAAACAAGTACAGCTTCGCTGTCTTGCAAAATAAACTGAATCCGATCTTCGGGGTATTCCGGGTCAACGGGGACAAAGGCTGCGCCGCAGTGAAGCACTGCCAAAACTGCCAGCAGATATTCTGCACTGCGCTCGCACAGCAGAACTGCAAAGTCTCCGGATTTTAAGCCAAGGGTCTGCAGATGTCCCGCCAGACGAGCCACCTTGTCCTGTAACTCCCGATAGCTCCACTGCCGAAGTCCATCCCGCAGAGCAATTTTGTCGGGGTAGAGGGCGGCCTGCGCCGCAAAGTCCTCCACTACGCTTCGGAGCTGCGCTTCAAACAAAATGGGCTGATCTATCAATTTCTCACGCTCGGAGGCAGACAGGGGTAGCAGCTCTCGCAGAGGCAAGGATAAGCCCTCCGTCATGCGCTCCAACAGCGTCAGGTAATGGTCTAAGATACGATTTGCACTCTCTGCACAGAATAATTCCGTGCTGTATTCGAGTATGATATTAAAATGGTCTCTGGACTCCAAAATTTGGAAGGTCAGATCGACCTTGGACATTCCTTGATGCAGGGGCAAACGCTTTACCTGCTTGCCGCCCATACTGAAGTCCATATGCTCGTTATTTTGCAGAACCAAAATCACATCATACAGAGGATTGCGCGAGGATTCACGGGAAGCCCCGCAGTCCTCTACCAACTGTGCCAGAGGATATTCCTGATGGGCATAGGCACCGATGCACAGGCTGCGGATCTCACGCAAGAAAGCTTCCAAGGTCTTCTGTCCCTCGGGATAGGCGCGCAAGGGTAAGGTGTTGATAAAAATGCCCAGCATTTGGCTCAAATCCTCATGGGCTCTGCCTGCCAAGGGGCTACCGATAACCACATCCTCTTGACGGGCGTACTGCCCCATGAGAATCATGGCAGCGGAGAGGAATATCATGTAATCTGTCGTTCCGGTTTGCTTTTCCAGCCGCCTGAGAGCTTCTTTCAGCTTCTCAGACACCGCTTTCTCCACGCAAGCACCTGCATAGGTTCTGACCGCAGGACGGGGATAATCTGTGGGCAAAGCCAAAGGCTCAGGAAGCACACGGAATTGCTCCCGCCAAAATGCGCCCTGTGCGGATAAATCACGGTTTTCAAGCCATGCGCAGTAATCCTTATACTGCAACATCGGCACGGGCAGTGTTTTTGACGCTCTCAGAGATGCATATTCTGCTAAGAAAATGCTACAGCTCAAGCCGTCACGGATGATGTGGTGCATATCCGTCAGGAGCAGCCAGCCTGTTGCCTGTTTAAGCATGGTAAAGCGGAAAAGGGGTGGCTTTTCCAAAATGAAAGGCTTCAAAAATTCCTGTAAAATATCATTGTTCAGTGCAGTTTCTTCTTCGATGACGCGAATCGTTACCGTAAGCTGAGGTAATACCTCTTGCCGTGCTGCACCATCACGGTCCATAAAGCGGGTGCGTAAGATTTCATGGCGATCCACCATGTTTTGCATTGCCACGCGGATATCCTCCGGCGTAACGCCTTCCTCAAGCTGCAAGAGCCAAGGCATATGATACGACAAACTGTCGGGATCCAGGCGATAGAACCAGTACATCTGCTCCTGAGAAGGGGAGAGAGGATAGTCCTTTTGCACAGGAGCAGGAGAAATCGGTTCTTTTTCCTCCTGATGGGCAAGCACGGGCGCAAGCTCCTGTACTGTGGGATGTGTGAAAATATCGGCGAGAGTGAGCTTATAGCCTTCTTCCGCTAAACGGTTCAAAAGACCCATTGCTGCCAGGGAATTTCCGCCCATTGCGAAGAAATCCTCGTCAATACCTATTTCGTCATAGCGCAAAAGCTCCCCAAACAGGGCGCAGAGCTTCGTTTCTGTCTGATTGCGCGGAGGGGTGTGACTGCGCTTTTTCTGAATTTCGGGAAGGGCTCGCTCGTCCAACTTTCCATTCGGTGTCAGGGGAATTTTGGGAATTTGCAGCATGGCAGAGGGAATCATGTAAGAGGGTAAATCCTCCCGTATGCGCTGTGCAATTTCCTCTAAATGCAAGGTTTTATCCGCGACCAAATAGGCATGAAGCTCCTGTTCGCCATTGGCGGCTTTTACAGCAATGACAACCGCATCGGTGACAAATTCCTGCTTGCGCAGAACGCCCGAAACTTCTTCCGGTTCTACACGGAAGCCTCGAATTTTAATCTGCTTGTCACGGCGGCCTGCGTAATACAGAGTACCGTCCTCGTCCATGTAGCCCAAGTCTCCCGTGTGATACAGGCGTACACCGTTGTACATGCAGAAGCGGTCGGCGGTCTTTTCGGCATCGGCAAAATAGCCTCTTGCCACATTGGGCCCTGCAAAACAAAGCTCGCCGATCTCGTTGGGCGCACACAAACGCTCGCCATCAAGAATATAGACGGTGCTTCCTGCACAGGGGCGACCGATACCGGTACTCTGCCCCTTGTGCAGTTCCATAAAGGTGGTGTATACCGTCAATTCTGTTGGACCGTATTCGTTATAGATGCGTACTTGTTCACCGAACACCTCACGCACCTTATTGCACATGGCATCCGTCAGTGCTTCACCGCCGAAAATCATGTGATCGACCTTGCCGTAGGCGGTGCGCTTGAGCATATCCGCCGCAGCCATGAAATGCGACGGTGTCATACGCAGGAAATCCAAACGGTCATGTGCCAAATATGCCCCAACAGCAAATACATCGGGACACAGCAGTAGTGTCATGCCGAAATACAGAGAGAAAACGATCGGAATAGAAAAGTCGAAGCAATGGCTGGTCATAAAGGGCACAGTCTGACCCAAGCAGCAGCCGTAATGCTCAAAGAGGGTATCCAGATGATTGAGCATGGAATGCTCCTCGATCATAACGCCCTTGGGCATACCTGTAGTGCCGGAGGTGTAGATAACATATGCCAAATCCTCGGGCTGACGATCTGCAGGACAGAAGCTTGCAGTGGGTACATTGCGCACATCCACGGTAGGAATCTGTGTTTCGGGCGAAGCCCCTGCCGTCAGAACTGCTTTTGCCTTGCAGTTTTCCAGAATATAGGAAATACGCTGGCGACCTGCGGCGGGGTCAACGGGAACATAGGCACTTCCGCAAGCCAAGGCTGCATAGATGGCGACAATGGCATCTGTGCTTCGCTCAATATAGACCGCTACGCAGTCCTCACGACCGCAGCCCATCGAATGAAGGACTGCGGCA
>JAZOAV010000106.1:0-9199 GCA_045595645.1 Faecousia sp.
GGATCCCATGCACTGCAAGCCCTACGCTGACAAGTACGGCGTTGAGTTCGTTCCCGGTGAGAAGTGCTGGGGCGTGAAGGATGTGGACATTTATATGCCTGCTGCTACTCAGAACGATGTCCGCATGGAATCTGCTGAGAAGATCGCCGCCTCCCGTGTCAAGTATTACATCGAGGTCGCCAATATGCCCACCACCAATGACGCTCTGGACTTCCTGCGCAAGCAGGAGCACATGATCGTCGCTCCCTCCAAGGCTGTTAATGCCGGCGGCGTTGCTGTTTCCGGCCTGGAAATGAGCCAGAACTCCGAGCGTCTGGTTTGGACTGCCGAAGAGGTTGACGAGAAGCTGAAGGGCATCATGAAGGTCATTCATGCTATGTCTGTGGAAGCCGCCGAGGAATACGGCCTGGGCTACGACCTGGTCGCCGGTGCCAACATCGCAGGCTTCAAGAAGGTCGCCACCGCAATGATGGAGCAGGGCATCTTCTGATTCAAAAAAGCAAAACAGCCTTGAAAGCTTCGGCTTTCAAGGCTGTTCTTGTGTAATACGATGCATTATCAAAGGTCAGGAAGCAAAGGAGTCTGTTTCCCGACCCAGTTTTATGAGATTATTTTCCAAAATAGGAGCTTATATCTTCTATCGGCTTCACGCTTTCCATCAACTGCTGCATAAATGCCAGATCGGTATCGTAAACGGTTGTTCCGCTATCACTTACACTTAACTGAAAAAGATACTCTCCGTTAGTCCAGTACCAATAACGATCGGTATGTCTGTCTGTTTCTCCTTCCCAAGAGAACTGCCACTGGACAGACAGGGATAAAACTTCACAGTTGCCAATCTGTAACATCTCCGTTTGGGTTTCCGGAAGGGTATCGGGCATGTAATAAATAGGGTAATTGTCCGGAACGGATTTTGCAGGCCGCTGCAAGAAGTGGATCTGCCGTCCTGCCACAGAAAAATCTGCGACGAGTCTGTTCTCGCCTACTTCATAGTTTTTATGCTCTGCGTTCTCACATACATCTAAGGTGGGCAAATAAAAGGTTTCGATGATGTCCGGCGCATCGCTGTTAGAAAAATCCTCCCGAAATTTGATATCTATAACATAGGCACCGTCGGTAATTTCTTCCGCCGTAAGGGGGCATCGGAGGATCCCTGCTGTGACATCCACCTTACCAAGAGTGTAAAAATGAGCAGCTAAGGCAACACCGGCAAACAGGGCTACAGCGGCGGCAATGAGTATGGCTTTACGGAAGGGCTTCATGTGCGTTTTCCTTCCGGGGCGGTTTCTGTACCATTCCGGAGAGGGTTGGATTTCGATCTGATCCTCTGCCGGTACATCTTTAAATTGGGATTCTGCAGAAGCAAGAAGGGCTTCTTGAAATGGTGTCATAGATTTCATAATGGTGAACTCCTTTCATAATTTGCTTGAATCAGAGCTTTTCCTCTGATAAGCTGTTTGCGGATCGCCCACTCTTTTCTGCCCAGAAGCTGTGCGATTTCCTTCACGCTCAATTCCTGCACATATCGGAGCATAAGTACATCCCTGTAGTGTGTGGGAAGGGCATTGATCGTTGCCAAAAGGCGGGAATAATCCTCCGATGCGGCAATTTTATCGAAAGCATCTTCCTTTCCGGAAAGAACAAGGTCGTCAATGTTTACCGTCGTCTGTTCCCGTCCTTTTAGATCCAAGGCAGCGTGTTTTGCTGCTGTCAGGACATAGGCTCTTAGAATACGGGGGTCTTCCGGAATGCTGTTGCGGATTCGATAGAGTTTTAGCAATGCATTCTGTACTGCATCCTCTGCATCAGCCTGATTATCCAAGATCTGCTTGGCCACAAACAGCATTTGTCGATGATATGCGGAAAACAGCTCATCAAAGTTCATAGCAAAATTCCTTTTCTTATACGAATCATTGTTTTTCTGAGTGCACTCTATCTATTAAGACGGCTTCCGGCGTTAAAATTGGACAAAAACGGCAAATAAATTTTAAAAAAGCCCAAGGAGTTTTCTAAGGGGGACAGATGCGATGGTTTTCGAAAGTGCCAACAAGACGCAAGTAGAGGACGGCACATAGGCCGTCCCCTACGAATTTTATGGCAGGACTTCCGTGTTATTTGGTGAAGAAAGCCTTTGCGCTGTCGGAGTAGGCGAACAGAGCACGGGTGAGAGTTTCGAGGGCTGTGCCAACCGTTTTGGAGGCGTAGGTTTCCGCGCTGTAGCGAAGCGTTTCACTGAGCTGGGTATTGCCCTCGTAAATTGCCACATCGACAATGGTGCGAAGTTCGGAAGCCAGCAAACCGTAGAAGGTGAAACTGTAATAACCTGCGTTTGCATTGTAGGCTTCTGCGCCCGTCAGAGTAACAGTCTTTGTTTCACCATTGCTTCCCTGATAGGAAACCTTCATAGACAGATTGGTGATGTTGCCGCTGTAACTCTTGGCATTGAAAACGAACTTCATGCCGACCTTGGAGCCAAGGTCGAGAGTCTTTCCCACCCAAGTAACCGTGGGATTGGAAAGGTCGCCAAGGTAGCTGTCAATCGTGGTGAAGGTCAGAGCATCGGTGCTGCTGAGATAGGCTTTGTGTTCCTCAGTCATGGCCGCATCCACCAAAGCGTTGGTGCGGTAGCCCTTATAACTCTGTGCCTCTGCACCGTAGCGGAGCAGGTCTGCACACAGGGTCAGCATTTTGCTGTCGGTGGTGCTGTTCAGCATCCCATAAGCATAGGCAGCAACGCTGTAACTGTCGGTCTTGGAGATGTACTCTGCACCGCCTTTGGTCATGTGCAGAACAGCCTCAACCATATCACCCATGCGCACGGCAGTAATACCTGTGAGAGTGAAGTAATAGTAATTTCCGCTTGCTACAGGCTCAACTCTTACAGTGGTAGCTCCCGTCTGCGTATTATTCTCATACTCAGGCAGGACACATTCCAAATAATAGCTGTCGTAGCTTGCCAGTGCAGACATAGGAACAGCAAAGGTAATAGAAATATCACTTGCCAAATCCAAAGTGTGATAAATCCTGATCGTTTCATCCACAGTGGGTGCAACAACTTCCTCTGCGCCGCAGATGCAGATGCCTTCGCCGAATATATGGTCTTCCGTCACGGCCTTGTCGCAACGACTGCACGCGGCAGTATGGGTACCATTTCCATGGTCGGTATAGCGGTAGTCATGTCCCAGACGACCCACAACCTCCTGTACTTTCAAAACCACACCGCAGACAGAGCAATGAGAACCCTCTGTCAGGCCCGAAGCAAGGCAAGTAGGAGCAATCGCCTCATCCACCACAGTGGTATGACCCTTGGCGGCAAGCTCTTCCGAGTAGCTATGAGAGCACTTGGAGCAGGTATAGGTCTTTACACCTGCCGCAGTACAGGTGGGCGCCGTGGTAACCTTGGAGCTGTAGCTGTGACCCGTGGCAGGAATGGCCGTCTGCGCCTTGAGCACTGCTTTACAGGTAGCGCAGTGGGAGCCTTCCGTTTTTCCGGCGGTAGTACAGGTAGCCGCAACCGCCTGATCCACAACCACGGTATGGCCCGTAGCGGGGACGGTCTGCTGTGCTGTCAGAACTGCATTACAGGTAGAGCAGTGAGAACCTTCCGTCAAGCCTGTTTCGGTACAGGTAGGAGCAATGGCCGCATCCGTAACAGTGCTATGGCCCTTGGCAGGAATCACCTGCGCTTCTGCAATCACCAGATTACAGACAGAGCAGTGGGAGCCCGCTGTCATGCCGCTCTCGGTACAGGTGGGTGCAACAGCCGTTCCTGTCACAACGCTGTGATTTCCCTTGCAGACGGGAGCCTTTGCCATGGTGCCAAGATAGATGGAGTCAACGGTAATCTTCAGGCCGGTCTTGGGCTCCCGCACCTGAATAGCGAAGCTGCTGAGATTACCCTTGGAATCGATGGCTCTGTCAACAGCCATGGTCAGGACGATATAGCCGTCGGCCTTCTTGTCGGTGGAAGCCATGAGATAGGTGCTGGTTCCTGCCGTACCGTAAATGCCATACACCTCCAAACCGGCATAGCTGCCCTCTGCCTTCATGCGGATTTGCACGACCTCCACCTGCTTGGGGTCAATGGCACAGCCGTACTTCCCTGCTACGGTGTCACGGGGACGAATCCAGGCATACTGTGCATCCTTGGATACGGTGAAGGACAGAGTGCCGTCCGTATTCACGCTCAGGTTGGTAACACCGTCACTGCCCTGATAGTTCCGTGCAAGGTCGTAGTTGCGATTGCCGTAAACCGTGGTGGCATATTTTGCCTGATCATCCAGAGTGTTGGTATAGTCAATATGGAAATAATAGGGAGAAGTCTTTAAGGTAGAGCTGGTGTACTTGGATTTGGTCACGGCATAGGGTGTCTTCACCGCATTCATGGCCGACTCCACTGCCACCAATCGCTGGGCGGCAGTAATGCCGGAAGTGGCATATTCCACATTCTGCACATCTCCGAACAGGGTCTGCACCAAGGTCAGACCAACCACATAGCGGCCGTAGGGCTTAGACATGTGGTAGCCATCACGGGTCAGGGTGTCTCCGATATAAGAGCTTCGTGCATTCTGCACTGCCGTACCCGTAGGTACAATGTAGGTAAAAGCCTTCGTGGGCACAACCTTTGCCTTCACCGTCTCGGTGATCTTCTGATACATGGTGGTCTGATTGCTATTGTAGTTCGGGAAGGCAGAATGGGTGCTGTCCTTCTGATATGCCCAGGTCATGTTCCAAATGAGATGTGCGTTGTAGCAATTCTCCCGCACATAAGTGATCATATTGCTCAGATTCTTATAGGTATCGGGCAAACCGCTGCTACCGCTGGCCTGCTGCATGGAAATAAAGTTCCACTCACGGGAACGAATGGCATCCCGCATCTTATAGTCCGCAGTAGTAACCCATGCGCCGTCCTTAAATTCCCGATACTGATAGGCTGCCTTGTTGCCCTTGGCATTGGTCCAATGGGTATCCAGCGTGCAACCACCGATGTAGAGGTTCGCAAGAACGATTTCCTTGACACCCAAATCCTGCAGCATCCAGTAGACATACTGAATGGTGTCGTCGGAGAAGCTGTTACCGATCATCAGCAGCTTAAAGCTGTCCTGCAAGGTGGGTATCACCTTGGGCTGCGCAATGACCTGACCGCAGATGAAACAGGTGGTAGTGCCCGTCATGCCCGTCTTGGTGCGGGTGGGCACCACGCCTCCCGTGGTAACAGGGCTGTGCGTATGGGTCTTGGGCAGATAAATCTTAAAAGCACTCTTGGCAGTGGCCAAGTCTGCCGCCGTCAACGCCGTTCCATCTGCCTTGGAAATATTAAAGCCTCTGGTTGTGTAGCTGCCCCACCAACCCTTATTGACCACAATACGAGTGATGGTCGTGGGATCGGGACGGTTTGTCTGCACTGCATCGTCGATCCATCCATCGGGACGGTACTGCCAGCCGGATTTGATCTCAATCACCGTGCCCACAGGGAGCTGAGACTTGGTGAATCGCTGAGTGGAAACGAATTTGTTTGCATTGCTCGCACTGGCGTTTTGCTTCAAATGCCCACCACTTGTGGTGGCAGAATTCCAGTAGCAATAATCCGACCACACAATATTGGCAGTATAATAGTCACTTGACTTGAAGGGAACCCATATACGGAAGGCCTCCTTGCCGGTTTCCAAATCTGCCGCCGTCAGAGCAGAGCCGTCTGTCTTGGAAATATTGAAGGCTCTGGAGGTCTTACTGCCCCACCAGGCTTCATCGATGTAGGTGATGTGGGCATTGCTGACACCGGGGCGGCTGGTCTGCACATTGCTGTCCACCCATGCTTCGGGACGGAACTCCCAACCCGAGTCAATAAAAATCATGGAGCCCACAGGCAATTCCTGCTTGGTAAACTTCTGCGTAGACAAATACTGATTACTGTTGCTTGCCGTTGTAATTTGCGTATTGTGATTCCCTGAAGCATTTGTGGAATGCCAGAAGGAATGATTCTTCCAGGAGATTGCTGCTCTGGAATAATTGCTCTTGCTGAAAGGAACATAGATACGGAAGGCAGCCTTAGCATTGGTGATATCCGTTGTAGACAGGTCACCGCCGCTGGCCTTACAAATATTAAAGCCACGCTTGGTGAAGCTGCCCCACCATTCCTCGGTTACCGTGACCGTTGCCGCCGTTGTTGCGCCGGGTCGCGTTGCGCTGGTATTGCGATTATTGCCCACCCAGCCTTCAGGACGATATTTCCAGCCTGCGTCCAGAATAATAATCGAGCCAATGGGCAGCTCTTGACGGGTAAACTTTCGCGTTGCAATAAATTGCTTGCTGTTGCTTGCGGCAGTGATGAGATTCACATGCGTTGTCTCCGTGCCGCTTCCGGTTGCTGAATTCCAATAGGCATGGTTCGTCCAGCCGAGGCGCATCTTGACATAGCCCGACCCCGGATTCTCCGTTGCTTGCGCCGGAACGACCGAGAAAATCGGAACAATCATGCACACAAGCAATGAAAGCACAAGAATTCGTACCCAAATGTGTTGTTTCATAGCATTTCCTCCAAGTTTTTATCATGTTTTTACGCCATGTTTCCCTTCCTATTTTATCCATTTTATATGTGCCTGTCAAGTTTTTTATCCATCTACCGCAGAAAAGAATCCGCCCCGTCGTCTGACGGGGCGGCACTGCTTTTATTCCACATTATCAAAATGTCCCATGGTTTCCTTCACCGTATGCAGATAGGCAAAGCTCCCGGGGAATCGATCCAAAATGCGCTGGAATTTCACAATTTGATGCTTGTTGACCACACAAATCAGCAAGGTCTTGTTCTGCTTGGTGAAGCTGCCGGTAGCGGCAATTTCCGTCACACCATGCTGAAGCTCTACCATAATTTCCTGGGCCAAAGCGTCCGGTTGGTCGGTGACAATTTCAAATTTCACAGCTTCCTTCAAGCCCTTGAGCATAATATCGCAGACCTTACTGGTGGTGAAGCAGTAGATGAGGCACAGAAGGACGGGCTCCAACTGATAGTCGTAAACAAAGTAGGACAGCCCTGCCACCGCTGCATTGAGGCCAAAGAGAATCCACATCATATTTTTTTCCGGATGATAGTGATGCACCAGTTCCGCAACCAAATCCGTACCACCGGTACAGAAGTTGCGCTTGAGGGCAATGGCATAGCTAAAGCCTACCAACACACCACCGGCCACAGGAGCCAGCACAGCGCTGTGGACAGATTGATAGACAAATCGGCTCATATCCATATTCTCAAACAACATCATCCAAGCGGAAAACATCAGAGAATACAGACCCGATTTCAGAGCATAGCCCTTATCCACCAAAATATAAGTAAGAATGACAAGGGGAACATTCACCAAAATGTTCATGTAGCTCACGGGGAATCCCGTCCACTCCCAAATCATGGTCATAATACCCGGCAGACCCGAGGGGGCAAATTCATTGGGAAATACAAAAATCACAAAGCTCAGTGCAAACAGCAAGGAAGATGCCGTCATGGTTGCAAAATCTCTAACTGTCATCCAGCGTTTCTTTCTCAAAACACTCTACTCCTTCTTGAAAATTTCACATCATATATACCAAGCTTCTGACAAAAAGTCAACCACTATTTTCTCAATCAAGCGTAATTGTCCAATCGTTGGAATAACACTCTGCCTTTTCCAATTTCATCATTTCCGGACGCAGCTCCCAGCTCTCCTCTACACCATCCCGTCCGGGGAGACTCTGCCAGGGCTCGATGCACACAAAGGGAGCGTCCGTATGATCTGCGTGCCAGAATCCGATATAGGGCATCTGCGGATATTGCACCGTCACCCGACGGCACTTTTCTACGCCTCTGCGCTCAATAATGGCACAGCTATTACTGTTCGTCAGCACAATGGCATCATCATCAAACAGCTCATGCTTCAGGGGAATACAACGCTCCTCCAAGGCATAGGGCGCCTTTCCTGCCGTCAAGCCGGCGGCAGAGAACAGAATCCGCTCCGTTTCTCCTGCAAAAGGCAGGCGGATGTGATACTCCTCAAAGGCACAACCCTCCTCCATGGGAACAAGGAAACCGGGATGTCCGCCCAAACCGAAATACATTGTATTCTCCCCGCGGTTTTCCACTTCGTAGCGCACTTCCAAACGATTTCCCTTGAGGCAATAGCAAACCCGATATACAAAAGAGAAGGGATATTGCTTGCGCGTTTCCTCATCATCCGTCAGAGTAAAGACCAACTCTGTGTCGTTACCGCTGACCGCAAAGGACTTGTGCTGTGCAAAGCCGTGAAGGCACATATCATAGGGCTTGCCCTCATAGGTGCAACGGGCATTGTGCAGCCGACCCACCGTAGGGAACAGATTCACAGCCCGATCTCCCCAGTAGCGGGCATCCCCCTGCCAAAGATATTCGTGACCGTCTGCCGTCTGCATGGATTGCAGCTCAGCTCCTTTGTCAGAAATCTGCACCCGCAGAATCCCATTATCCAATGTATGTAACATAGTAAACCTCCCATTTTTCTTTTATCATATCACACAGACACCGAGCTGTCAAAGAAAAAAAGCTGCGCCCTTTCGGGCGCAGCGAAAAACTCTTATTCAGCATTCTCAATCAGGCCGTAGCCGCCGTCGTTTCTCTTGTAGACAACCGCGAAGGCACCTCTGTTTTCCTCATCCCGGAAAGCGAAGAAGGTATGCTCCAACAGGTTCATTTGCAAAATGGCCTCTTCCCGTGTCATGGGCTTCATGGGGAATTCCTTCACACGGATAATCTCAAAGGCAGCTTCTTCTTCATCGGGAACGAAGGATGTCACCTCAGCCGTACGGACAAAGGCATCCTGACGCAGGCGCCGGGCCAAACGAGTCTTGTTCTTGCGGATCTGACGCTCCATGGTTGCTACAGCAGCATCGATGGATGCGAACATATCGCTGGTGGACTCACTGGCGCGGAAGTAGGTACCGGCAGCATGGATGGTGATCTCCACCTTATTCCGGTCCTTTTCCACACTGAAGATGACAGATGCGGCGGCATCCTCCCTGAAGTAACGGTCCAGCTTGCCCACCTTTTTCTCTGCATAGGCGTGGACGGAAGCGGGCAGGTTGACTTTTTTGTCGGTGTATACGAACTTCATGCGTGTCAGCTCCTTTCACCCCAAAAGGGGCGGATGTGGGTTTGCAGGGGACGGTTGTCCTCTGCTTGCCTACAGTATAGCACACGCCG
>JAZOAV010000107.1:0-3365 GCA_045595645.1 Faecousia sp.
TCAGCCCCCTTTACACAAGGGGGCCTTGGATGCTTCCGAACCTATAGTTTTTTGACAGTCTGTCCATTAAAAGTTGTCTACTTTTAATGGATAATAGTATTAGAGAAAAATCAATCTTTGCCGAAAAAAATTGCAAGTATACTTGCAGTTATTGTTGACAAAGATTGATTTTTTGGCTATAATACATACAAAGGAGCGTGATTTATCATGGCGATTACTTCAAAGGACGGTATTTTGAAGGTCTTAACTGCATACAATCCGTGGTGGAAAACCGGGATGGTTCACCCGAAGATGACAAAAACCTACAAGAGATTTGCGTTTCATGAAGCGATGAAGCGTTTGAAGGAAAAGAATATTCGAAGGTCCGTTGTTTTAACGGGCACGCGGCGAGTGGGCAAGACCACGATCCAGTATCAGATGATTGAAGCTCTCTTAAAGGCAGGGGTTGCTCCACAGAAAATCGTTTTTATCTCCATGGATCATCCCATGCTGAAGCTAAGTCAGTTCCAGGATGTTTTGGAATGCTATCACGAAAATATTTATGCCGCGCAAGATGTATATTACTTTTTTGATGAAGTGCAGTATGCACAGGATTGGGACCTTTGGTTGAAGACGATCTATGACAATCAGCCCGAAACACATGTGGTAGCAACAGGCTCAGCAAGCCCTGCGTTGATGAAGGGCAGCCGTGAAAGCGGCGCGGGCAGATGGACGGTAATCCAAGTTCCTACATTATCATTTTATGAATACTGCGAACTGCTTCAGGTGGAAAAGCCTGATATTCCGACCGATCTGAAGGTAACCTCACTTCTTCACAAAACACAAATTGAACGCATGCAGATTATGCTTCAGCTGTCAAAGGTGCAAAATCATTTTATGCGCTATTTGCAAGTCGGCGGCTTCCCTGAGCTTGCTCTTGCGGATAACGATTTGATGGCGCAGCAGATCATGCGCGAGGATGTGGTGGACAAGGTGCTCAAGCGCGACCTCCCGTCTTTGTATAATATCCGAAATGCGACGGAGCTCGAACGCATCTTCTTGTACCTGTGCAATGTGTCCTCCGAAATCGTGTCCATTGAGGCAATCACAAAGGAACTCAACGGTGTTTCGCGCACTACTGTGGAAAACTATATCCAGTTCTTAGAAAGCGCAAACCTGATCTACCGCAGTTGGCCTGTGGATATGGCAGGAAAAAAGGTGCTCAAGGCAAGACCGAAAATATACATTGCAGATGCCGCCATTCGCAACGCAGTTTTGATGGATGACGCTATTATGGCAGATCCGATCGGAATGGGAAAAGTTGTGGAAACTGCAATTTATAAGCATGTGGCCGCATTTTACTACCAGTTTGCCACCTCCATTGGATATTTCCGAGGTGGCAAGAAGAACAAGGAAATTGATGTTGTTGTGGACTATCCCAACATAAAGAATATCCTGATTGAGGTGAAGTATCGAGAAGGCGCACCCATTGCGGATGACGATGCGATTGTGGAGCTGTGCGAAGAATCCTCCGCAGCAATTGTTGTCACGAAGTCCGCCTCTGACTTCGGTGTACACAACACTCCTCAAGGAAAAGAGCTTTTGCGTATTCCTGCATTCGCCTTTTTGTATTTGCTGGGCAATGCAGAAAAGCATGGTTATCGCGGAATGGAATAGAAGTATTGATACAACTGTTATATTAAAAATGGAGGAGGAATTCAAATGACAGAGCTCGAAACGCTACAGCGGGCGAAAATGTACATGGAGAGGCTGGCAAACGGCATCAATCCCCTTGATGAATCGGTGATTCCGGAGGGGGAGGTTATAAATCATGTTCGTCTTTCCAGATGCCTGTTTTATGTAGCGGATGTATTGCGTCAAGTGATCGAAAACGGCGGGATTTCCAAAAATCAGAAGGTCAAGAAGCATCCATTTTCTCTTCCTATTGAACGACGACAAGCCTTCGCCTTTTCCGAAAAACCGCTTACCATCACCGAGATCGTGACGAGAATCAATGATCTTCTTCCTGAGGAGACTATGACAAAGCTGAAAACCACGACGGTGACACAGTGGCTCCTTTCGATTGACTTGTTGAAAATCGAGTCAAACGCAGAAGGGAAATCGACGAAGCGTCCGACTTCCCAAGGCGAGAATATGGGAATCGGTGTAGAACACCGAAACAGTCTGAACGGCCCCTATACCGTAGTTACTTATCATTTGGATGCGCAGCATTTTGTGCTGGACAATATAGATGCGATGATTGCATACGAACAGTCGAGAACAGAAAATCAGGGTAAGCCGTGGAGTGCCGAAGAAGATCGATACTTGTTAGACCTGCACCAAAAGAATGTTCCGATCAACGAAATTGCATTGGAATTGAAACGCAACAACAGCGCAATTCGTGCACGACTGAAAAACTTGGAATCACTTAAATGGATCGGGACATAAGAAAGAGGTGCTTGCTGCGCAGAGCAAAGCCGTTCCTCACAGCAACGCATTTCCTTTGGATCGCTTTGAGTTGCGCAACAAGAAGAGAGCGATTTTGAGCAAAATACTTGACCCTGCGGCCGAAAAGGCGTAAGATAGGATTCAAAGTATTATTCAGAGAGGAGAATAAGGATGAAATTTATTTGTTACCCTAAATGTACGACCTGCCAGAAGGCGAAAAAGTGGCTGGATGACAACGGAATCGAATACGAGCTTCGGGATATTAAGCTGGATAATCCTACGCTTGCCGAGCTTGCCGAGTGGTATCAAAAAAGCGGCCTGCCGCTGAAGAAGTTCTTTAACACAAGCGGCTTACTCTACAAATCCCTTGAGCTGAAAAACAAGCTCCCTACCATGACTGAAAGCGAAATGCTCTCCTGCCTTGCATCCGATGGGATGCTCGTCAAACGCCCCTTGCTGATCGGCGACAGCTTTGTGTTGGTTGGATTTAAGGAAACGGAATGGAACAAGGAGCTTGCAAAATGAACAAAAATCACAAAAACGAAGTCCACGAACGCTGGGGCGACACGGCGGCATACGGCGAGTATGTGGAAAAAACGAAGAATTACTCAAAGGAAACATGGGATTCCGCGGCGCAGGCGATGAACGATATTTTCGCTCGTTTTGCGCAATGCAAAAACAGCGGAACAACTGCCGATTCCGAAGCGGCGCAAGCGCTTGTTTCAGAACTGCAGGTCTGCATCAGCGAGAATTTCTACCACTGCACCGATGAAATCCTGCGAGGCCTTGGGCAGATGTACACAGCCGACGAACGATTCAAAAACAATATCAACAAGCACGGCTACGGTACAGCACAGTTTGTCAGCGATGCAATCATGATAGGTGTGAAGAAGCCAGGTTATACTGAGTTTCTTTAAAAAGACATTCGCAAATGGCTA
>JAZOAV010000108.1:0-7499 GCA_045595645.1 Faecousia sp.
CTACCGAATTTGTACAATTATGGTTGTGCGTACCGTCTGCCGCTTTGCGGTCGGGTCGATATGGGCATCGCCCCCTACGATGGTGCGTGCAGGCGCGTCAAGGATGCCGCGCGCTACGGATGCAAATATTATAGTTGCTCCAAGGCTTGGGACAGGTCTGCGATAAGGTCATCGGCGTTTTCCAGACCTACGCTCAGGCGAATCATATCGGGAGAGACACCGGCGGCCAACAACTCGGCATCGTTCATCTGCCGATGGGTGGTGCCGGCGGGGTGCAGACAGCAGGTGCGGGCATCGGCCACATGGGTTTCGATAGAAGCCAGCTTCAGCCCTTCCATAAAGCGGGCTGCTGCGGCTCGTCCACCCTTGATGCCGAAGGAAATGACCCCGCAGGAGCCCTTGGGCAGATATTTCTTTGCTCGTTCATAGTAACGGTCGCCGGGGAGTCCGCTGTAGCTGACCCAGGCGATTTGGGGGTGGGCTTGCAGGAATTCTGCGATTTTTTGGGCATTTTCGCAGTGACGGGCTACCCGCATGGGCAGGCTTTCCAAGCCCAAATTGGTCAAAAAAGCATTGTGGGGAGATTGCACACAGCCGAAGTCCCGCATAAGCTGAGCCGTTGCTTTTTGGATAAAAGCTCCCTCCTTGCCGAAGCATTCCGCGTAGACGATGCCGTGATAGCTCTCGTCAGGGGTACACAGACCGGGAAATTTTTCGGCGTGGGCCATCCAGTCGAATTTGCCGCCGTCCACGATGCAGCCACCTAACGCAGAGGCATGGCCGTCCATGTATTTACTGGTGGAGTGGGTGACAATATCGGCACCCCATTCCAAGGGACGACAGTGGATGGGTGTGGCAAAGGTGTTGTCCACCAACAGGGGAACACCGTGGGCATGGGCGGCCTTGGCAAATTTTTCGATATCCAAAATCCGCAGAGAGGGATTGGCGATGGTTTCGCCAAACACACACTTGGTATTGGGACGGAAGGCGGCGTTCAGCTCCTCTTCGGAGCAATCGGGGTCAATGAAGGTACACTCGATACCCATGCGCTTCATGGTAACGGCAAAGAGATTGTAGCTGCCGCCGTAAATGGCAGAGGAGCTGATCAGGTGGTCGCCGCAGTTGACAATGTTGAATACAGCCAAAAAGGTGGCAGCCATACCGGAGCCGGTGAGCATAGCCATACTGCCGCCCTCTAAAGCGGCGATTTTGGCGGCTACGGCATCGCATGTGGGGTTTTGAATGCGGGAATAGAAATAACCTTCGGCTTCCAAGTCGAAGAGCTTGGCCATTTCCTCAGCATTTTCGTAGCGATAGGTGGTGCTCTGTACAATGGGGAGCTGGCGGGGCTCACCGTTTTTGGGAGAATATCCCGCCTGAATACACAGGGTTTCTGCTTGCAGGTTTTTCGTCATAATGCATCGTCCTTTGGGAAAAATATAAAACGCCTCCAAAGAGGCTATATGAAAATTATACCGTTGCGGTGTATAAAAGTCAATGAAAACTGTTGCATTTTTTGGGAGAATATTGTATAGTATCTGTATAAGTGGGAGAATAGCAATTTGGAGGTGAGACCGTGATGGGGAAGGTCTTTCGCTTTGTTTATGCCTTGCAATATGTGTTTCAGGTGGCCTACTGCGTGCTCACGCCGGCGGCACTGTTCATCGGCGGCGGCTGGCTGCTGCATCATCGCTGTGGCGTAGGGAAGTGGGTACTTGCCGTGGCCATCGTGCTGGGGCTGCTGTGCGGTCTATATAGTATGTTTGCTTTCCTGTTGTCATCAGCCAAAAGTGTAGACCCCACGACAAAGGAGGATGCGTCCCGTGGATGAACGACATCATTCTGCGTTACGGGGACAAGTCCCCGTATTCCTGACGCAGCTTGCTTTGTGCGGCCTGATGGTGGCTGTCTATGCTTGTATCGGGAAAATGAGCACTTCGGTGCTGTTGGGAGCGTTGTGTGGCTTGACGGCCTCATTGCTCAACTATTGCGCTATGATTTTTGCGATTTTGAAGGCGGAGAACAGCGACAGTCCTGAGAAGGCGCAGTTGAAGATTCGGGGAAGCTATCTGCTTCGCTCGGTGGTTTTGTTTGCGGCACTGGCCATCGCCATTAAATTCGGCGGCTTGGAGCCCATCGCCACTCTGCTGCCTTTGGCCTTGATGCGCATTGCGCTGTTTGTCGGCGGTTTTTTTGTGAAGGGAGGAAGTGCTAAGTGAATATCAATGTTGATGGCCCGAAGATCCTGTTTGACTTTTCTTTGTTCGGTCTGAATATCACCATCACGGAAACGGTGCTGTCCTCTTTTTTGGTGACGCTGACTTTGGCGATTGCCGCCGTTTTCTTGGGGCGCAACCTGAAAAAGCGTCCCGGTGGCCGGCAGGTGTTGGTGGAAAAGTTAGTGACCATGCTCTATAATTTGGTGAGTCAAACCATGGGTGCGCATAATCTGCGCTTTGCGCCCTATATCGGGACCCTGTTTTGCTCCTCGGTTTTGGGCACACTCATTAGTATGACAGGCTTTTTCCGCTCTACCACAGCGGATTTGAGCACGACCTTGGCCTGGGCACTGGTCACATCCGGCATGGTGTGGTACCAGAGCATCAAAAACAACGGCTTTTTGGGTTGGCTGAAGGGCTTCACGGAACCTATCGTGGTGATGACACCTATGAATATTGTCAGCGAGATTGCCCAGCCCCTTGCACTGGCTTTCCGTCATTTCGGTAATGTGGTGGGCGGCAGTGTGCTGACCAGCGTGATTTACAGTGCGTTGGCGGCAGCCAGCACCTTGCTTTTGGGTTGGATTCCAAATGCCTTTATCAGCTCGATTCCTATTTTGCAGGTGGGCATTCCTGCGGTTTTTTCAGTGTACTTTGACCTGTTTTCCGGCTTCATTCAGGCCTTGGTGTTCTGCATGCTCACCATGGTCTATATCGGCGGGGTCTGCCCGCCGCCGGCAACAGAGGAAAGAAAATAATTTTTGGAGGATTTATTATGGAACTTGCAAGAGGTTTGATCGCACTGGCAGCCGGTCTGTGTATGGGCATTGGCGCCATTGGCCCCGCTATCGGTGAAGGTAACGCCGTCAGTAAAGCGCTGGAGGGCATGGCCCGTCAGCCTGAGATGGCAGATACCCTGCGGACGAATATGATCGTCGGTTGCGGCATTACAGAAACCACCGGTATTTACTCTTTGATTATTGCATTGCTGCTGATGTTTCTGTATTAAGAGCGACCGAAGAATTAGAAAGGAGGGAGGAGCTTGCTCGTTTTAGCCTCTGAAGGCTTTGTTGGTGTAAATTTGTGGACGAGTATTTTTACCCTCGTCAATTTGCTGGTGCTCTTCCTTGTGATGAAAAAGTACCTGTTTAAGCCCGTCAAGAAGATGATTGACGAGCGACAGCAGGAGATCGATGACCTGTATGCCGATGCCGGTGCTTCCAAGGAAGCGGCGGCGGCTCTGAAGGAGCAGTATGAAGCCCGCCTCTCCGAGGCCAATGCGGAAAAGGAAGAAATTTTGCGTGTTGCCCATCGGAAAGCCCGTCTTCGTGAGGAGGAAATCCTCAAGCAGGCCCAGGAAAAGGCGGCTCACACCCTCAGACGGGCAGAGGAGCAGATCGCCATGGAAAAAAAGCGTGCCCTCAACGACATGAAGGACGAGGTTTCCGGCATGGCAGTGGATATCGCTTCGGCGGTTTTGGCCAGAGATGTGAAGGCAAAAGAGCACAGTGCTCTGATCGATTCCTTCATCGAGAAGTTGGGGGAGAGCCATGATTGATGCATCTGCATACGGCAAAGCACTCTACGAGCTGGCTGCTGAGGAGGGCAAGTCCGGGGAGATCGGCGCAGAGCTGCGGCTTATTGCCTCTGCCATGGAGCAGGGCTATATTAACCTTATGGACAGCCCCGCTGTGAGTAAGGAAGAAAAATGCGGCTTACTGCGCAGTGCCTTTGGAAAAGCCGACCAACTGCTTCAAAATTTTTTGTTTATTTTGTGCGAAAAGCGGGCTTTTTATCGCTTTTCCGCCTGCGTTGCGGCCTATTTTTCCGCAATGGATGAGGCCATGAATATTCTCAGGGCTACCGCCATCACGGCAAGGCCCATGGAAGAACGACAGAAGGATGCCCTGTGCCGCAAGCTCTCAGAGCTGACAGGGAAGCAGGTCTGTCTGGAAACCCAAATCGATGCCGACCTGATCGGCGGAATTCGTCTGCGGTATGAAGGCGTGCAGTTAGACGGAAGCCTGCGCTCCCGTTTGGAATCTCTGCGCCGGAATTTAGCAGAAGCTATTGTATAGAAAAGTTGGTGAAAGCGTGAATCTGAATATTGACGACATCAGCAGAATTATAAAAGACCAAATCAAGTCCTACGCTGCCAAGACAGAGCAGGACGAAATCGGCTATGTCATTCAGGTAGGTGACGGCATTGCCAAGGTGCACGGTTTGGATAAATGCAAGGCCAATGAGCTGCTTTCCTTTGAAAACGGCTCTTACGGTATGGCTCTGAATCTGGAAGAAACCATGGTCAGCGTTGTCATGCTGGGTACAGATGTGGGCATCAAGGAAGGAAGTCTGGTCAAGCGCACGGGACGGGTCGTTTCCGTGCCTGTGGGCGAAGCTCTCATCGGCCGTGTTGTGGATGCTCTGGGCCAGCCCATTGATGGCAAGGGCCCCATTAAGAGCAAGGAGCTGCGCCCTATTGAGCGCAATGCCCCCGGCATTATCCAGCGGAAATCCGTTTCCGAGCCTCTGCAGACGGGTATCAAGGCCATCGACTCCATGATTCCCGTGGGTCGGGGTCAGCGTGAGCTGATTATCGGTGACCGTCAGACCGGTAAGACGGTCATTGCTATTGATACGATATTAAATCAGAAGGGTAAGGGTGTTATTTGCATCTATGTGGCCATCGGGCAGAAGCGTTCTACCGTTGCCCAACTGGTAGACACTCTCAGCAAGGGTGGCGCGATGGACTATACCATCGTGGTCTCTGCCACGGCTTCCGAGTTGGCTCCCTTGCAGTATATCGCTCCCTATTCCGGCTGTACCATGGGCGAGTATTTTATGGATCAGGGCAAGGATGTGCTCATTGTCTATGACGATTTGTCCAAGCATGCTGTGGCTTATCGTGCCCTGTCCCTGCTTATTCGCCGTCCTCCCGGACGGGAGGCTTACCCCGGCGATGTATTCTATCTCCATTCCCGCCTTTTGGAGCGGGCGGCCCGTGTAGCTCCCGAATACGGCGGCGGCTCCTTGACTGCTCTGCCCATTATCGAAACTCAGGCGGGCGATGTGTCTGCCTATATTCCTACTAATGTCATTTCTATTACTGACGGACAGATTTATTTGGAGTCGGAGCTGTTCCATTCGGGTGTGCGCCCTGCCATCAACCCGGGCATTTCCGTGTCCCGTGTCGGCGGCAATGCTCAAATTAAAGCCATGAAAAAGGTCGCAGGCTCTTTAAAGCTCATGTACTCTCAGTATCGGGAGCTGCAATCCTTTGCCCAGTTCGGCTCGGATTTGGATGCAGATACCAAGGCTCGTCTGGAGCAGGGTGCCAGAATCGTAGAGGTGCTCAAGCAGAACCGTAACAGCCCCATCGATGTGGCATTGCAAGTGTGCATTATCTATGCGGTTGCCCACGATATGCTGGCAGAAATTCCCGTTGATCGGATTCGGGACTTTGAAACGGCCCTCTTTGAATATCTGACGGTACAGAAGGCTTCCGTTTTGGAGAGCATACAGGATACCCGTCAGTTGACCGCTGAGAATGAGGAAGCTCTGCGGCAGGCCATTGTTACCTGTAAGACCCGTTTTTTGGGCTAAGGAGCGGCCATGTCGGGAGCATCCATGAAGCAAATTAAGACACGCATGAAAAGTGTCGAATCCACCCGCCAAATTACCAAGGCCATGGAGCTGGTTGCCACCGGAAAGCTCCGCCGTGCCAAGGAGCGGGCGGAGGCCTCCCGTCCCTTTGCAAGGGTATTGGGGCAGGCCATTGTGAGCCTGTCCTCTGCGGAAGAACCTTCCGTGTACCTGCAGGAGCGGGAAGTGCGCAGAAGCTGCTATGTGGTCATTGCGGGCGACCGTGGCTTGGCCGGCGGCTATAATGCCAACCTGTTCCGCATGGTGGCGGAGCATTTGGGTACGGAGGATGTGGTTGTCCCTGTGGGTAAGAAAGCTCTGGAGCACTATCAGCGCAGTGGCACTGAGTTGCTGAGCAGCTACTTTGATGTGGCCGCCGCAGTGAACATGGGCGATTGCGTACAGCTTGCACGGCTGCTGTGCGAGGGCTTTGCCGAGGGACGCTTTGACCGTGTTGTGGTGGCATATACAGAATTTCAATCCATTCTCTCACAAATTCCCCGTATGCAGCAGCTTCTGCCCTTGCAGTTAGAAGAAGATGGGGAGCAGCAGAAAAATGCGCTGCTGGAAGGAGAGGACTTGGTTGACAAAATCGTACCCCAGTACCTTTCGGGTCTGCTCTATGCCGCATTATGTGAGGCAGCGGCCTCGGAGCATGGCGCGCGGCGCACGGCCATGAATTCAGCCAATCAGAATGCGGCTGAGTTGATTGATACGCTGTTGTTACGCTACAATCGGGTACGACAGGCAGCCATTACCCAGGAGATCACGGAAATCGTCTCCGGTGCGGAAGCCCTATAGGAGGAAAGAAGATGCAAGAAAAGAATATCGGCAGGGTGGTGCAGGTCATCGGTCCGGTGCTGGACATTCGATTCCCCAACGGACAGATTCCCAATCTGCTCAATGCCATTGAAATTCCACGGGAAGGGGATACGCTGGTCTGTGAGGTTGCCCAGCAGTTGGGCGACGACATTGTGCGCTGCATTGCCATGAATTCCACCGATGGTATGATGCGGGGCATGGAGGCCATTGACACGGGCGCGGCCATCAAGGTGCCTGTTGGCAAGGAAACCCTCGGACGGGTATTTAATCTGCTGGGACAGGCCATTGACGACCGCCCTCAGCCTGCCGCAAGCGAAAAGTGGAGCATCCATCGGGATCCTCCCGCTTATGACCAGCAGGAAAGCACCACGGAAATTCTGGAAACAGGCATTAAAGTGGTGGATCTGATTGCACCCTATGCCAAGGGCGGTAAAATCGGCCTCTTTGGCGGCGCAGGTGTGGGCAAGACGGTGCTGATCATGGAACTGATCAATAATGTTGCCAAACAGCACGGCGGTATCTCCGTCTTTGCAGGCGTGGGAGAACGCACCCGTGAGGGCAACGACTTATATAACGAAATGAAGGAATCGGGCGTTATTCACAAGACCGCTTTGGTTTACGGTCAGATGAACGAGCCGCCTGGAGCGAGAATGCGAGTTGCACTTTCAGGCCTTACAATGGCGGAATACTTCAGAGATGAAGAAGGACAGGACGTGCTCCTCTTTATCGATAATATTTTCAGATTTACACAGGCAGGTTCCGAAGTTTCAGCGCTCCTCGGACGTATGCCATCTGCCGTAGGGTATCAGCCTACGC
>JAZOAV010000109.1:0-12833 GCA_045595645.1 Faecousia sp.
TGATGCGGGTGCTCACCATGCTCTTTGTGGAGTCCTTGATCTGCGTGATTTTGGGCTACGGCGGCTACTTGGTCTACAAGGACATCTTCAACGCCGGACAGCTTGTTGAATTTATCGGTTATTTCACCTCCGTGGTCTGGCCCATTATGGCGGTTTCCGAGCTGATTGAAATGACCTCCCGTGGCAACGGCTCCCTCAAGCGCAGCAGCGAGCTGTTAGATGCCGTACCCGATGTGGTAGACGGCGAGCAGGTACAGGATACGGATGCCCTGCAAGGCAATATCGAATTCCGCAATCTGACCTTCCGCTACCCCGGCTCCGAATTGACCGTACTGAAAAATATCTCCCTGCAAATCAAGGCAGGTGAGAATGTGGGTCTGATCGCACGCACCGGCTCCGGCAAAACCACCCTGGTGGACTTGGTTCTGCGCACCTACAATGTGCCCGATGGCACGGTTTTCCTGGACGGACGGGACATCAACAGCCTGCCCATCCATACGGTGCGGGAAAATGCCGCCTATGTACCTCAGGATAATTTCCTGTTCAGCGACACCATCGCCAATAACATCTCCTTTGCCGCCGATGAAGGCGACATGGATACGGTAATGCAGGCGGCTCGTTTGGCAGATGTGCACGACAACATCTCCGAATTTACCGAGGGCTACCAAACCATCTTGGGCGAGCGCGGCGTGACTGTTTCCGGCGGTCAGAAGCAGCGCATTTCCATCGCCCGTGCCCTTTGGAAGAACGCCCCCATTCTGATCTTGGACGATTCCGTTTCCGCCGTGGATGTGAAAACGGAAAAATCCATTTTAGAAAATCTGCGGAATCTCCGCAAGGGCAAGACCACCATTCTCATTGCCCACCGCATCAGCACCGTAGAAAAGATGGATAAGATCGTGTTCATCGACGACGGTGCCATCGTGGATGTGGGCAGCCATACCGAGCTGTACGAACGCTGCGATGCCTACCACCGCATGGTAGAGCTGCAGCGTCTGGACGACGGAAAGGAGGACGGCAATGCTTGAGTATTATCCTTTGATCGTCATTATCGCCGTCATCGGCGGCGCGGCTTTAGCCTGTCTGATCGCCTACCGCTCCATCAAGGACAACAAAAAGGAAGTCGGCTTTGACCGCAACATGAAGGACGGAGAGATCACCAAACGACTGCTGCGCTATGCCAAGCCCTACTGGAAACGCTTTGCCTTGGTTCTTCTGCTGATGATGTTCTCCATCTCCTACGACATCATCGCCCCCTCTCTGGTAGGCAACATCGAAGAGCTGGTGAAGCACGACTTTGCCCTGTCGGAGCTGTACCAAAAGGTGCTTGTCTATGCCAGTATTTTGGTCGTGTCCCTGTTTTCCACCTATGCCCAATCCCTGATCCTGCAAAAAACGGGGCAGCGCATCGTGTCCGAGTTGAGAGAGGATTTGTTTGTACATATCGAAGGCCTCTCCCATGCCCAGCTCAATGCCATCCCCACGGGCAAGCTCGTCACCCGCATCACCCACGACACCAACGCCATTTCCATGATGTTCACCAACATCATCGTGAACATGATCAAAAACTGCTTCGTCATTGTGGGTGTTTTGGTGGCCATGCTCTGTGTCAACTACGCCCTGACCCTGATGCTGCTGTGTTTTGCCCCCTTTATCGCCCTGTTTACCTTTGTGTTCCGCCGCTTTGCCCGCCGTGCCCACCGCCGCGTGAAGGACGGCACCACGGATATCAACACCTTCCTGTCGGAAAATCTGTCGGGCATGAAGGTCATTCAGATTTTCAACCGCCAGAACGCCAAGCAGAAGGAATTCGAGGACAAAAACCGCCGTCTGAGCAAAGCCAAGCACGCACAAATCTATGTGTTCGGCATTTTCCGCCCCTTGGTCTATATGCTTTATATGTCTACGGTGCTGTGTCTGTTCTATTTCGGCGGACGGGGCTATATCAAGGATCTGCACCTGTTGGGACAAATCATCGACTCCGGCACTGTCGTCACCTTCTATATGTATGTCTCCAAATTCTATGACCCCATCCAAAATCTGGCAGAGCAGTTCAACCGTCTGCAAGCGGCCTTCGCCTCTGCGGAGAAGATTTTCTCCATTATGGATATTGCTCCTCAGGTCGTGGACGAGCCGGATGCCATCGAATTAGAGGAAATCAAGGGCGAAATCGAGTTCCGCAATGTGTGGTTCTCCTACATTCCCGACGAATGGGTGCTGAAGGATGTGTCCTTTAAGGTACATGCCAAGCAGACCGTGGCCTTTGTCGGCTCCACCGGCTCCGGCAAGACCACCATTCTCTCCCTGATTTGCCGTAATTACGACATCCAAAAGGGTCAGATCCTCATTGACGGCATCGACATCCGCAAAATTAAAATCGCCTCCCTGCGCAAGCACTTCGGACAAATGCTGCAAGATGTGTTCCTGTTCTCCGGCACCATCCGCAGTAACATTCTCCTGCGGGAGACGGGCATTTCCGACGAGGAAGTTTTGGCAGCCTGCCGCTATGTGAATGCCGACCATTTCATCGACCGTCTGCCCAATGGTCTGGACGAGGAAGTGCGGGAGCGTGGCAATAACTTCTCCGCAGGTCAGCGGCAGCTCCTGTCCTTCGCCCGTACCATCGTCCATAAGCCCTCCGTGATGATTTTGGACGAAGCCACGGCAAATATCGACACGGAAACCGAGCTGCTGATTCAGGATTCCCTGAATAAGATGATGAACATCGGCACCATGCTCATCGTAGCCCACCGCCTATCCACCATCCAGCACGCTGATAATATCATCGTCATGTCCCACGGCAAAATCGTGGAACAGGGCAACCATGCCCAGCTTTTGGAGCAAAAAGGCCGCTACTACCGCCTCTACCAGCTCCAATTCACCAAAAACCAACTCATGCAACAGTAAACCAAAATAGCAACAGCCCCCGCCAACCGGCGGGGGCTTCCCTTTCATATCAGCACTGCACTCGTAGCGCGCGGTGCCCTGAGCGAAGCGAAGAAATGCCCTTGGGGTGCATCCTTGACGCGCCTACACGCACCCATTGCTGCATCGTAGGGGCGATTCACGAATCGCCCACCGTGCGCACCAACAATCACGCACCGCACCCTGTCCCCCTTTCAAGGGGGAATCCAAGGGGGTTGCGCGCAGGCACTTTCGATAAGCTCTGCACTCACCTATAACGCCGTAGGGGCACCTCTCCCGAGGCGTCCAAACCTTCCAATTTCGGTCGCATTTACGGTACATTTCGTTATCGTATCTGCCTGCAAGGGTGCCTCGGGAGAGGCACCCCTACGAATTCTAACGAAGATGGTGCGTTGACGATGGTGCGTACAGGTGCGCGTAGGAACGCGCACGCTACGGATCAATTCGGTGTTGGTAGTGCGCACACAAGACGGGAAACCCGTCCCTATACCCTATAATAAATATACTCTGAGGTCGCATTTTCTCTCGGAATAATTCGGCAAGGGTTTCCAATCACAATACTGTGGCTCGGCACATCCCGATTCACAAATGTATTTGGTGCTATCATAACATCATCACCAATTTTAATGCCGCCCAAAACAGTTGCATTGATTCCCACATAAACACAGTCCCCAAGAACAGGAGCTCCCGGACATTTACCATTACTCAAACCAATGGTTGCCCCCTTCATAATATTTACATTCCTTCCAACGACTGCAAACGGCGAAATAGTAATATTATAGGCGTGACACATGAGAAATCCCTCGCCAATTTTTGTGGATGTTTTGATTTCAATTCCGTATTTTCTGCTTAGTCTATACAGCTTATATTCCAAGAACCATCTAACAGGCTTCCACTTGGTTTTTTGTGCAATTCTAAAGAAAATCATATACCTTAACCGTTGGTGAAATAGATAATCTCTCAAGAAATGATGCAATACCATTTTGGAATCATCTGTCGTTCTGATATAGTCTTTGTACCAACAGAAATTTTCAAACATAAGCATTCTCGCTTTCTGTATTTTATACTAATTAAATAAAATGCTTGAACCGTTTTGAGCGTATCAAAGAACCCGTATCGCAGTACGCGGTTAATGCTAAACCTTTATGATTCGTCGTAGCGCGCGGCTTCCCAGACGCGCCTGCACGCACCCATTACTGCATCGTAGGGGCGATTCATGAATCGCCCACCGTGCGCACCAATAATCACGCACCGCACCCTGTCCTCCTTTCAAGGGGGGAATCAAAGGGGGTTGCGTGCAGGTGCGCGTAGGAACGCGCACGCTACGGATCAATTCGGTGTTGGTAGTGCGCACACAAGACGGGAAACCCGTCCCCTACAAATTTTCCACGAAATGTAGGAGCGTTCTGAGAACGCTCCTACGGAAAAATCAATATGCAACGCCCCAGTAGAGGAGCTTATCGGCAGGCTTGCCGCAGATGGCGCACTTATTGCCGATGGGCAGCTCGCCGAAGGGCATACAACGGCTGGACATACCCGCCTCGTCCTTCATGCGCAGCTCGCAGGCTTCCTCGCCGCACCACATGGTACGGATAAAGCCGCCGTGCTCCTCCTGCAAACGCTTGGCTTCTTCCAGCGTTTCCGCATCGTAGGTATGCTCCGTCAGATTGCGCTTGGCCTTCTCAAACATGCCCTGATGCACCAGCTCCAACAGCTCAGCAGCACGGGCTTCCAGCTCGTCCAGAGAAACGAAGCTCTTTTCGCCGTTGTCGCGGCGAGCCAGGACGCACTGATTCTGCTCGATATCCTTGGGGCCGATTTCCAGACGCAGGGGCACGCCCTTCATCTCATACTCGGCAAACTTCCAGCCGGGGCTCTGCTCGGACTCGTCGATCTTGACACGCAGACCTGCCTTCTTCAGACGGTCAGCCACCTCACGAGCCTTCTCCAAAACGCCTTCCTTGTGCTGGGCAACGGGAATGACGATGACCTGAATGGGAGCCACCTTGGGAGGTAGAACCAGACCGTTGTTGTCGCCGTGAGTCATAATGATGCCGCCGATGAGACGGGTAGACAGACCCCAAGAGGTCTGATGAGGATAGGCAGGCTGATTGTTCTTGTCGGCGTAGTGAATGTCGAAGGCATGGCAGAAGCCGTCTCCGAAATAGTGGGAGGTGCCTGCCTGCAAAGCCTTGCGGTCGTGCATCATGCACTCAATGGTGTAGGTGCGCTCTGCGCCGGAGAATTTTTCCTTCTCCGTCTTGCGACCCTTGACCACGGGCATTGCCAAATAATTCTCGCAGAAATCGGCGTAGCATTCCAACTGCTGTTCCGTTTCCTGCATAGCTTCCTCGCGGGAGCCATGGAGGGTGTGACCCTCCTGCCAGAGGAATTCCCGATGGCGCAGGAAGGGACGGCTGGTCTTTTCCCAGCGCAGCACGCTGCACCACTGGTTGTACTTCACAGGCAGGTCACGCCAGGAATGTACCACATCTCTGAAATGCTCACAGAACAGGGTCTCGGAAGTGGGACGGATGCACAGACGCTCCTCTAACTTTTCCTGACCGCCGAAGGTGACCCATGCGCACTCGGGCGCAAAGCCCTCTACATGATCCTTCTCCTTTTGCAGCAGGCTTTCGGGAATCAGCAGGGGCATATAGACATTTTCGTGTCCCGTTTCCTTGAACATACCGTCCAAAATGCGCTGGATATTTTCCCAAATCGCATAGCCGTAGGGACGATAGATGAACACGCCCTTGATGCCGGAGTAGTCGATCAGCTCAGCCTTTTTGCACACATCGGTGTACCACTGGGCAAAGTCTACCTCCATATCGGTGATTTGGGCAACCTTTTTTTCCTTTGCCATGTATATCTCTCCTTTTCAGGTACTTATTTTTCATATTATATCACATATGTCAAGGGATTGCATAGGATATTTTGAACGAACTGGAGGGATTTTTTATGACGCTGACTCTTACCCTCGACCCCATTGTGGCAGCCTTCTACGCACAGGCGGCACAGCTTGCCCAACTGCCCATAGAAGTATTGCTGTCAGATGTACTTTTCAAGCTGGCAGGTGAGCTTTCTTTGGAGGCACTGGCGAAAAAGGAATTGTAATTTCCTACGCCCTATGATATAATCTCCTGCAGAAAATAAAAAACGGAGGAAACTGCTATGAAATCAATCCGTGATGTTTATAAAATCGGCAAGGGCCCGTCCAGCTCCCATACCATCGGCCCCGGCAGGGCAGCAGAAATTTTTCACGACCGCTACCCCGATGCCAAGAGCTATCGTGTCGTCCTCTATGCCTCTCTGAGCAAAACCGGCAAGGGCCACGGCACTGACCGTGTGCTCTACGAGGTGCTGGGGCGCTCCCACACAAACATTGTGTTCTCTCTCGCAGAGGAAAACCTGCCCCATCCCAACACCATGGACTTCTACGCCTATGATGCCGAGGAGCGGGAGCTGGGACATATGCGGGTGCTGTCCATCGGCGGCGGCGATATCGTCATTGAAGGCGAGGAGCGCAAGGAAGAAGAGGAAACCTATCCCGAAAATTCCTTTGCTGAAATCGCCCAGTTCTGCCATTGGCGTTACATCTCCCTTGCGGAATATGTGGAATTGAACGAAGGGCCCGAAATCTGGGACTTCTTGGGCGAAATTTGGCGCGCCATGAAGCAATCCATCTCCCGTGGTCTGCATACGGACGGGATTCTGCCCGGCGGTCTGAATTTGGATCGCAAGGCAAAGCGGATGTTTCAACAGGTGCGCCCCGACGAGATTCCTCAGGTGCAGGAGCTGCGCATCGTCTGCTCCTATGCCTATGCCGTTGCAGAGGAAAATGCCGATAACGGTGTCATTGTCACCGCTCCCACCTGTGGTTCTGCCGGTGTCCTGCCCGCCGTTCTGCTGTATATGCAGGAACGCCACGACCTGAGCGACGAAAAGATTTTGGAAGCACTTGCGGTTGCCGGCCTCTTTGGTGCCTTGGTCAAGCGCAACGCCTCCGTTTCCGGCGCAGAATGCGGCTGTCAGGCAGAAATCGGTACCGCCTGCTCTATGGCCGCCGCCGCGCTGTGTACCCTTATGGATCTGTCCATAGCGGAAACGGAGTATGCCGCCGAAATTGCCATGGAGCATCAGTTAGGTCTGACCTGCGACCCCATCTGCGGGCTGGTGCAGATTCCCTGCATCGAGCGAAATGCCGTTGCCGCAAAGCGGGCAATGGATGCCTTCAACTTGGCGCAGTTCCTCTGCGGCACAAGAAATATCAGCTTCGACATGGTGGTGCGCACCATGAAGGAAACGGGCCAGCATATCCACGACAGCTTCCGCGAAACCTCCGAAGGCGGCTTAGCCCGTCTCTACGATAGAAGAAAACGCTAAAAATCACCGCCCTCCGTCATACCGACGAGGGCGGTTCTTATCATAAGTGCCTACAAAAGGGCGGCAGATTGCCACCCCTACGATATGGACGGCAGTGCAATAGAATCCGTAGGGACGCCTCTCCCGAGGGCGTCCCTACGACTGTCGAAAAACTTTGTAGGGGAGGTTCACGAACCTCCCGCGCGGCTCAAAAGCTTCGTTTTCTTACATAATTTTTGGCGAATCCGAAACATTTCATAGGCGGGCGATTCATGAATCGCCCCTACGATACAGGGTCTTTGACACGCTCACCCCCAAACACTTGCGAAGCAAACTTCACTGCAAAGGAACTTCACTGCAAAGGAACTTCACTGCAAAGGAACTTCACTGCAAAGGAACTTCACTGCCATAAGGCAACTTCACTTGCCCGTCAGGGCAAACTTCGTTAATAGATCACTACCCGCGTGTACATGGGCAGGTTATAGATGTATTGGGCTTCTGCGTGGATCATGCGCACGCAACCGAGGGACAGGGGGATGCCCACCCGTCCGTCGTACATGGTGCCGTCGTACTTGGTCAGCACGGAATGGAAAGCGTGGTTGCCGTTGAAGATGGAAACATAGCCCACATAATACTTTTCCTGATTCCAGCGACCCGTATGGTCATAAATCTCAAAAACACCGCCGGGAGTGGGGGTATAATTGGTGCCCGTGGAGCAACGGAAGGTATGAATTTCTTCCCAGTTGCCCTGGCTTCCCTGGAATACGATGACCTTCTGGGTGTAGCGGCTGACCCATACCAAATATTCCGTCTTGCTGTCGTAGCCGTTCAAATCCACAAAGCCTTCCTTGGTGGCCTTGGAGTAATCCAGCTCGCCATCGGTGGTGATGGCTTCCGTGTCGATGTCGCAAGCCCAGCCTTCCGTCCAGCCTTCCCAGTATTTTCCGTCCGGATCAATGTAGGAGACATAGATCTGACTGGCAGTGGGATGGTACTCGTTGTAAACGATAGAGCCCTTGGGAATCAGGCACATATAGCCGGTCAAATTCCGATTACGATACATATAAACATCATACAGGATCTTGCAAGGAACCCGCATGGTCTGCACCGTATCCAGCGCGGATTCATAGTCCTTTCCGTAGGTATCGTACCAAATATCGACAAACTTTTCGCAGGGGATCTCAATGACACAGCCTTCCTTATGGAAGGTGACATAGGTGGCACTGCCCTCGCCCCTGACAGTAACAAAGGGCTCGTAGGCGGTGATCTGCTCTGCCTCATCGTTCACGATGGCAGTACTGTGGGAGCCCACGAACACAAGGTACTTGACCTTGCCGTTGAGGGTTGCGGTGGCCTGTTTACCAACATTCACCTGCTTGGCCTCGCCGCTCAGCGTGAGAGTGGCGTTGTCGTAGAGCTCGACCCACTCCATCTTGCCGTCCAAATGGGCAGTGGTGCCGGCGAACACATCGATTCGCTCGGTGACTTCGCCCTTGAGCCGGAGAGTGCCGCTCCAAATTTCCACCTTGCCGTAAGTACCCTCGGCACTCTGCTCGTTGGCGTAGGAATAGAGGCGGTCGGCGTTGCCCTTGTATTCCATGCCCTTGCCCCACAGCCAAACCTCGGCGCAATCGCCGGTGGCAGTGCCCTCGGCAGCCAGCACGAGCTGCGCGGTGGTGACATGGCTGAGATCGGCGTTCAAGCCATCAGCGGTACGGATGCTCAGGCAGTCGGTGATATTCCAGTTGGCAGGAGCCAGCTCCGTGGGCATGGCACGACCCAAAATCAAAGTGCCGTCCAATTCCAGCTCAGCGGGCAGGGCCTCGGTGCCACGGTAGAGCACACGACCCTCGGCAGGCAGTTCTTCGGGGCTGTCTGCAATCACATCAAAGAGGTTGCGCAGAAGCTGTGCCACCTCTGCACGGGTGATGGGGTTCTGCGGAATCAGAGTGCCATCCTCGTAGCCGTTGACCAGACCCAGCCGACGCATGGCACTCACGCTGTCACGGGCATATTCCAAGGTCTTTTCGCCATCGGGGAACTCCTTGTAGGCTTCACGGTCAGCGTTCACAATGCCGAAGGCACGGCAAAGAGCGACCATGGTCTGCTCTCTGGTAATGGGAGCGGTAGGCCACATTTCCGTGGCACTCATGCCGGAGAAAATGCCTGCATCCACAGCGGCGGCCAACTCAGGGCAGTACCATGCAAGAGGATCCACATCCGTATAGACGGACAAATCGGCACTGCCCGTAGCACCCACCAGACGCACCAGCACGGCGGCCATTTCCGCACGGGTGATGGGGTTCTTGGGGTTGAGCTGATGGTTTTCGTCGCCGTGAAAAATACCGTTTTCCACCGCAAAGATCAGCGCGGGACGGCTCCAGTCGTCGGGGTATTCAAATTCCGGCTCCGCAGGCTCGGTGGGATCGGTAGGATCGGTAGGATCGGTAGGGTCGGTAGGGTCGGTAGGATCGGTCTCCTCCGTTGCTTCCGTAATCTCGGTGGTTTCTTCCGTAGGCTCGGTGACTTCTTCCTCTCGTGTCGCATAGACCATAGAGGCCAACATGCTCAAGCACAGCAACAGAGCCAGCAGCCGGACAATGGATTGCTTCATAACACTTCCTCCTATGAAAATGATATATTACACATCGTAGAGAACGGCCTGTGTGCCGTTCCTTTTTTGGTTGTGGCGTATGGGGAACGGTACGCAGGCCGTTCCCTACAAAATTTAACAGATTTCCGTTGTAGGGGCGGCAATCTGCCGCCCGTGCACCATCGAATTTGTACCATTTTGAAGGTGCCTACTGCGGGAGGCTGATAGCCTCCCCTACATTTTTTGATTCGCACCCTACCGTAGGGGCAGCAACCTTGCCGCCCGTGCACCATCGAATTTGTACCGTTTTGAGGGTGCCTACTGCGGGAGGCTGATAGCCTCCCCTACATTTTTTGATTCGCACCCCCCGTAGGGGCGGGCGCCTCTGCCCGCCCATGCCGGCACCTCCAAATTTGTACCATGTCGGTCGTGCGTACAATTTGTCGATATGCCGCTTTGCGGCTCGATATTTTTGCTTCGCAAAATCGATATATCGCTAACGCGATTCGATATGATATAAATCCCTTCTCGCCCCGCAGGGCATATCGAGTGCGCAGCACATATCGAGCGCAAGGCGCATATCGAAAATCCCGCAAGGGATTTATATCGATGAGGGCGAAGCCCTCACTCACTCCGCAAAGAAGGCTTCGCACAGGCGGCAGAAGGCTTCCTGATCCTTCGCGCCCATGAGCTCGCAAGCAGAGTGCATGGCGAGTATGGCAACGCCGATATCCGCCGCAGGCATAGCCAGCAAGCTGGAAGCCATAGAGCCCACGGTACTGCCACCGGGCAGGTCGGCACGATTCATATAGTTTTGCAGGGGGATGTTGTATTTGTCGCACAAGCCCTGCACCACGGCGCAGCTTTCCACATCGGAGGAATACCGAGGGCTGCGCTTGAGGGCCACACCACGATTCATCAGAGGTGCATTGGCACCATCGGCAAATTCCATGTGGTTGGGATGGGCGGCATGGGCCACATCGCAGGACAGGAGGAAGCCCTTGGTGCAGGCATCCAAAAAGTCCGTGCGGCTCAGACCCAGTGCGCAGCAGAGCTTTTCCAAAATCACCGTCAGGGTGCTGCTGTCGCCGCCGACACGGGTGTTGCTGCCGATTTCTTCATTGTCGTATAACACGGCAATATTGATACCCTTGGCCTCGGCCTTGCACAGACCGTGGAGGGTGCCGTGAACAGAAGTCAGGTTATCCAAACGGGGCGAGGACAGGAGATCGCCTTCAAAGCCCACGATTTGAGCAGGCTCCATGCAGTAGGCGCACAGCTCATAAGAGAGAATATCCTCCGCCTTCACATCCAGCTTTTCTGCCAGCTTGCCCAACAGATAGCCATCCTTGTTGAAGCCATCCTCAATGGTACGGCACAGGGGCAGCATATCCACATTGGCGCGATAGGCCACGCCCTTGTTGACCTCGCGGTTCATGTGAATGGCCAAATTGGGAATGGTCAGCAGGGGTTCTTTCCAACAGACCAAGCGAGCTTCCGGCTCCATGGGCTTGTCCGTACGCAGCATCACACGACCTGCCAAGGACAGGGGACGATCCAGCCATGTATTGAGAATGGCACCACCGTAGGGCTCCACGCTCAGCTTCAAACAGCCGCCGGCAATCTGCTCTGCCTTGGGCTTAATGCGCAGACAGGGCCAATCCGTGTGAGACGCGGCAACATGCAGCACATTTTCCGCGCCGATGGTCATGGCAGCCAAAAATGTGCCGTTTTCCACATAATATTTGCCGCCCCGTTCCACGGTAAAGTCTCCGCTGAGGGGCAGAGCGCGGAAGCCCGCCTGCTCCAAATAAGCGGCGGCATGGGCGACAGTGTGATAGGGAGAGCAACCCGCAGACAGGAACTCCATCAATTCTGTATTGTAAAAAGACATAATATCTCCTCCTTGCGTTCTAAGGAAAAGTATAACATACTTTCTCTCCGTACGCAATGCAAAAATAACAAAAAAGTGTGCAAAAGAAAAACAAAAAAACAGTTGGCTTCCTGAAAAAGCTGTGGTATAATATTGCTGAAATTAGGAACAAAGGAGTGTTTTTTATGGGTAAAGTACAAATTTTGGATCATCCGCTGCTACAGCACAAGATGAGCATACTCCGTGACAAGAACACCGGTGTAAAGGAATTCCGCGAAATCGTAGGCGAGATCGCCGCCCTCATGTGCTATGAGGCCACCCGCAGCCTGCCCACGGAAGAAATAGAGATCGAAACCCCCATCGCCACCGCCAAGTTCAAGGTTTTGGCAGGCAAAAAGCTGGCCATTGTCCCCATTCTGCGTGCCGGTTTGGGCATGGTGGATAGCATGATTTCCCTCATTCCCTCTGCTAAGGTCGGTCACATCGGTCTATTCCGTGACCCGGAGACCCATCTCCCCGTAAAATATTTCTGCAAAATGCCTCCTGACATATCCGAGCGGCACATTTTTGTGGTAGACCCCATGCTGGCCACCGGCGGTAGTGCCGTTGCCGCCATCGACATTCTGAAAAATGAGTACAACTGCAAGAACATCACCATGATGAATCTGCTGGCCGTGCCCGAAGGCATTGAGGCCGTTTCCAAGGCCCATCCCGATGTGGATATCATCGTCACCGCCGTGGACGAGCGTCTGAACGAGCATGACTACATTGTTCCCGGTCTGGGCGATGCCGGCGACCGCATCTTCGGCACCAAATAACACACAGGGGCTGTCTCACCCGAGACAGCCCCTGTGCGCGTCAAAAAAACTGTATCGTAGGGGCGATTCACGAATCGCCCTCATAAATGTTGCGTATTCGCCGAAAATGACAAAAACCGAAACAGTTAAACTGCGCGGGAGGTTTGTAAACCTCCCCTGCAATGTTTTTGACAGACCGTTCCTTTCTTGTATCATACTAATTCTTGTTAAAAAAGTTTGAAAAACTTTTTTATAGCACCGAAGGTGCGTCAAGAATTTA
>JAZOAV010000110.1:0-6333 GCA_045595645.1 Faecousia sp.
GGCGGGAACAGGGTTTCCTCCAGACCCTCCCTGCTCTTAACCATGGCGGTATAGGCAGCCTCGCTGACACGGAGATAGTAGTTCCCCTCGTAGAGGGCAATGGCCTCGTCCGTCGGCACCACAGCAAATTGATTTGTGTAAAGATCGCCGTTATCCACAGTGCTGACAGGTACATAGGACACGCCGGAAATCTCTCCTTCTCCCGTGGCATGATCCCGGGTAAATTCCAAGTCCAGAATAATGGAGGTGTTGCATTTTCCGGGTTGTGTCACGCAGAAGTCCCCCAAATTATAAGCAATCACGCAGGTTTTTACCGTCTCATCTTCCATGACAACTTCCCGTGTCTCGATTTGCTCCAAACGGTGAGAATGGCTGCCCAAAATCACATCCACGCCGTTTTGCAGCAGCAAATTGGTGATGCTTTTCTGCGTCGAACTGATGCCGCCGATATTCTCGCTGCCCCAGTGCAGAGCTGCAATGATGAAATCCGGATCCGTATCCCGTGCGGCCTCCAAAATAGACAGAATCTCCCCTCGATTGATATCCTCATAGTCAGTGGTGTAGTCGGAATAGAGCAGATTCACGCAGTGCTCCGAACCGGCGGGCAGACCCATGCCCTGGAAGCCCTTTGTAAAGGCAACAAAGGCAAAGCGAATCCCATTGATTTCCCGTACATGCACCGGCTCGTCCTCTCGTTCATCGGCAGAGGAATAAGTCCCCAGAGGAGTGATGCCGTTTTTGAGGATCACCTCTCGGGTGCGTTGCAGACCGGACAGACCGTTGTACACGCTGTAGGAATTGGCAGTCTGCAAAATATCGATTCCTGCGGCTGCCAGACTTTCCGCAAGGGCATCGGGATAGCTGCCCTCACCACCGCCTGCAAAAGTCCCCTCGAAATTGCCAATGGTCACATCCGCATCGGAAAGTGCGGGAAAAATCTGCTCGAAGGTGCTCCGAAAATCGTAGCCGCCGCCTACGGTTCTCGCATCGGCAAGCATCTCGGGGCTGAGGAAAATATCGCCCACGGCCCGCAGGGTAGCGGTGCCGATGCCCTCCTTGGGGCGGCTGTCTTTGCCGGACGAACAAGCTGTGAGAAAAGCAAAAGCCAGAAGCAGAGCAAACACTCTGTAGAAACGCTGTTTCAAAACAAACCCTCCAAATACTACATTTTATCATATTTAACTATACTATAAAATCGCGCTACAAACAAGTGGGATTTTTTGAAATTGACGAATTTCGACAAATATGATATACTGTTTCCCAAGGAGGTGGCAAAATTCATGGCAAAAGCATATACGGGGCTGATTTGCTGCCTGCTGGTTTTTTTGTGTATCCTCTCCCTGTGCATATCTGTTCAGGAACAACCGAGCCAGCCGCCGACTACGACGGAAGCAAGAACGACTCCCGAAAACACCTACAACCCCGAAGCCTTTTACACGGAAAACGGCTTCCTGCGCTACAAGGATGCGCCCCATTTGGTAGGAATGGATGTCTCAGTCTATCAAGGAGTCATTGATTGGCAAGCCGTGGCCGACAGTGGTGTGGAATTTGTCATTATTCGCGCCGGCTACCGTGGTGCTACTCAGGGCCTACTCTACGAGGATGAGCAGTTCCGCTATAATTTGCAGGGGGCAAAAGAGGTCGGTCTGCAAGTGGGTGTCTATTTTTTCTCTCAGGCATTGAATCCCTTAGAGGCCGAAGAAGAAGCCGCCTATGTCTGCAAGCTGTTAGATGGCGAAGCACTGGACTTGCCCATTTTCTTCGATTGGGAGTACATCGGCGGTCGGGTAAGTGCCATCGAAGCAGTGCCCTTGACCTTCTGCGCCCGCCGCTTCTGTCAAATCGTGGAAGAACGGGGCTATCAGGCAGGCGTTTATTTCAATCAAACCTTCGGATCTCATCACTTCGACCTGCGGGAATTGCAGGAATATACCTTGTGGTTGGCAGAGTACAACCCCGTACCGGGCTTCCCGCATGCCTTTGACTGCCTGCAATATACTGACAACGGCACCGTCGCCGGCATCGAAGGGTCGGTAGACTTGGATATCCTCTGGCTGCCCCAATAAGAAACAGGACTGTAAAAAAGTCGCTTTTGAAAAATACCAACAATAAGTAGTTGAAAATTCCCTGCAGAACACAGGAAATAAGTCCTGATTTTGCAGGGAATTTTTACGGAATTTTCAATTTTAGGCTATTTGTAATCCCTTTTAATTCTGGCTTCAATTATCATATGCTCGCAGAGATTTCAGCATTTCCGTAGCCACGGCTTTAATAACAGGTACCGCGACAGAGTTGCCACATTGTTTCTTTATCTTACCATAAGGTAAAACAATTTTGAATGTGTCGGGAAAGCCTTGTATGCGAAGCATTTCTCGTTCTGTCGGTCGGCGTTCATCGTTAACAAGAATATAGTTTGCAGAGGCTCCCGCACGGAGAGCGGAAGAATACGGATGCGGCGTAACCGAACCAGCCATGTTTTCGTGAGAAATATATGGCTTAGGATAGTCCTTGTCGTGCAAACGATCAAGTCTTGATTGTTTAATTGATTCTTTTACATAATATCTCGCATCGACATTCTCTTCAAGAATGTTAGAAAGAGTCAGCCGATCACTTTCGGAAACAGGTTTTGGAAAACTGAATGGAATATCTTTTAAGAAACCAACAATGATAATTCTTTCTCTCTTTTGTGGCACGCCATAATCAAGCGCATTAAGTACTTTTGCATGAACAATATATCCAAGTGCCTCCAAGTGTTCTCGAATGACCTTGAATGTATTTCCGTTATCGTGTGCAACCAAATTTCTAACATTTTCAAGCATAAATGCCGAAGGATGTTTTGCTCTAAGTATGCGTTCAATATCGAAAAATAGCGTACCGCAAGTTTCGTTGGAAAATCCTTCTTTTTTTCCTATGATAGAGAAAGCTTGACAAGGAAAGCCTGCGAGGAGAATGTCAAAGTCTGGAATATCCTTAGCGTTGATTTTAGTGATATCCCCCGACGGATGTTCGCCAAAGTTGGCTTCATAGGTTTTACACGCATCTTCATCAAATTCGGATGAAAAAACACATTTTCCCCCTACACTCTCAAAACCAAGTCGAATGCCACCAATACCTGCGAACAAATCAACAAACCTAAATGTATCCCATTTATGATTAGAAATTTGAGGCAGAATAACAGGCGTAGAGAATACTGCATCAGATTTTGTCGTTTGGTCAGAAATACAGAACAATTCCTCAACGGTTGTATTGAGTATAGCCGCTAATTTTAAAGCTATATCTACCGAGGGGACAGAAACGGATTTTTCTATAGATAAAAGTGCCCTGCGACTGATGCCAACCTTGTTAGACAGTTCGGTTTGAGTCAAGCCTACACGCTTTCTTATTGTTTCAACTGCAGAAATCATTTCACTCTCCACCACCTACTATGAGAAGTTTGCTTCTCGTTTAGTATAATACAAAACCAAAAAATAGTCAATACAAAACCGTAATCTTGGGAAAAATTATTTTTTTCTCTATGCAATGACCAAATTATATGTTATAATGAGAAAAAATGGTGTTAGGAGAAAGATATGGCTGAACCGAGATTAAGGACTGTAAATAAGGCAACGCCCCCATATCCCATAAATCAATTCCCTGCTAAATTTATTGAACATTTTGCAGAAGATATTGTTTATATGCTGGCCACCAAACCCACGATGGCCTTGGAAGGCAATGAATGGGAGCAGGTGTTCGCAAATTGTATTAGTGCTGAATGGCGTCCTTCTAATGTTGGTTTGGATGATGTTGTCTTGGACAACTGCTGTTGGAGTGCAAAAACCGTAAAATCAAGTAGCAATCTTGGTAAGCAAAAAACCGTAAGGCTGATAAGCGGTAGAAATTCCCCTACCTATAGTTTCGGTGTTGACCGAATTACCGAAGCAGAGCCTAACGAAATCGGCAAAATGGTTCTTGATATTTGGAATGAACGAGTCTCAGGCATTCGCCAGTATTTTAAGTTTGCAAGAACCGTAGTTTTGGTTAAAGGCCCGAACTATGACGAGTATCTAATTTTTGAAACAGAAACCATCCGCTACGATGCCGATCAATTTGTATTTATCTGGAACAATAAAGGCAATCTTGAGGGATATACCAAGGAAGAGCGTGTTCATAAGTTTACATGGCAACCGCATGGAAGTCAATTTACTATCATTGAAGATATTCCCAAGGAACGCTATCATTTGAAACTAAAGGTACCCGAAAAGTTAGATAAAGCAAGCGTATTGAAAGCTCTATCTTTTGATAAAAGCTGGATTATAAAATTAGATTGATTCGTAACAGCTCACGCCGTATCAGGCTGAGGAGATGTACATCATCTTCCAAATTGTTTAGAACATCTTAAACCTTTGCAATAGAAAAAGGAAGAAACGATTGCCTCGTTTCTTCCTTTTTGACTATTCTTGGGAGTGCAAGCAATATATGTGTGCATTGTTTTATCCAACAGAGGGAAGGGTATGAGGGTCGGGGGGCTCGATTGCGCGGATATCTGCGCCCAAATCCCGCAGTTTCTCAATGAGGTTCTCATAGCCTCGCTCGATATACTCCACTTCTTCAATGGTAGTGACACCATCAGCAGCCAAGCCTGCAATTACCATGGCGGCACCCGCCCGCAAATCGCAGGCTCGCACGGGACAGCCGTGAAGCTGCTCTACGCCCGTGACCACGGCGACCTTGGTATCCACCTTGATGTTTGCACCCATGCGACCCAATTCTGCGCAATAGCGGAAACGGGTATCGTAGATGCTCTCGGTGATGATGCTCACACCGCTGGCTAACGCCATGCAAACAGCAATCTGTGGCTGCATATCCGTGGGGAAGCCGGGATAGGGAAGGGTTTTCACATTGGAACGGCGCAGACGGGAGCTGCTCTGCACCCGAATGGAATCGTCGTACTCCGTCACCTTGGCGCCCATTTCCCGCAGCTTGGCGGAGATGCAATCCATGTGCTTGGGAATGACATTCTGCACCAGCACATTGCCGCCCACCGCGGCGGCAGCGGCCATGTAAGTGCCCGCCTCGATTTGGTCGGGAATGATGGAGTAGAAGCCGCCGTGGAGGGCCTTTACGCCACGGATTTTGATAATATCCGTACCTGCGCCGGAAACCTTGGCACCCATTGCATTCAGGAAGTTTGCCAAATCCACCACATGAGGCTCCTTGGCGGCGTTCTCAATAATGGTCGTGCCGCTTGCCAAGACCGCACCAATCATAATATTCATGGTTGCGCCCACGGACACCATATCCAAATTCACGCGTCCACCACGCAGACCGTCCTCGGGAGCCGAGGCGCAGACAAAGCCGTTGGTTACATCCACGGTGGCACCGATGGTCTCAAAGCCCTTGATGTGTTGGTCGATGGGGCGAGGTCCAAAATTACAGCCGCCGGGCAGGGCAACACGGGCATGGCCGAAGCGACCAAGCTGCGCGCCGATGAAGTAATAAGAAGCCCGAATCCGCCGCACCAGAGCATCGGAAGCCTCCGAATCCCGCACGCGAGAGCAGTTGATTTCTAAAGTGTTGGGGCTGAGACGATGAATGATGGCACCCATGCTGTCCAAAATTTCCAGCAGAAGGCGAATATCTGAAATATCGGGAACATTTTCAATACGGCAGGTGCCGTTGATCAACAAAGTGGCAGGCAGGATGGCGACGGCGGCATTTTTTGCACCGCTGATGGTAACCACGCCGTTTAAGGGCTTGCCTCCCCGAATGATATATTGTTTCATATAAAGCTCCAGTCTACAAAGGGAGTAAATCGTTTTTCGTATAATCGCAGAAATGCACCGTAATTGTAGCACAAAGTCATGCAATTGTAAAGAGCAAAATCATCCTAAACGGCGCAAACCCTTGGGATAGTGATTTTTCAGCACACTTCCGTCTCCCTTTGCCCAGCCTAAGGAGTAGCCGTCCACGCAGACCAGCACCCAGCCCTTTTGGGCGGAAAACAGTGTTTCGCCTCGCAGATAAGCGGCAATTTCACGACTGTCTGCGGCAAAATTCGCAACATTGGGATAGGTTTTATGCCACAACGCAAGGGCGTGAGCAGGGACAAGGCGTCCTTTCCGCAATTCGCCCAGCTCCAATCCCGCCCGCAGAACCTTCAAGCCTTTCAGCTCCGGCAGCTCTTGAGGCACGGCAAAGCAGGTTTCCCCGAAGAAAATGCCCTGCCTCTCAGGAGGCAAAAATTCCTTCGCCTCGGTAGGGAAGGGCGCGGCCTTCTGCAAGGGTAGCTCTCCACGACAGCCCTCGTCCGCTTTTCGCAGGCAGGCGGCAAAATGCCCTTCTCCTTTCAGCTTG
>JAZOAV010000111.1:0-3606 GCA_045595645.1 Faecousia sp.
TATTTCTGCTGCCATTTCGGGGATTGTCACTTTCGGATTTGCCCTCATCATCTCCCTGATTTTCACCCTAGTTTTTCCCCTGGTTTTTACCCTGATTTCTTCACTTTCAGTTCCCTTCCTCGGTGGAGAGGTGGACTGACCAATCCAAATCGGCGGTGCAGGACACCTCCACCATGGGCTTTTCTCCCCGTTCCTCCAAAACTGCTTCTTCCAAGAGCTTCAAATACATATCGTAGCCCACGGAGAGCATATGCCCCGATTGGGCAGAGCCTAACAGATTGCCCGCACCGCGAATTTCCAAGTCTCGCATGGCAATTTTGAAGCCGGAGCCGAACTCGGCATATTCCCGAATGGCGTTCAGGCGTTTTTCTGCAATTTCCGTCAGCACCTTGCCCTGACGGAAGCAAAGATAGGCGTAGGCGTGGCGGATGCTGCGCCCCACGCGCCCACGGAGCTGATGGAGCTGCGCCAAGCCCAACTTGTCAGCATCCTCTATGATGAGGGTGTTCACATTGGGATTGTCAATGCCCGTTTCGATGATGGTGGTGCAAACCAAGATTTGCAGCTCTCCGTCATTCATACGCTGCATGGTGTCGCTTAACTCGTCCTCGCTCATCTTTCCGTGGGCAACACCCACGCTGACCTCCGGCAAAAGCTGCTTGATGCGGGAGGCACAGCGGGTGATGGTCTCTACCCGATTGTGCAGATAGTACACCTGTCCGCCCCGTTCGATTTCCCGCCGCATGGCGTCCATCAGCACCGGCTCGGCATATTCCAACACATAGGTCTGCACGGGATAACGGTCGTGAGGCGGTTCTTCCAGCGTAGACATGTCCCGAATTCCCGACAGAGCCATGTTCAGGGTGCGGGGAATGGGAGTTGCCGACAAGGTTAAGACGTCGATTCCACGGGAAAGTTCCTTTAATTTTTCTTTGTGGGTCACGCCGAAACGCTGTTCCTCGTCCACGATGAGCAGTCCCAGGTCCTTATACTGTACATCCTTTTGCAGTAATTTGTGCGTACCCACGATAATATCCAGCGTGCCTGCCCGCAAATCGGCAAGGGTGCGCCGAATTTGCGTGGGAGAGCAGAAGCGGGACAGCACACCGATATTCACGGGAAAGCCGCGAAAGCGGGACACGGCGGTGGTGTAGTGCTGCTGTGCCAGCACGGTGGTGGGCACCAAAATGGCGACCTGCTTGCCGTCCAAAACGGCTTTCATCGCACCTCGCAGAGCCACCTCCGTCTTGCCGAAGCCCACATCGCCGCAGAGCAGACGATCCATGGGGAAGGGAGCTTCCATGTCGCCCTTGATCTCCGCAATGCAACGAAGCTGGTCGTCCGTTTCCGCATAGGGGAAATTCTGTTCAAATTCGTTTTGCCAAGGGGAATCGGCGGCAAAGGCGAAGCCGGGCAGACGCTTGCGCTCGGCGTAGAGCTTGATCAGCTCCTCTGCCATATCCTTGGCGGCAGCCTTGGCGCGAGCCTTGGTCTTTTGCCACTGGTCGCCGCCCAAGCGATTCAGCTTGATGGGGGTATCCTCGCCGCCGCCTGTGTATTTGGCGATCATATCTAATTGGGTGGCGGGGACATAGAGGGTGTCCGTGCCCTGATAGGCAATTTTTACATAGTCCTTCACCGCACCGTCAATTTTGATTTGCTCCATGGCCACATAGCGGCCGATACCGTGTACCTCGTGAACCACCAAATCGCCAGGGCTCAGGTCGGTAAAGGAGTCTAATTTCTGACGATTTGAGCGACTCTGACGCTTTTTGATTGGTTTTTGAGCGGCTTGCGCCAGAAGCTGGCCTTCCGTGAGAATGGCAAAGCGCAGCTCCGGATACTCCATGCCAAAGGGCAGGGCACCATCGGTGAGTAAGATCTGCCCCGCCTTGGGCAGCTTCATCAGGGGAAAGGCCATGAAGGCGGAGAGGTTCTTTTCCCGTAAAAGCTGTGCCAAAATCTCACCACGGCGGCGATTGCCGCAGAGCACCAGTGCGGAAAAATCGTTTTTCTGATAGAAGCGCAGATCGTTGGCAGCTGCCTCCAAATTGCCTCCGTAGGAGGGAAGCTGTTTGGCGGAGAAGTTTAAAATTTCCTTGGGTTGCAGGTGTCGTGGATAGCTTGCAGACAGGAAAGAATCCATGAAAATCGCAGCATGCCCCTTCAAATCCTCGGATAAATCCTCGTATTCCCGTGAAAATTCGCATAATTCGCCATATAAAATGCCTGACTCCAGCAGGGAGTCCAGCAGCATGCCTTCCTCCTCCTGCTCCCGTTGGGCGGCACGGCGCAGATTGCCGTGGTCGCAGAAAAACACCATGGTTTCGGCGGGAAGATAGTCGGCGGCGGTGGCAAAATCGGGATAGAGCAGTGCCAAATAGCGGTCAGCCGCAGAAAAAGCAGTGTCTCCGCGAAGCTGCTCCACATCCTCGGAAATGGTGCGTAACAGGACTTCGTTGGGGCTTTTGCGGCGGCGCAGACGGGCTTGCAGAGCCTCCAAATCAGCAATCAGCCCCTCTTTTCCTTCGGGGTGGAGGGCGGGCAGAGCCTCAGCCACGGGCAGAATCAGCAATTCCTGTACATTCTCCGTGCGCCGCTGGGTCACGATGTCGAAATAGCCCATCGTATCAATTTCATCACCGTAAAATTCGATGCGCACCGGCTGTGGTGCAGCAGGGGAAAAGACATCCAAAATGCCGCCTCGCAGGGAAAACTGTCCCACGCCCTCTACCAAGGTACTGCGGGAGTAGCCGCAGGCGACCAAACGGGCGCAAATATCCTCTATGCTGCATTGCGCACCCATTTGCAGGCGCAGTGCAGAGGAAAAAAGGACGGATTTTGGCATGGTACGCAGGGAAAGAGCCTGCCAAGTGGTCACGAGCAGGGGGCAGTCCCCCGTTGCCAAACGATAGAGCAGACCCAAACGCTTATGTTCCCAGCCACGGGAAATGGCAGAGGCATGGTGGAAGCACAGATCACGAGTGGGCAACAGCTCCGGCTCCTGCCCCAAAAAGGCGTTTAATTCCTCCTGCGCCCGCCGTGCAGCCATTTCGTCCTGAAAAATCAGCACAGCCGGCCGCTTGCTGTGATGACAGAGGGTGGCAATGAGATGGCTGCGGGCAATTTGCGCCGCACCTGCCACCGCCACTGCCTGATTTTTCTCTATGCACTGCTCTAACCGCCCGTATTCCGGCAGTTGCGTCAGAATCTCCATTAGCTGTTCCATTGCGCACCTCATTTCATTTTTTGTTTCGGTCAGGGACATTCCCGTCCCAGAATTTATTCTTTATTCTCTATTCTCTGTTCTTTATTCTCTATTCTCTATTCTCTGTTCTTTATTCTCTATTCTCTATTCTTTATTCTTTTTTGCAGGCACTGCAAAATCGGTACCATGCCGGTATTGTGCTATCGTTCCGCTTCGCACCTGTCCCCCTTACAAGGCAATGCTGTCAACTTAATAAAAACCGTAGAAAAATAGGAGGGTTTAAGCAATAACAATTCTCCCTTTGTTCTACGTCGATTTAAAGTTCAGAACTTTAAATCGATGCTCAGACTGTCAAAAAACTATAGGTTCGGAAGCACCCAAGGCCCCCTTGTGTAAAG
>JAZOAV010000112.1:0-5428 GCA_045595645.1 Faecousia sp.
CCCACCAGGGTGCGGTTCATCTCCTCGGGAAAGGGAGAATACTTGTCAAAGGTACGAAGGCCCGCTTCCACATGCCCCACGGGGATTTGATGATAGAAAGCCGCCAAAGCTCCCGCAAAGGTGGTGGAGGTATCTCCATGCACCAAAATCAAATCGGGCTTGGCCTCCTCCAGCACGGACTCCATACCCAAAAGGGTACGGGTAGTGATGGAGGAAAGGGTCTGCTGCTTTTGCATAATATTCAAATCATAGTTGCCTTGCAGCTTGAAAATCTGCATCACCGAGTCCAGCATCTGCCGATGCTGTCCCGTCAGACAGCAAACACTCTCAAAACAAGGACGCTTGGCCAGCTCCTGCACCAAGGGGACCATTTTGATCGCCTCGGGTCGGGTGCCAAAGACGGACATGATTTTATATTTTTTCATGAGAGCCTCCTATTTTTTATGGTGCTTGCTGAAAATGAGCTTTGCGGCGATGGTGCCGATCACCAAAAGGGCAGCCAGCACAATCAACGCTTGCGCCGTACCGCTGTCGGCCATCACCACGGCGCACAGGCCGAGGACGGCAGAAATCAGATAACAGATGGCAACTGCCTGCTTTTGGGAGAAGCCCATATCAATCAAACGATGATGTACATGACCCCGATCGGCGTGCATGGGGCTCTGTCCACGGGAAATGCGCCGCAGCACGGCAAAGCAAATGTCGAAAATGGGCAGGCCCAACAGCAGGAAGGGTACTGCAAAGGAAATCACGGCATAGGTCTTAAACAGACCGAAAATGGATACAGAGGCCAGCATAAAGCCTAAGAATGTAGAGCCTGTGTCTCCCATAAAGATGGATGCAGGGTTAAAATTATAGGGAATGAAGCCAATGCAGCCGCCCACCAGACCAGCCAGCACAATAGCCGAGGCCATGGCATTGGGTTCGGGCACCAGCAGCATGGCGACTACCAGCATAGTGCCTGCCGAAATGGCAGAAACACCTGCTGCAAGGCCGTCTAAGCCATCGATAAAATTCACCGCATTGGTAATGGTAACGATCCACAGAATACTCACTGTATAGGACAGCCATGTAGGAAATTGGATTCCCATGACCTGCTCGATGCGGCAGCCGTGAACAACCACAAGCACCGCCGCAATGATCTGCACCGCAAATTTGGGCAGAGCCCGCAGAGTATATTTGTCATCTAAAATACCTATGGCTACGATCAAGCCGGCACCCAGGAGAATGCCCGTGAGCTCTCGCTCCAGCTTCCCGAAAATCAGGAAGCTGGCGAAGAAACCAAAAAAGATTCCCAAACCACCCAAACGAGGGATGGGCTTTTTGTGCATTCGCCGCTCATCCTTGGGAACATCCATCGCTCCGATTTTTCGTGCCAGCCACTTCACCAAGGGCGTAAGTGCGCAGGAAATGCCTGCCGCTACGAGCAGGGTACCCAGCACCTTCAGGGCAAAACTTGAATTCATGCTATGTTACTCCCACCTATTTGGCAACAAAGCCGACCTTTTTGTAGACTTTTCGCAGGGTTTTCTCTGCTACATAGGAAGCCTTTTCCGCACCCTCTGCGCAGACCTTCTGCAAATACGCCTTGTCAGCCAACAGACGGGTGGCCTCCTCCCGAATGGGACGCAGAAGCTCGACCACGGACTCGCCCACGGTCTTCTTGAAATCGCCGTAGCCCTTGCCGGCAAACTCCGCCTCGATTTCGGCGAAGGTGCGGCCGGTAGCGGCAGAATAAATGTTCATCAGGTTGGCAATGCCCTTCTTGTTTTCGGGATCGTAGCGAACCTCCGTATCACAGTCGGTGACGGCACGCTTAAACACCCGCATAATATCCTCGGGCTTATCCATAAGGCAGACACGACCCGTATCCTCGTTCTCGGACTTGGACATCTTAGCCTCGGGATTGGACAAGCTCATCACACGGGCGCCTACCTTGGGCACAAAGGCTTCGGGAACCTTGAACACATCGCCGTAAATGCCGTTGAAGCGGCGGGCGATGTCACGGGTCAGCTCCACATGCTGCTTCTGATCCTCGCCTACAGGCACCACATCTGCCTGATACAGCAGAATATCTGCCGCCATCAGGGCAGGATAGGTGAATAGACCGCCGTTGATGTTGTCAGCGTTCTTGGCACTCTTGTCCTTAAACTGGGTCATGCGGGACAGCTCGCCGAACATGGCGTAGCAATTCAGCACCCAGCCCAGCTCGGCGTGCTGATGCACATGGCTCTGCAAAAACAGCACATTCTTCTCCGGATCAAGGCCGCAGGTAATGTACTGCGCCAACTGCTCCAGGGAGCGGCGGCGAATATCGGCAGGGGTCTGGCGCACGGTGATCGTGTGCAGGTCTGCCAGGAAATAGAAGCACTCAAACTCGTCGGAACGCTCCTTCCAGTTGCGGATGGCACCCACATAGGAGCCGAGAGTCAGCTCTCCCGAAGGCTTGATGCCGGAGAGCATACGCTTCTTCTGTATTTCAGACATGAAAAATCACACCTTTTCCTCTATTTTGTGTTTCATACTATAATATCACATTTTGCGCCAATACGCAAGCCCCAATTCCTCGAAAGCCCACCAAGCTGGCTACACTTTCCGCTAATAATAAAACAGGCGGCACCGCCGTGCCGCCTGTTTTGCCGGTTATTTTTTAAACGCATTGGAATATGAAACCTTGAGATTTTGTATCTCGTGCAGAGCGGCAAGGATATCTTCACGCCCCATCTGCTGTTGATTTTGCTCGGCATAGTCTCTTAATAAAGAAATGTAGCCGGAAATCAAGACCGTGGCTTGAGATGTGCCGGAATTGGATTCTACATTTCCATTTAAGCTCAGTGAAGGAATTTCATCTCCGGGAGCAAGGATGTCGCAATCGTCCGGAGCGTTGGTAAAATCCCAAGGCCTCCCGTTTGCGCTTAGTGCGCCGACAGAAATGACCCGCTCCATAGAGGCAGGAAAGAGCATTGAATCAGTCTCATAGTCGCCCGATGAGGCTACGACAATGATGCCCATGTCGATGATTTGATCAATGATTGCCGCAACATCTTCGTCCTCGTCGTAGGTTCCAATGCTCAGGTTGACGATATCAACATCATCAAACGTCAGCACTTTTTCAAGAGCCTTCAACATGGTTTCTTTTTCTGTTTTTCCGGTGTCGTCCACAACCTTCATGGAAATTACATTGACATCGGGCGCAATCCCTTCGATTTGACCGGTAACTCCCTTTAGAATGGAGAGCATCATCGTTCCGTGACCGTTTACATCATACTCACTGCCATCTGTCAGGTTGAAGCTTTCCTGCACCTGCTCGTGCTGTGTAGAGGAAACACCGCTGTCGATCAAGACGATCGTTTGTGAAGATCCGGTCGAGTATTTGTGTAAGCGGGAGTAGTCCATGTATTCTACATTCCATACGGAACTGTTGGCCGGCGAAAACAGAGTATATACGGTCAGTAGTGCAAATGTAATGATTAGAATGATGGCAACTACGGTTAGAATCCTTTTGGCTGTTCGATTCAGACGAGGCACTAAATATTTATGGAGAATAACACCCGTGAGAAGCAATAGAGGCCAGATGATATGAAACAATGTCTTTCCGGTCATGAGATCAACTCCTTAATGATTTACTGAGTCCGAATTTTATAAGCAAGAATCCAGTATATTTTGGCAACGATTCCATTCGTTGAAATACTGTTATAGTAGGATACATCAGAGGCCAGGCTTCTCAAATATGCAGCGGAAAGCGAGATAGCGAGCCCGCACCAAATGCCAAAGGCCGCTCCGACTATTGTTCCCATTGAACCACCTATGTTGGCAGTTTTATTTAACTCCCTGACCCACGCATTTGCAGCGGTAGTAGATTTGTAATGTGTTACACCCCACCAATGAACGGTAGAGTATGTACTTCCGCCCTGAAGATAATAAGAATCATCTGATGCATCGATAAGGGTATCGCTATCGACAAAGACAAGCTCTTCGTCAATAATTGATGCATTAACGCTCGCAACGCCTTCGGTCATGGCGATGCGAATGTCATCGACAGTTTCAATTCCTGCCGCCGGTGGAATAAAGACCAAAATGGAAGCTCCGTTTTCAGCGAGCACTTCGTTGAATGCGATACTATCAATTTCAAAAATTCCGTCATCATTCACAGAAACACAACTCTCGAAGGGCTGCATTAGACTGTCAAGCGTAAATTCGGGTACCTCAGGGAGAGTTCGTTCGCTTGCAAACGCAACAGCAACGCAATTCGAAAGAGTGATAAGTGCCAAGGCTAATGCTATGAGTTTTTGGACTCGTTTTTTAATTTTCATAGATCAATCTCCTTTTTAGTTTTAAACACGGCCATGTTTTTATAATCATACCACCGCTTCGCGAGGGAGTCCATGCCGAAATCGGAAAATTTTAATTTCCCGTTTGCGACATGGTCTTTCGACAAATGCCGTTTTATGATTGCCTTACATTCTAAAAATGGAGGAATCATTATGAAAACCAAACTGTTCAAATCCGTTCTTTCTCTTGCTCTTGCTCTTGCGATAATCCTCGGCGGTAGCATAGGCTTAGGTAATTCCCGTGAACTTCGTCCGCAGTGCGATTACGACCACACTCATGTAGTGCAGTAAATTTCGCTGTGTTCCTGAATGAATCTTTCACAGTGTTTTACAAAATGCTCATCTTCAAATGCAATCCCAACATTGAGCGCCCTGTAAACAAACACCTTAGATGCTGCGAGATTTTCCTTTCCACCCTTCTTCCATAACGCCCACGCTTTGTTATACAGTGTATGCGCAAACTCTTGGCAACGACCGGTTTTTTGTGCAAGCTTTATCCCAAGGTCGCAAATCTCAATACATTCATCGAATCGATTTTCTAAGCCGAGCATCTTCGACAAGTTGTATAAGGTCATTGGTTGTGACCTAAGAGTTTCTTCCGTGTTGACCATATGTGTGTTGTAATAGTGATGTATTCCATACAAAATGTCAATGGCTTCTTTTCTCATCCCGCAATAGGATTTGTAGATTGCTATGTTATTCAGTAGGACAATTTCTTCATAAGAAAGCAAAAAAGGGAAACGCCCATGTTGATAACTTGGGCAGGTTAAGCTGATTGCTTTTTCCAACTCTTGCAGACATTCTTCGTTTGTGTACTTCTGCGGATAGAGCAATACACGGTAGAGTAAGATGAATTGTTGATCTGTAGCAGTCGGTTTTTTGATCAAGGCAGTGAACTGCTGTAATAGCTCTTGTGCCTTTGTTGTATCTTTTTCAATATACGCCTGCCTGATTTTGAACTTCAGTTCATGTGCAAGGAAGTCGCTTTCGTCCACATAGCTTTGAAGCATCATATCAGAGTAACCGATACGCTGTAGAAGAATCTCCAAATGGTTCTGCGTCGGCATTCTCTCTCCGTTTTCGATTCTCGAGAGAGT
>JAZOAV010000113.1:0-3361 GCA_045595645.1 Faecousia sp.
TACCCCAGCCGCGGGAGCCGAGGGGGCTCCGGTCACTCTTTCGCCCCCTGCGTAGAGACGGAGAAGTAATCATGTCTCTTGGCAAACGGAGCACTATGTAAGCACAGAAGATAAATGTTTAGACTTTGTTTACAGATATATGATATGATTCTGACAAGCGCTTAGATAGCTTCTTGCTATGTGACAGGAGGAATTGCTATGACCCGGGAGAAAACAGGAAAAATCACAATTCAACTGTTTGGTACCCCCACGATTGCTGTGGATGGTACAGCCGTTACTGTAAAACGGAGAAAAGCCAGGGCTATTGTTTTCTATTTAGCGGCCAAGACCGGTTCCGTAAGCAGACAGGAACTGATTTCCGTGATCTGGCCGCAATTCGAGCGTACCACTGCCCTGAAGAATCTGAGTACCTATGTCCATGACATTCGATCTATCCTCCCCGGTTTGATCCAGGCAGACAAGGAAACTCTTTCAATTTCTGAGGATGTGGTTGTGGATGCAAGGGAACTGGAAAAATATACCTCCCAGCAGAATTTCTCCGTATTTAACAACAGAATAGTGGACGAACTGTACAGAGGTTCTTTTCTGAAACACTTTCACATTGAGGACACCCGGGAATATGACGAATGGAAGCAGAATCTGAGTGAATATTATCTGAATCAGGTGATCAATTTCAAATACAGCGTGGCAGAAGCCTATATGGAAAGCGGAAATGTAACCTCTGCGCTGGATGTATTGAATCAGATCCTCAAATGGGATCCTTATCGGGAAGATGTTTATAAGCTTGCCATGAAAGCCTACTGCCAGGCCGGAAACCGTCCCGGAGCAATCAAACTGTATGTGCAGCTGACCAACCTCCTGAAGGAGGAATTCGGTATTTCTCCCATGGCAGACACCATTAAACTGTACTCCGAACTGATTACGGAGGACATTCCCTCCGCAAAATACGAAAACACAGAGGAAACCGTTTGTATCAATCCCCAGAGAACCGCCCAAAAACTTACCATTGAAGATATTATGCCGAAATTGTCGGACAGCAGCAAAGTGCTTCTGCAGATTCTGTCCATATGCATCGGAAAATTTGATTTTAAGGTTTTGGCACTGCTTCTGAGTGTGGAGGACAAGAAAATTTTTGCTATGCTGGATGAATTGCGGGAACACAGAGTGCTTACTATCAGCCCGGACAACAGCATCGTTTTTCTGAACAGCGAGGAAAAAGCATATATTTCCTCAACAATTTCACCGCCCCAACGAAAATATCTGCATTTTAGAATTGCCAAGGCACTGGAGGATGTCTGTCCTCCCTCCTACGAAACGGTACAGATCATGCTTTATCACTATCAGCACAGCGGTGAAAATAAGCTGATCCTGAAAACAGCCATGCAGGTGGGTAAAATGGCCTATGAAAAGGGTGATTTCAAGACTGCCATCGGGTGCTATGAGCAGGCATGCCAATACCTAAGCGGCAGAGATTTGCTGGAATTGATCGAATACATCTCTCAAATGATGATGATCATGGGTGACTATGCTTCCGCTACCAAACGGTTGCTCGCCAGTGCCGAGATTGCGGGAAAGGAGCTTCAGCTCGGCATCGAAAGCTGCTTCCAGCTGCAGGCACATCTGATCAGCATTCCGGAATATCGGGAATGCATATGGAGCTGCATTCCCTCACAATATGCAGTCACACTGGATCAGGAAAGTATCACCAACATCTGGATGGGTGAGCAATATCTTAAAAACGAAGTGGAGAATCTTAATTTTTACATTATGTTTCTTTACTGCAAAGCGTCCTGTCTGGAGCTGCAGATGAAAACAAAGGAATCCCTGGAATATTACAGACGAGTTCTGGAACTCAGTCTGGATAATCCCAATCCATGGCTTTCCAACTATATCTGCAGCTGCTATCTGAAGCTGGGAATCTATGAAGAGGTTTTTGAAAAGGCCGCTGCCTACCTGAGCATGGGACTTGCCTACGCAAGTGAGAAAAAGCACCGCCGGAACATGGCACTGCTGCTGACCGCTGCAAGCGAAAAGGATATCCTGCGGGGCAACCTGGATGTGGCGAAAAAGAATCTGGACTGGGCAGAATCCCTGGACAGAAAATACAGCAATCTGTATTCCACTCAGGCAATTATGCTGGCACGGGCCCATCTTGAGCTGGCAAAACATCGGGAACAAGAAGCAGCTGCCATAGGAAAAAAGCTTCTGGATCTGGCCTCCCGGAATCATTTCCGATATATGCTGGTGGGCGTGTGCAGACTGCTGCTGAATCTGGAATCCGGAAAAGTATTCTGGCCACAGTGCCACAGAATATTGAGTGAAATTACTTCCTATGGAAGAACCACAATGCAATGAAAGCAAGTGCAAAAAGGTGATGAAGCAGATTCATCACCTTTTTTTGCTGTCGCTGTGTTTAGAGTGTGTAGATAATACTGTAATGGAACAATGATATGATGATTAACAGGATGGAACTGGGAGTGGCACCCAGCCGGTCCCGGTTCAAATTTATAATCACAGATAAGGAGAAACAAATATGGGAAATAAATACGATGCTTTGTTCAGACCCGTTAAGTTGGGTGGCAAGCTGGAACTGAAGAACAGATTTGTTCTGGCACCCATGGGCACAGTAACTGATACAGACCACATGCTGTCCGACCGCTATATTGCGATGCTGGTGGAGCGGGCAAAGGGCGGTGCTGGCATGATCATGCCGGAGGCATTTATGGTCGTAGCCACCGGAAGCCCCTCTTCCCATTACCTTGACACCGATCTGATCATCCCTGGCCTGGCAATGCTGGCAGAAAAGGTTCATGCCTATGGCGCAAAGATCTGTGCCCAGGTCAGCCCCGGCGAAGGCCGTATTCAGCTGCCTTATCCCGGTGTGACCCCCGTGGCACCTTCCGCACAGCCGAATTTCTATGTTCCTTCTTTCATGTGCCATGAACTGACCATTGATGAGATCCACGCACTGGAAGAGGCGTTCATTCCTGCTTGTCAGCGTCTGGTGATGGCTGGCTTCGATGCTTTTGAAGTCCATGCCCACGCAGGCTATCTGATTGACCAGTTTATGTCCTCCGAATGGAACCACAGAACCGACGAATACGGCGGCAGTCTGGAAAACCGTGCCCGCTTTGGTGTCAACATTGTCAAGAACATCCGGAAGGCCGTGGGTCCCAATATGCCCATTATCTACAGAATGTCTGCAAATCACAGACGCCCCAACGGTCGTGGCATCGAGGAAACCATTGAGATCGTAAAACTCCTGAAGGAGGCCGGTGTGGATGTCATGGACATCAACGAGGGCTGCTACGGCGAAACCTTCGACTGGATGTTCCCCCCTGCATATTTTGGCGATGCCTGT
>JAZOAV010000114.1:0-7022 GCA_045595645.1 Faecousia sp.
AGCTGCTGGGTATCCGCAATAGAGAATTCGCTTGCGATGGAGGCACCCTTGGCCCCGCTGAAATTCACCTTAACGGTAATCTTAGAGGTGCCGGAAACCGTCATACGGCTGTTGATGTCCCAGCTATGGAGGGCTCGGTTAATGGTAATTGTGCCGGAGGTCAGCTCCTGGGTAGGATCGGAGGCTGCAATGGTATACATACCGTCCTTTTCCTGCACCATAACGATCATGGGCTTATCTACGGTGATATCGCCGTAAGTACCCGCCTTCCAGAAGACCATGGCAGTAATGCCCAGGGTATTCTCCTTGACCACATGCAAAGAGGTAGTATTCTTGGCAATCGTAATATCAGGCCGCTCGCTGTAGCCACGGGTTTCGTCAGCCGTCTTACCGGGAAGCATAACATAGCTGTAACTACCGTCCACAGGCTTGGAGCCATGGTCTACCCAGATTTCAAGGAAGCTGTGCTTTCCGTTGGGTGCAGTTGCACCCAAGGTGTAATCATTGAAGCTGTCGTTGGTATTATCCCCGTCTGCAGAGGATTCCCGATAGGCCTTCTTGAGGGTCACATTTCCTCCCTTGGGGAAGACATAGCCGCCAAAGTTTCCGGCATAGACCCAGCCCGGATCGGTATACTTCTTGGTGGAGAAGGAATTGACTTTTTCCAAGGTCACACCGTCTACAATAATATCCTCGGTACCGTAGGTTGTCACACCGTCTACCGTGGTCTTCTCCGTCAGCTCCCGATTATCCACATAAGTATAGACAGAATTGCTTCGGGTGGAGAAATCAATGTCGCTGCCCACACAGACAATTTCATCGTCGAACATGAAATAGGATTTCTTGGCTGTCAGATTGGAGGTCAAAACCTGCTTCAGATTGTTCCGTTCAACGGGGCTCTTCACCTTTGTTTTTTCTACTGTGGATTCCGCAGAGCTCCAGCTATAGGCTTCAAAATCCATAGCGGCAGCAATAAACTGTCCCTCCAGCTCCACGCCGCCTACAAAGGCACCCGCATCTACGCCGTCTTTGTTCTTGTCCTGCGTCCAACCGGAGGAGGTATAGGTCATACCGGGGAAGTAGGGAAGCCGCTGACTGACGGGCTTTCGTGAGGTGCTGTTTTCCTCCGTCGTACCGGGAATGCGGTACATATTGGCATAACGGTTAAAATCTGTACCATACTGGTCATATGCGGTGGTGGTTTTATCGTTATAGATATACACAGCTCCATCGGCAGTATACCAGCCGTAGCGGTTGGCACCGTTGATGCTCTCAGGGGTGGCAATCCGACGGGAGCTCATGCCCAAGGCAACGGTATAGTCCTGTGTTTGCTGGACTGCACGGTCATTTCTGTAGCGCATTTGGGCGAAGATTCCGGTAAATTCCGGCATATGATGCAGATAAATACAATCTCTCAGCCGCTGTACCAGCATAATATCTCCCAGGTCTACTGCAAGGGAAGAATACATCTTCTGTGTCTGCGCCTCCGTCTCCTTTACTACAATGGAGCGAATAAATTCGATCAGCTGTAAATCGTCCTCCGGTTCAAAGCAACCTAAAAGCTGCAACGCACCAATAATAACAGCCCGTCCATATCCGCGCCCTGAAGCAGGGAATCTGCCGTTGCTCGTCAGCAGCATCACGCCGTTGTGCATAACAGGGCTGAAGGTCTTGATAATCCAATCCACCTGATTATGCTTGTTGGAAGCATCGGGTTCAAAGGCCGTCCCCGCCATGACGGAATAGCTGGCAATGATTCGTTCGCAGAGATTGCTGGTGCCATAGGTTCCCTCATAGGCAAAGTAATTGTGGGCAACATAGGAATGATCGTCCTGCACGCCATTGCCGCCATCGTTATTTTTCAGGAAGAATGTCAGATTTGTGCGGGTTTGCTCTATCAGGTCAGTATCCTGCTTCAAAGCAGCGATCATACCGCAGATCCGCAGACGGGTACGCCGATTGCTGATGGATGTTTCATCTGTTTTCCCGTCATTATTGGGACGGAGGGTATCAATCATGGTGCGGCAGGTTGCAATGATCTCATTTGCAGTGTTCTTTTCAGCTGTCGTCTTGAAGGGATACATGATCAAAAGGGTCTGCAAGATCTCGTCAGGAGCACCGAAAGCCCAGTCCCACCAGTTATAGTAAGAGGTTGCGGTACTGCTGTTCTTCTGGGCGTACCACTTATCGTAGTTAAAAAAAGCATCAGAGCCCTTCTGCAGACCATAGAAGATGGCATCTCTGAGCTCTTGATTTTGATACAAGGGTTGGCTGATCAAATTGCCGGCACTGTCCTTATAGGTATAGACCGTTCCTCTGGTGCCGTATGCCTTGGCCATATACATAAGGTACACAAACTGCCTGCGCATGGTATCGCTGGATACGGTAATGGTAATATTGGTATTGCCGAAAACTCTGCCGGAATTGGAGCGATTCCCCTCCAAATCCCGCCAATACTTACCACCGTTATAGCTGATACCGGAGCTGGATACACCGGCACTGTTGGTGACACCAACAATCTTCTGAATCTCCGGATCGTTCCAATCCACAGAGTCATCACCACAAATGGAGACCTTCCAGTTGTTCCGCAGGGCATTCCAATCTGCCGTGGTGTAGCTCGCCCCCTGTGCCTCCAGATGCATCATGGGGAACACGGACAGCAGCATCGCCGCCAAAAGCAAAATACCGATTCCTCTCTTTAACAATTCACATCTCAACCTTTCCATATGTATTTGACGCTCCGTAAAGGAACCTTCATAATTTTATTATATATTCTTTATCGCACTATTGTCAAGAAATATCTGGGTTGCCAATGATAAAGTCTCAGAAATCGCCCTTTGCCACGGAACATTTCCGAGACACCTGTACCGATATCGGTCAACAGACCTTTTAATTCAGGATAGGGCATGGAGTAGCGTTGGGATAGATAACGCAGAGATGCACCGAGTTCGCCATCCGGCCCACCGTACTGACTAATCACGATACTCGCCAGCTTAGGGTTGCAATTCCGGATTTTTACCGGATATTGCAGCTTTTTTTCATATACAAACATTTATTTTCCCTCCTCATTGGCAGCATAGTCCCAAGGCCAGGGATCTTTGAGCCAGGTATAGCTTTCCTGCATAGCACTGTCCTTCTGGGTCAGGGGGCCGTGCATCCGTTCATACTCCTGCCGCCCCTTTTGATACAGCTCCGCATAGCTGCGAAACAGGGAGAACGCCTCCGTGTCCTTAGGATGGGTATCCAAATACTCTCCCAGCTCCACCAAAGCAAACCCCAAGGCTTGCAGCTCATGCAAATGTGTTTCGCTCAAGGTTCCCTCATTGACCATGCCCCGATAGGGCAGATCCAACCCCGGGAAAAGGGTTCCCCGCACCACGCCCTGTCGGGCAGGATAGGTGGGGGGATTATCTCGTTGCATAGGCACAAAGGGATTTGCCAAGTAAGCCCGCTCCGGCAGGATGCCCGTCAGGTACTCCCGACTTTCCGGCATGGACTGCATCGGACACCGGTCCCCTTCCTCGCAACGCACTCTGGTTTGCATTTTCATTTCCAAAGCCATTCCTCCTTTAGGGACTTCCGTCCCCTATCAGGCTATGCACTATGCCTTCGTCCTGTTCCCCCAAAAACAGACAAAACCACCCTCAATAAAAGGCGGCTTTGTCTGCTACAAATATATTCCCACTGTGATGGCAGTTCGATCTTTTTTGGTTTGGCCGTGCATCTCTAAAACCCGCAGCTTTCCTGCCCCACGCAAGGAAATTTCATCCAAAGGTTTTACAACCCTATCGGGTTTGATACAGGCAAGCGAATTCACATTCACCCGACCGCCGTTCACGGCCTCGACCGCCTTCCCACGGCTCAGATGAAAGGCGGCAGAGAGCACCGCATCCAAGCGCAGGGAGGACACTGTTACCCGCAGGTGCTTCATGCTCTGGGGCGGTTTTTCCACAGTGGAGGGATCAATTTCCCTAAGCTGTAAATGCTGCCGACCTGCACCTGTAAGATTCTCCATAAGATAAGCGGTCAGATCGGAAAGGAGAAAAAATTCGCAGTGCTTTTCGTGGATGATAATATCCCCAATCGCGTCCCGCCGCAGCCCCGCTCCCATCAACGCTCCCAGCACATCCCGATGACTCAGAGAATTCGCCTCATAAAAATCTCCCCGCAGACATCCGATGGGGCCATCGTTAAAATAGTCATCTTTTTCCAAGTAATCAGGAAGATAGTAGGCAATTTGACGCTCCGTGCCCTCCGTACCGCCCCAAAATCGAATTTTGGGAAGAAGCTGCTGCACCAATGCCTGCTCCCGTGGGCTCAAAAAAGCCGAAGCTGCCGGCATTTCCCGCTCCTGCGCCCGCTCCATACGGTCACAGACTCGAATGAGACACATTTTCTCCTCTTCCGACTCAGCTATGGCTGCGATTTGTTTGCTTCTATCCATATAACACTCCGCTCCTGCACAATTCCTTTTTCCATTATACCGAACCCTCCCTTGAAATGCAAGCTCCTTCAGCAAAAAAACGACGGCGCGCGGCCGTCGTTCTTTGAAATCAATATTGCATTAAGGGGGCAGTGCCATCGTCCTCACCGGGTTCGATGTTGCGGATTTCGACATCATAGCTGTAATCATCGCTGACCCGAACCTCCACCACATCACCCACTTTTTTCCCAAGCACAGCCTTGCCCAGAGGGGACTCCATGCTGAGGAATCCGGAATCCGGTGCCACACGCACTACAGAAACTACCTGAATGACCATCTCCTCCTCATCCTCCGGAACATAGACAGTCACCTTATCGTAGAGCTTTACACCATCACCGGCAGGCTCTTCGTCCACGATTTGGGCGGTTTTGATCATATTTTGCAGGTAGCGCATGCGGCTGTCATTGCGCCGCTGCGCTTGCTTTGCAGCCTTGTACTCATAGTTTTCGCTCAGGTCGCCGTACTCACGGGTACGCTTGACCTCCTCCATAATGGCGGGGCGCAGTCGAAGCCGTCTATCCTCCAGCTCCGCTTCCATCATTTCCAAATCTTTTTTTGTCAGCTTGTCGTACATAATTCCTCCTGCGGCAATGTTTCTTCCGTATTATACCGCAAAAGGGGAGACAATGCAAGCACTATTACACAGGAATCAGAAGCATGGTATTGGCAGGAATGGTTGGTCCACTCAGTTGATTAGCCTGTAACACCTCCTGCAAGGGAACGCGGCAAGCCTTGGCAATCTCCCATGCCTCCTCTTCCCCATCCGTACGGCGCAGGATCACTGCCGGTTTGCGTCCCTGTTCCTTGGGCAGCTCTGAAATTTCGCCGCCGCAAATCGTACGCAGAGAATGATTCGCCCAACATTCTAATTCTGCTTGCACGGGTAAACGCAGCTCCAATCTGTCACCGCCGCTACAATAGATTTCTCCCCAATCCAAGGAGCGCAAGCTGCATTCTGCTCCCTCGTGCAGCTCCGTTTCCAGCTCTAAAGCAGTATGGAGGCTGCGTCCCTGTAAGCGGCTCTCGCCATCGTAATACAACACATTGCAATGCAGAGGCAGCCGCAAACGGAGCTTATCCCCTTCCCGCTCTCGCTGCATTTCATCACTGCAAACCCAAGCGTCCACCACGGACGCCGCTTCCTCGTCACAGTGAGCCGTGACCGTTTCCCGAAAGCTTTGATTGTCCAGCTTACCGTACATCTCCCATTGCTCCCAGCGGGGAGTCAGCAGTGCGTCGGTGCAATAGGCATCATCCACAAGTGTTAACCTCTGTTCTCCGACTGCCATGCATTGTGCCAACAGATTGGCACTCAAAAACAGTCGCCCGCACTCTATCTGACTTTCCGGCTCCACCTCAAAGGAGGCAAAGCTAAGTAAGGTTTGCAAATCAGCCCCTTCCCTGTCCTCTCCAAATTCGGCATATTGGGAAAAGGGCAGCTCCCAGTTGTGGCTGTGGAGCTTTTCATTTCGGTCTGCATAGAGACAATGTACCAGCATAAGCCCCTTGAACACCGCCTTGGAACCGACAATTTTCTGCTCCCGCACCTGTAAACGCCCCACACATTTGAGCAGACGGGACACCTGCGGTTCCTCCGAGGACAGCTCTAACTCTTCATTCAGCGGGAAGCTCTTTTCGCATAGAGCAAGGGGCATTTGAATCGGCAGCTCCATCCGACGAAGCTGTAGGTTTTCTGACGGCTCCTCCGGCGCGCACAAACGCTGCTGTTGTGCTCCATAAGCAGTCAGACAGCAGGCAATTCCCACGCGCAACAGTAACTTACGGGAATTGAGGGGTCGTGCATCCACACTCCGCAGGGTGCATTTGCACTGCAAACGGCATTCTCCCTTCTCTGCGGGCAGTTCCTTGCGCACAGAAAAGGGCACGGTGGTCTGCAAACACTCCGTTTCGCCCTCCTCGGTAACGAAGATGGCACCTGCCTGTACACTTCCAGCCACATAAATACTACCCCCCGTACATTCTGCATTATGCAGCAGCAGGGTTCCGAAGGCATCCACAACCCGTTCCGCATCGGGATAGCTGTCGGGAACGATGACATCCGCCGTCTGCTCCAAGAGCAGCGTTTCACCCAAATTCCGACTCAAAAATTCCAATTGTTGTTCTTGTAAAATCAGCTCCATCGACTTCACTCCTTTATGTTGTACCCAAGGCACACTCTAAAAATCTATTTTTGTTGGGCTGGGCGAGAGATTTTCCTTCAAATTTTGCGTTGAAAACCGAAGGAATACTGGATGTATTTCAGGGTTTTCAAAAGCAAAAGTTGGAGGAAAAGATCCGCCCAGCGCGCGAAAAGAGATTTTTAGAGGTGCCCCCCAATATATATGCAGGCTTGACCTATCCTATCCCAAAATTTTATCGCCTACGGCAGAGGCAAAGACCGCCGAACAGCAAGCCCAGCCCCAAAAATGCCGTGAGAAACTCCGAACCGAACAGCAGCGACAGCAGCATCCCCGCTCCCAGTGCCATCAGGCAAGAGCCCCATAATTCATTTTGTTTGCACATAAAAACCGCCCCCTGC
>JAZOAV010000115.1:0-6634 GCA_045595645.1 Faecousia sp.
TGACCGTTGAGCAGATTGATGGTCTGCGCCACCATTTCCAAGTGTCCGAGCTCTTCCGCCGCAATATCGAGGAAAAGATCCTTGATTTCGGGATCCTTGATACGGAAGCTCTGGGACATATACTGCATGGCTGCCTTCAGCTCACCGTTCCCGCCGCCCAACTGTTCCTGCAGCAATGCCGCATACTGGGGGTTGGGCCGCTCCACGCTTACCGGATGAAACAATTGTTTTTCGTGCTTGAACAAGCACACCACTCCCTTCATTGTGATAGGGTTATTCTTCCAACTGTTTCCACTTAATATACATTCCTGCATTTTATATTTTAATGCTTATCGACTGAACGCAGTCCCTGAGGTATGCTCGGCAATAAGCCCCCCCTTAAAAGGCAATTCGACAGTCCCCGTGGTATGCTTTAATCTTTCTTTAGAGTATAGCCCCAAATCCTTCCAAAGCGGTTTTTTTGGATTTTCCCATCGTTTGTCCATTTTGCAAGGATTCGGTTAGCGGTTGCGGCGGATACTTGAAGTACTTGGCGGACATCGGCGTTGGTGATTATGCCGTGCTTATTTATGAATCGCTCCATTTTGCACCAGCGGAGCTCATCGGTTGTCATACGCTTAGCGGCACCGTTTGTTTGAGCTGCTTCCATGAGGGCTTCGTGAATAGCAGAGAGCATAAATTCGATAAAGGCTGTGGAGTGGCCCTCGCTGTTGGAACAGTTGATCGCTGCGTAGTATTCATCCTGACGGTCATGGATGATGGATTCAACCGGAAGCCACGCAAAAATGGGCTTCCACTTCGTCAATAGCAGAGTGTGCCACAGGCGGCCGATTCGTCCGTTTCCGTCTGCAAAGGGATGGATCAGCTCCAATTCGTAATGAAACACACAGCTTTTAATCAGCATATGATGCTCACTATCCCTAACCCAGTCCAGCAGTTCCATGGTCAGCTCCGGCACATAGGCGTGTAGTGTGCCGAAATGCAGAACCCTCCCATCTTTATCCACTACGCCTACCGAGCCGGTACGGAAACAGCCGGATTCTTCCGTCAGTCCTCTTGTCAATACACCGTGAGCGTCTAACAGATGATCTACGGAATAAGGATTTAGCGAGTCCAGCATTTCATAAATCTCATAGGCATTTTTTACTTCCGCAATATCCTTAGGAGGAGCTAAAACCCGTTTACCATCCAACACAGCCGTGACCTGCTCCAAGCTCAAAGAATTCTGCTCAATGGCAAGGGAGGAATAGATCGTGCGAATTCGATTCGTCCTTCGCAGTGTGGGGCTTGCGGACAAGCCGGACACAGCATTGACCTGGCCAACGAATTCTGCTATCTCTGCAATTTTATCAAGAATGGATGTCGTAATTTCAAACGGCGGTTTCTTGTTAAACACAACACATCACCTCGCCCCCATTATAACACTTCATCGCTCATTTATCAATCCAAAATGATTGATGAAATGAGCGATGAACTGCATCTTTTGTTTCCTTTTAGTAAATGCTGAGCTCCATGGCTTGGCTGAGCTTGGTCAGCATATGGATGCCGGCGACGCTGTTTCCGCGCTTATCCAGTGCCGGCGCATATACGGCGACACCCATTTTGTTGGGAATCACGCCCATAATGCCGCCTCCGACACCACTCTTTGCAGGGAAACCAACATTTAACGCAAATTCGCCGGAGCCGTCGTACATACCGCAGGTGGCGAGGGTGGCATTGACATATCTGGCAAATTCCTTGGGGAACATCTGTGTGCCGGAAATGGGATCCATACCATGGTGGGCAAACACATTTGCAATTTGCGCTAAGTCACGGCAATGCACAAGGATGGAGCAAGCCCTAAAATAGCAATCCAAAAGCTCCTCTGCCGGATCCGAGATCAAACCGTAGGCCTTGAGCATATACACCAGTGCCCGATTTTTACTGCCGGTTTCTTTCTCCGACAAATAAACAGCCCGATCCACCTCCAACGCCGAATTTCCCGCCAGCTTTCGGGCAAGTGCCAATAAACGGGCAAATTTTTCGTCATAGGTAGCGCCGTGAATCAGGGTGCACAGCGCAATGGCGCCGGTGTTGATCATAGGATTGATATGGGCACCGGTCAGTGCCTGATCGCTGTAGTTAAAAGCATCAAAGGGCTTTCCTGTTGCCTCCACGCCCACCAACGCACGCACCTTTTCCATGCCGCTGTCCGAAAGAGCCAGCAGAAGGATCAAGGGCTTTACAATACTCTGCATGGTAAATTTGTCGAAGCAATCCCCCGCGCAAAAATTCTCTCCGGTGTTGGAAGCAATGCAAATACCGATCTTATTCGGATCTGCGACCGCCAACTGGGGGATATATGTGGCAACATGGCCAAGAGAGGTATACGGACTGCAAGCCTGTACGATCTGTTGCAATAATGTATTCATAAAACCCACTCCGTTCTGTTCTGTGTTTCCAATATACCACAAAATATGGCCGGATACAACAAAAAAGTTCATTTCAAAAAAGAATCCTTCGGTTATTCTACACATAGAAGATGGCGATGTGTGAAGTTTGCACACATCGCCGTTCTTATCACCTTAAATCAGCATCGTAGGGCGGGGGCTTGCTCCCGCCGTATCTTTGGATGTATATACAAGTAATTTTACAGACCCTTACTCTTTTTCCAATCTAACAATGTCTCTCACATCACAATCAAGGGCGATGCAGATTCGCTCTAATACATAACTGTCGTATCGTTTGACCTTGTTTTTGAAATAGTTATCAATAATCTGATATTGTATTCCCGTGCGTTTGGCAAGCTCGTAGCGGCTGACTTTGCGTTCTGCAAGCAATTCCTGTAAGCATAATCTGATCACAATACCACCTCTATAGCTATTTTAATCAGTATTATTCTTCGGAAAGGGCTTTTTGTTGTTCCAAGAGGGTGTCAATAATCTTTGAGACGGCGACCAAGGTTGCGGGGCTGCATTTGCTGAGCTTGGCGGCAATGTCTCGGCTGATAATGGTCTCTCTGTGGGCATGGGGCGTATCTAAAAGGAAAAAGTCTGTACTTTCTCCCAAGGCATTTGCCAAACGGAGCAGCATAGAAAGGGACAGCTTGCACTGTGCCGTCTCGATGTGGCTCAGATAATTATTGGAGCAGTTGACCATTTCACTCAGCTCCCCTTGGGTCAGCCCTTTTTCCAATCGCAGCCTGCGAATCCGCTGACCGATTTTCTCGTAATTTACTTCTTGCATATCGCTACACCATCCTGTCTTGTGATTATTGTTATTTTAACGGAGGGTGCTTTTTCTTAAAACAATCTATTATAACATATTGCCATTATAGTTATAATATGATAAAATATAATTGCAAATTGCCATAATAGGTAGAGGAGATAAGATATGAACGAAAACACGGAATTGCTGTTACGCTTGGGAATTGGACTGCATGCGTTAGGCAAACAGTTGGAAAAGCGTTGGGACAAGATAAAACAGCTTGTATCTCAGGGTTGTGCCTCTGATTCTTCGGAGCTGATCCGACAAGCGCGGGAATATCAACTGCTGAAAGGGCAGTTTGCTTCCCTGGAGGCACAGTTCAAAGATGCAAAAAGACAAAAGGACGGCGATGTGTGACGATTGCACACATCGCCGTTGGTGACACGGTGGACGGAGAGGCGTGTTACGAGCGCAAATATGTGTTGATATTACGAAAAAATCTGTTATAATGCAAAGTATAACAGAAAGAGAAGAGGTCGCAACATTGCGCACAGTAGGAAGAATAGATGTTGAAAAATATGGCTGCGTGGTTTCTAACATCAAGACAGATGAAGTAATTATTACCGATGAGAGAATTGGGCATATTCAAGCAAGACATCCAAATGATTACGAAAGATTCTGCGCATACATTCCGCAAATGATTGCCGATCCTGATTACATCATAGAGGCAAATAAGCCTAATACGGCGGTCATTTTGAAAGAAATTCAAGAAGACGGCGAGAAATTCAAACTTATTCTGCGACTAAAAGTTGAAGAAGACCCTGACGAATACAAAAATTCGGTGATGTCATTTTGGCTTATTGGCGATACGACATGGCGCAAAACAATAAAAAACAAAAAAGTTCTTTACAAAAAAGAATAATTCGGTTATACTATACATAGAAGAGAATAGAGGGGCTTTGAGGTGAAAAGCGCGTCCTCATACGCCACTGCTTTTTGCGAAGGGCAAAAGAGATGCCGGGAGTGACGCTCCGGCCGAAGTCCCTCGTTCCTTTTCGTAACATCGAATACGGCGATGTGTGAAGATTGCACACATCGCCGTTTTTTACATTATTGCGTCTCGGAACGGAGGGTGAAGGTTTCGGGGAGGTTATAGGCATCCTGTTTTAGGAAGGCGGGGTGCAGAGTTACATTTTGCAAGCGGTCGTAGGACAGCCATTCTAAGCGGTGGGTTTTCTGCCCTTCCTGCACGGTGAAGGTCTCGCCTCGTGTCGGCAAATCCGTGTCTGACACATCCAGCAGGAAGTAGATGCTAAGCTCGTGGTAGCGGAACTGATTCACCGTCTCCGTGAAAAAGGACTGATTAAGCCAAAGGGGACGGACGATTTTGGGGGTAACGCCCAATTCCTCCTGCATTTCGCGAACGATGGCGGTTTCTGCGGCTTCGCCGAATTGCACCTTGCCGCCGGGCAAGTAGTAGTAATTGCCCTGCTCGTTGTATACCGTCAGGAGCTTGTTATCGGAAAGAATGACGGCACTCACTCGGTACTTAAATTTCTCGGTGTTTGTCTTGTAAGTAATATCCATGTTACATTCCTCCTTCATCTCAGCACCTTGCCGGCGGCTGCCGAGGTGCGCTTGCCCTGCCAAATGGCGGCTTCGCCTGCGACAAAGACATATTCCATGCCGCTGCTCAGGCGGCGGGGATGCAGGAAGGTGGCGTGTTCCCGCAGATCTTGGGGTCGGAACACGGCAATATCCCCATCCATGCCCACTTGCAGAAGCCCCTTTGTCTTTAGACCCATGGCTTTCGCAGGGAGGGAGGTGCATTTCCGCACTGCTTCCTCCAAGGACAAGACTCCTTTTTCCAGTACAAACCGCTCGATCAGGCGGGGGTAAGTGCCGTACACTCTGGGATGGGGAAGACCCTTGCTGGGATAGGTGGCATCGGAAATGACGGAGCTGTAGGGGTCTTTCAAAATGGTGCAAATATCTTCTTCGCTGTTGATGCGGTCGATCATGGTGACGGCGCAGCGTTCGTCGGACAGGAGCTTGCACAGACACGCTACAGGGTCCATGGCAAGAAGCTCGGAAATTTCCGTCATGGTCTTGCCAATCAGTTCTTGGTATTGGGGCGACGGCAGGGAGCTGACGAGGATATTATCCCAGCCGACCATTTGGGCGATATTGTCGAAATCTCTGCCCGTTTCGATGCGCCGGCGCAGCTCTGCGATTTTTTCAGGCTGCTGCAAGCGTTCTGCGATGGCATCCACGCCGCCTGCCAAAAAGTCCGGCGGCAGCAAATGGAGAAGCTGGGTCGAACCCGCTTCGTACAGGTACACATCACAGCTCACATCTACCCCCTCCTGCCTTGCCTTGTCCATGAGGGACAGGGCGGCGGGGATTTTTTTGCCCCAATTTCGCATCCCCATGGCCTTTAGATGGCTGATATGGAGGGGACAGCGGAGGGCTTTTGCCACGGTCAGCATTTCCTCGATGGCTTCGCAGACCATGTCGCCCTCCTCCCGCATATGCACGGCGATGGGATAGGTGCTGTTGCGCAGGGGTTCGAGGGCGCGAATCAGAGATTTTGTGGAGTAAAAACACTCCGGCGCATAGCCCAAACCTAAGGAAACGCCCAGCGCGCCTTGGCTCAAAGCGTCCTCAATGCGTCTGTGAATGGGGGCGTAGTCCGTGGGATCCTCAGGGGCGTAGCCGCAGACATCACTGCGCACCGTGCCGCCGCCCACCATCATACCCACATGGAGGGGTAGATTTTTCAGCGCACCCAAATAGGCTTCCATGGAAGCGGTGGGAATGTTGGGGTTCAATTCTCCCGTGACAGGCTGTAAATACCGCAAAAGAGCCTCCCGATGGGTGTTCCCAAAGGGGGCAGGGGACAGACCGCAGACACCGTTGACAATGGAGGTCAAGCCCTGCGCCAGCTCTAACGCTCCGAAGCCCGTGCGAAACACCTCCGCATCGGCGTGACGGTGGATATCCAAAAAACCGGGCGTCACGGTGTAGCCCTCCACGGAGATTTCTTCCTGTCCTCTCAGCCCGTGCCCAATGGCGGCAATTTTTCCCTTTTCCAAGGCAAGGTCTGCCACATAAGCAGAAGCTCCCGTGCCATCGATGATGTTTCCACCCTTTAATACCCGTTCAAACATTTGGCGCCTCCTGTTTTGGTTTTTGCTTATTTTAATGTCTGCTGAATAAGTCGCTATAGCGACTTATTCGTGCGGCATCGCCGCAAATTGCATAAAAACGGCTATTTTTTAACCGTTTTTATGCAATTCAGACATGCAAACAATGTGTATTTTCGTTGGTGCATCGCAATGCACCAACGAAAGGTGCAAGGATTTTGCGGTAAAACCGCCAAAACCTTGCACTTGAACAACGCATAATAGCCCTGAAAGCCTTGGCTTGCAAGGTCTTTCGCGTTGTT
>JAZOAV010000116.1:0-11301 GCA_045595645.1 Faecousia sp.
CCTAGAGGGGTAAGGCTCGACGTAGACTATGTCGTTGATAGGTCAGGGGTGTAAGTGCAGCAATGCATTAAGCTGACTGATACTAATAAGCCGAAAGCTTGACCTACAAGAAGGAAGCAGGCTCGGTTGCTAAAATGACGATCAAAGGAATCATTCCGTGTTCAGTTTTCAGGGTATATCCCTGATTTACCGAACAAAAACCCAACGAAGTGGATTTTGTTCGGAGAGGAGATGCAGTGGAATGAGTGAGCTTTGCTGCTTGCAGCGAAGCGAAGGATATGAAACTTGCATCGACGAAGTTGGTATTGATTGCGATGAGGGTCCACCTGTTCCCATCCCGAACACAGAAGTTAAGCTCATCTGCGCCGACGATAGTTGCCGGGCGACTGGCTGTGAAAATAGGTAATGCCAACACAAAACCTCCACAGAAATGTGGAGGTTTTCTTTTTGCCTTGTGGGTGAGGCGCTTTGATTAGGATTGAGCTTACTTTCAATTAGGCTTGTTTTAAATATCAACTCGCCAAAGCCGTAGAGGAGCACGGTTGCAAGCCACGCTAATAAGGCGCCAAGGAAAATGATTATAATTCCTATGGGAGCCATTTTTTTATCGAGGGCAATGACGACGATTCCGCAGAACAGTGGTACAAGCATGCCAACTGCAAAGAATACCTTCGCAATTCCCTTGATTTTAACGCCAACATTTTCAAACATAGATTTACCTCCTTGTCATCGTATTGGATGAAATCCAACTTTGCCTATATTATAACATCTGCAATGCGATATTGCAACATAAATATCGCTACAAAACCAATAATTTTATGCGGTGTATAGGATAAAATATGATGAAAGGTGGCGGTAGCATGAATGAGAAGGAATTTGCTTTGCGGTTGGCTGGCTTACGAGAGAAGAAAGGCGTGTCTGCGCGGGATATGAGTTTGTCGATTGGGCAGAATCCAGGATATATCAATAACATCGAGTCGGGCAAGTCCATGCCGTCATTGATGGGTCTATTCTACATTTGCGAGTATTTGGGTATTTCTCCTGCGGATTTTTTCGATACGCAGAATACAGACCCCGCAAGATTACATGCCGTGATTCAGGATCTGAAGCGTTTGAATGACAGACAGCTTGGGGCAGTTGCAGAGATTATAAAGGTGATCGCTGGAGCGGTGTGATACCAAATGAGTTCTACCGTGTGATGTAAATGTGCGTGGGACGATGTGGGCATCGTCCCCTACGATGAGATAAAAAAGAACTAACCCTCGACCAAGCCGTTGCGCTCGATCGAGGGTTAGTTCTCGGAAATATTGGGACTTCTTACCATTTTCATGGCCTCCTTTCTGTTGGGAAGTCTTCCTCTTTGTGTCTATATAATAGCATGGAGTTTTGATTTTGGCAAGACCGCAGATTGCATAAAGTTTAGTGAAGAAATTTGGTGAATCGTCGAATTGACAAAAGATTAAGAGTATGGTATCATAAAAATGTTGGGGCTGTCACGGGAGTTGATGCGGCTCCTTTTTGTTCAGGCAGTCATCTCTGATTTACAACCCCCCGTCCCCCCCCTTCAAAGGGGGGGCATGGTGCGTGCGTTATCGGCGATGTGTACACGGGTCGATGTGGGCATCGACCTCTACGGGAAATTACGGTGGTGCGGCGGCTTCTTTGGGAGAGTCTTTGCGTTTGGAGGTAACGATGATTTACACGAAAATGACGGTCAAGGCTATGAGAATTGCGTATGAGGCGCATTTGGGACAAGTGGACTATAACAATGTGCCCTATATTTTTCACCCGTTCCATTTGGCGGAGCAGATGGAGGATGAAATTTGCTGTACGGTGGCTCTGCTCCATGATGTTGTGGAGGATACGGAGGTTACTTTTGCGGATTTGGAGCGGGAATTTCCCCCACAGGTTATCGAGGCTTTGCGGCTCTTGACCCATGAGGAAAATGTGGACTACTTTTCGTATGTAAGGCAGATCAAAACGAATCCCATTGCGACCAAGGTCAAGTTAGAGGATTTGAAGCACAATATGGATTCCTCTCGAAATGTGGATGGAGCCATCCCGCAGGACAGATTGCTTGCTTGGAGAGAGAAATATACCAAGGCGAAGGAAATATTGCTGACCGAATAAAAACGAACCCTCGACCGGACATTGTGTCTGATCGAGGGTTCGTTCTCGGAAATATTTCTGCAAACTTGAAATCAAATGGCTTTCAAATGGATATTATAGGTGAAAAGCTTTTCAAGGAGAACATCATGTTTACAGACGAATACTTTACCTGCCTTGTAAAAACCTACATAGATACGGTGTTCCGGATTGCCCTCAGCTACACGAAGCATCCGCAGGAGGCGGAGGATATTACGCAGAATGTCTTTTTTGCCCTTTTGCGGGAGAAAAAGCCCTTTGAGACGGAGGCGCACATAAAGCATTGGCTGATTCGCGTGACGATCAACGAATGTAAGAAGAAGCTCCGTTCTCCATGGCGGTCTGTACTCCCGTTGGAGGATTGCCGTATTTCCTTTCCCGCTCAGGAGAACAGCGACTTGTACGATGCAGTCATGGATTTGCCGGTGAAATACCGTATGCCCATTTATCTGCATTACTACGAGAACTATTCCACGGAGGAAATCGCCAAGCTGCTGCGCATGCCCAAGGGAACGGTGTGTTCCAATTTAAAGCGAGGCAGGGAACAGTTGAAACAGGCCGTGCAGGAGGATGATTGCAATGGATAAGCAAAAATTTCAGGAGACCTTTTCCCACATTCATGCCTCCGAAAAAATTTTGACGGAGGTATTAAAAATGAAACGCAAAACAAATACAAGCAAATACCGCTTCTTGCGCGGGACTGTGATTGCCGCTTGCCTGTTGATTTTGGTTGCGGCTACGATCCTTGCGGCGCCGAAAATTTACCGTGCCTTGGGCGCGGGTCACATCGTTACCGATGAGGATCTTTGGCAAACGCCTACGGATGCAAGTGGCAACAGCTACAGCCTGCAGCGACATGAGATTTATCTGGAGTTGCCCATTCGGGAGGATGCGCCTACAAGTGTGGGACAATTTTATCTTCCGCAAATTCCTGAAACCTACGAGCAGTATCACGGCTATCTTTACAAGGACAACATGATTGTGCAGTACCGTTGGAAGGCACCTGACAGCTATCTGTATGACATCGCCTTTGAACAGGAGGCCGGCGGTGTAGTGGACCTTTCCGAGTGCGCGGATGTGGTTTGGACGGAGCCCGGCGAAGATCCGGATGCCGCCTATGTGACCCTTGGAGGCATGGAGGGCTATCTGGTGAACGGCAGACCTGTAGAGGGGATCTCCGGCGGGCGCGTGTTCTTCTGGACGGACGGGGACTATCTGTTCCGTTTGCAAGCTCCTTACGACTACACGGATGCCCAGTTGGCCGCCCTGATTGAAAGTGTACGGGAGATTTCCAATGTCCGACCCTACCTGATTGGCATGACAGAGGCGGAAAAGGATGCGAAGCTTCCCTAAGCCTTTGAACCAAAAGGCATAAAAAAGAACTAACCCTCGACCAAGCCGTTGTGCTCGATCGAGGGTTAGTTCTCGGAAATATTGGGACTTCTTACCATTTTCATGGCCTCCTTTCTGTTTGGAGAAGAGTGTTTCTCTTTGTGTCTATATAATAGCACGGAGTTTGGATTTTGGCAAGACCGCATATTACACAAACTTTAACGAAGAAATTTGGTGAATCGTCGAATAGACAAATGGTGTGGATTGTGATATGATAATACTGTTGGGGCCGTGACGGGAGATGTTGCGGTTCTTTTTTTGTTCAGGCAGTCATCTCTGATTTACAACCCCCCGTTTGAAATAGGAGCGATTGCCACCGGCAATCGGTTATCAAAATCGCTTCGCTATCCCCTTCAAAGGGGGGCATGGTGTGTGTGCTGTCGGGGGTGCGTACACGGGTCGATGTGGGCATCGACCCCTACGGAGAATTACGGTGGTGTGTCGTTCCTTTGGTTGGTGCTTCCGGAACGGCACATGGGCCCTTCCCAACGAATCATTGCCAAATACAAAAAATCTGCACAGTACCTTGATGGTCTGTGCAGATTTGTATTTTGTATTACATATATCTCTTCAGCGTTTCGCTTGCGGTTTCCGGATTTTCGGAAACGATAATGGTAAAGGAAATGCCGTTGGCAGCACCGAACTTGTCGCACCAGAGGACGAAATCTTCGATCTCTGCGACAGAGCCGTTTTCCACCAGCTTGTAGAAGCTGTCGATGAAAATATGGGTGATGTCAAAATTTCCTGCGTGCAGGCCGCTGATAAATCCCTTCAAAGAGGCCAAATCGCCCATCATGTAGTCCTGATACTCGATCAGGCGCACACGGATGTCAATATCATAACGCAGCTTGGTGCCCTTTTCGATGCACACGATGCTGCCGGATTCGTTCATAACTGCTTCGTTGATGTCGTGAATGAGCTGCTTGGTTTTGCCGGCACCTTGCAGACCCATAATTAACTTAACCATAGGGTATCCCTCCTTTGTATTTCACCCCTATTGTACCAGTTTTTTCACAAAAAAGCAAGAGGGCAAAGGGGTCTTGTATTCTTAGACACAAAAAATTTACGATTCGTACCCGGGCTTGCCCAGCAGACGGAACATATTGCGCTTGTAGAACTCTACGCCCGGCTGATTGAAGGGGTTCACATCCAGCATATAAGCAGAAATGCCGCAGGACAGCTCGAAGAAGTAGAACAGCTCACCAAGGGTTTCTGCGTTGATGTCGCCGGTCTGCAAAACGATGTTGGGTACACCGCCGTCCACATGGGCTGCAAGAGTGCCCTGGAATGCCTGTTCCTCTACGAAGTCCAAAGTCTTGCCTTCCAGATAGTTCAGGCCGTCCAAGTCCTTGCCGTCTTTCAGAATTTCCACAGTCTTTGCAGGGGGGGCGAAGCGCACGATGGTTTCAAAAATGTTGCGCTCACCCTCCTGAATCATCTGACCCAGGGAGTGGAGGTCGGCGGTAAATTCCACCGTGGCGGGGAACAGACCCTTGCCGTCCTTGCCTTCGCTTTCACCGAAGAGTTGCTGCCACCAGCCGGCAAAGTAGCGGAAGCCGGGCTCGTAGCTGCCCAAGATCTCGATTCTCTTTCCCTTACGGTAGAGCAGGTTGCGAATGGCGGCGTACTGCCATGCGGGATTCTCAAAGCTGCGGATGTTCAGTTCCTTTCTTGCGCGTTCTGCACCCCGCATCACTTCCATGGGGTTGATGCCTGCAACCGCCATAGGCAGCAGACCCACTGCTGTCAGCACGCTGTAGCGGCCACCCACATTGGGGGGGATGATGAAGCTCTCGTAGCCTTCCTCCGTAGCCATGCGCCGCAGAGCACCGTTCTTGGGGTCGGTGGTCACATAGATGCGGTTTTTGGCCTCTGCACCGTACTTCCGCTTGAGCATCCAGCACAGGGCACGGGTGGCAATGGCGGGCTCGGTGGTGGTGCCGGACTTGGAAATGATATTGATGGAGAAGTCCTTACCCTCCAGCAAGCGGCACAGCTCCTGCCATGCACGGGTGGAGAGGTTGTTGCCGGCAAAGAAAATCTGGGGATCGTCTCCGCACAGATTGTGGTTGGGGCCTTTGACCAGCTCAATGGCGGCGCGGGGGCCAAGGTAGGAGCCGCCGATGCCCACGACGACAAAGACCTGAGAGTTGGAGCGAATCCGACGGGCGGCAGCCTGAATACGGCGGATTTCTTCGGTTTCCTCGAAGGTGGGCAGGCTCAACCAGCCAAGATAGGTGCATCCGGCACCCTTGCCTTCGGTGAGAATCTTGTGGGCATTAAAAACCTCCTGCTCGCATTGAAGCATATCCGGCAGGCTCAGCTCGCCCCATATATTGGAAATATCGGCTTTCATCATCTAAGTGACTCCTTTACTGCTTTTTTCTATATGTTACCGCAAAATTGGGAAAAAGGCAATGTCTGAAAAGAAATTTTTTCGCAAAGGTAGAAAAAATTTTGTAAAGCGTGTATAATAGATTGCGTATAGGCAGTACCGACATGGTATATCTTCGTTAGAATCTGTAGGGGCGGTCTGTGACCGCCCGCGGACACGTAGTTCGCCCCTACGGAGCGATATGGTAGTGTAGGTAAGAAAGGATAGGACTATGGAATATCGGTTTGGAATAGATGTGGGCGGTACCAGTGTGAAGCTGGGGCTGTTTCGTGAGGGGACATTGCTGGAAAAGTGGGAGATCCCCACGGTAAAGGGTCAGATTTTGGAGGATATTGCCGCCTCCGTGGCCTTGTGCATGGAACGCACCGATTTAAGTCGTGAGCAAATACTGGGCATTGGCATCGGCGTGCCCGGTCCTGTGTACAGAGATGGCGTGGTCAACCAGTGCATCAACTTGGATTGGGGTGTATTTAACCTCCATGAAGCTCTGGGTGAACTGACGGGCTTGACCGTCATCGGAGATAACGATGCCAACTGTGCCGCTTTGGGTGAGGTTGCCCAATTTGGCTGTCGCAATGCCATTTTCGTCACCATTGGAACGGGAGTTGGCGGCGGCATTATCATCGACGGCAAGGTTTTGGGCGGTGCCCATGCTACCGCCGGCGAAATCGGTCACATTACCATCTCTGCGCCCGACAGAGCCCAGTGTACCTGCGGCAAGCGGGGCTGTTTGGAAGCCTACGCCTCCGCGACAGGCATTGTGCGGCAATATAAAGAAATAACCGGTCAGGAAAAGAGCTGTGCGGAAATTTTCGCCGCCGCAGAAGACGGCGAGGAAGCGGCGCAGGACTTGTTACATACGGTCTACGACTACTTGGGCGAAGCCTTGGCATCGGCGTGCTGCATCTGCGACCCCGAGCGGGTGATTTTGGGCGGCGGCGTGGCAAGGGCGGGAGAGCCCCTGCGCCGTGGTGTGGAGGAAGCCTTTGAGCGGCACAAATTCCATGCCTGCGAAGGGACAAAATTCGACTTGGCACGCTTGGGCAATGATGCAGGCATTTTTGGTGCCCAACTGCTTTTGGAGGAACTCAAATGACAAATCAGGAATTACAGGCCATGTCTGCCTTGGCATTGGCACATATGGGAGATGCGGTGTTCGAGCTGTTGGTGCGCCGCAGCCTGTGTACAAGGGGAAAAACCGTCAACGGTAAGCTTCACAAGGAGACGGTGGCACGGGTCTGCGCACCGGCGCAGGCGGCATTTGTGGGACGGCTTCTGCCCCATTTGACCGAGGCGGAAACGGCGGTATACAAGCGGGGGCGCAATGCCCATGTGAGCAACATCCCCAAGAACGCCACCGCCTCCGAGTATGGCAAGGCCACGGGTTTGGAAGCCCTCTTCGGCTGGCTCTATCTCAGCGGTCAGACGGAACGGGTAGAGGAATTGTTTGCTTTGGGACAGGAGGAAGATCATGCCCTTTGATGCCATATTTTTGACCGCTGTGACCCAAGAATTGCGGGAGCGCATCTGCGGTCTGCGCGTGGAAAAAATTCAACAGCCTGCCAGAGATACGGTGCTGCTCCAACTGCGAGGCAAGGAAAAATTGTTGCTGTCTGCCAACGGTAACCGTCCCCGTGTGCATCTGACCACGGCGAATTTGGAAAATCCCGCCCAGCCGCCCATGTTCTGTATGCTTCTGCGGAAACATCTGCAAGGCGGGCGCATTGCGGATCTGCGCCAGCCGCCTTGCGAGCGGATGCTGGATATTACCTTAGATTGTACGGATGAAATGGGCGTGCCATGCCAAAAGCATCTGATTTTGGAGCTCATGGGGCGCAATTCCAATTTGATTTTAACAGACCCCGAGGGGCGCATTTTGGATTGCTTGCGGCGTGTGGACTTTGAGATGTCCGAGCTGCGACAGGTCTTGCCCGGTCTATACTACGAGGAGCCGCCCCGTCAGAACCGTCGCCAACCTATGCAGACGGAGGAAAACGAGCTGTTTGCCATGCTGCAAGGGGTGGATACGCCCAAGCGTTTGGATAAGTGGCTGATGGAGGAATTTGACGGCTTTTCGCCCCTCATGGCGCGGGAGCTGTCCTATCGTCTCTGCGGAGAGACGGATGGGGATATTTTATCTCTTGACATTGGAAAATTAGCAGAAAATCTGGCGAAGGAGTTCCGTTTTACCGCCTATCGTCCTGTGCTTCTGAGCTTGGACGGACGACCCAAGGATTTTTCCTATCGGGCAATCGTCCAGTACGGCGATTACATGGAGCAGACGGAGCAGGAGAGCTTCTCCGCTCTGTTGGATGCCTTTTACACGGAAACCGACCATGCCGACCGTATGCGGCAGAAATCCCAGGGACTGCGGAAAACCGTCAGCACCCTGTTGGAGCGTACCCGCCGCAAGTTGGAGTTACAGCGCAAGGAGTACGAAGCCACCCAAAATCGGGAAAGCCTGCGGCGCATGGGCGATATTGTGACCGCAAATCTCCATCAAATCCAGCGGGGGCAAGCGCGCTTGGTGACGGAGGATTTCTATAATGACATGGCAGAAATCGAAATCCCCCTGAAGCCCAATCTCTCGCCCCAGCAAAATGCCGCCCGTTTTTACAAGGAGTACAGCAAGGCGAAAACCGCCGAGAAAATCCTCTCGGAGCAGATGGCGAAGGGTGAGACGGAGGCGGTCTATTTGGAGGGTGTGTTGGATGAGCTGAGCCGTGCGGAATCGGAAGCGGATCTGGCAGAAATTCGGCTGGAATTGGAGCAGGGCGGCTATGTGCGCAGCGAAAAAAAGAAGCAGCAAAAGCTGCCGCCGTCTCGTCCCATGGAGTTTACTTCTTCCGATGGTTTTCCCATTTTTGTGGGACGAAACAACCGTCAAAATGACATTTTGAGTCTGAAAACTGCACATAAGAATGACCTTTGGCTCCATGTGCAGAAGTTCCACGGAAGCCATGTGATCATCGCCTGTGACGGTCGAACCCCGCCGGACGAGACCATTACCGAGGCCGCAGAGCTGGCGGCGTGGTTCTCTCAGGCGCGGGAGGGACAGAATGTGTCCGTGGATATCACGCCGGTGAAATTCCTGAAAAAACCCAACGGTGCAAAGCCCGGCATGGTGGTCTATGACCGCTACCGTACTGTCATCGTCACCCCCAAAACACCGCGAGGGAATTGACAATTTGTCGTAGGGGGCGATGTCCACCACGAATTGTGTATGCACCAGAGACAACGCACTGCACCATGTCCCCCTTTCAAGGGGGAATCAAAGGGGGTTGCTGTGCAGGCGCAAATGATAACCGCTAAACCATCGTGTTGCGCCGTAGCGCGCGGCATCCTTGACGCGCTTGTAGGCATTTTCGATTTGCAACCCCCCGTCCCCCCCTTCAAAGGGGGGCTTGGTGCCGACGAAAGAAAGGAAACAACATGAAAAAACAGAAAAAGCCGTGGATTCGCACTTGCTTGATTTGCAGTGCTGCCTTGTTTTTACTGGCGGGGCTGTTTTATGCCTACCATTATATGTCGCTGGATCGGGAGTTTCACGGCGTTTCCGATTTTTACGGCGAGCATTACAGTGAAATTTTTAACTTCCCATCAGGAGACGAGCCTACGGAATTCTTGGAGCAGGTGGAAGATGCTTTCCGCACCGTGGGGGAGGCGCAGGAGCTGGGGTTGTTGTCCCGCTATGCCTGTACCCAAGGGGTGCGGCAGGATTTTGACTATGAGTGCATCACCTATTCCATGGAGGGTGACTCGGGCTATGTGTGGATCGCCTATTGGATCAGATGCTACGACGCCGATGGCAATTTGACCATGGCGAAGGGAAGCGAACAACAGCGGTGCCTGACCCGTTGGGAACTGGAAAACGGCGAAATTGTCGATTGCGTGGAGCATCCTTGACAGGCGAGGCAGGCGACAATTTGCCAAATATGTAGGGGAGGCTATCAGCCTCCCGACGAATGCACCACAAACAAAACGGCCTGTGCGTGAGAGAAGGAGATGAATTGCAAATGAAACTGTATGTTGAGATTGATTTCTATGCTCAGGTGATTGATGTCCCTGCGCATATCATAGAAAAAAGGGAGTACTATCGAAATAAATTTTTGGATTGGATTTACAATCCCAAGGTAAAGCATCCTTATCGTGAGGTGGCCGTAGATGCGTCGGGGAAGTTTTTTGTAGCCATGGTCTACGACGGACAGGCCTTCGTCGATTGGCTGAATCGCAAAGTGTTGAAAGGAACGGACGAGGCTGCGGTGATGCTGGAGCCTGAAATCGAAATAGGAGACAGGCCTTGGGTCGAGGAAGGCTTGCCTTACATCTTTTTCTAATGTTAGTGGGGAAATGAGTATGAAATACGGCTTTATCGGTTGCGGCAACATGGGCTCGGCGATTTTGCGTGCCCTTTGCCAAAACACAAGGGATATTATGATTTCCGACCGCAGTGGCAGGGCAAAGGTGATTGCGGCAGAATTGGGGGTCGTATATGGCGACAATCGGCGCATTGCGGAGCAGTGTGAGCGCATTTTTATCGGCGTGAAGCCCCACATGGTGGAGGGCTGTCTGTCAGACCTGCGGGAGATTTTGACGGAAAAGAAGCCCTTGCTCATCTCCATGGCGGCAGGCGTGGAGTTATCCCGTTTGGAAGAACTGATAGGCGGCTTGCCCCTGCTTCGCATCATGCCCAACACCCCTACAGCCATCGGACGGGGTGTCATTCCCTATTGCGGGAATGACAAGGCGCAGCCCTATTTGGCTGACTGGCTGGCGGATATGGCTCCCTGCGGCCTTTTGGATGCACTGGATGAGAGCCTGATGGATGCGGCAGGAGCCCTGTCGGGGAGCGGCCCCGCCTATTGCTATATTCTTATGGAAGCCTTGGCTGATGGTGCTGTAGCCTGTGGCCTGCCCCGACAAAAGGCGATGCAGTATGCCGCCGCTACTTTAGAAGGGGCCGCGGGAATGCTTTTGCAGGGCGGTGACCATCCCGGGGCACTGAAAGACGCGGTTTGTTCTCCCGGTGGCAGTACCATTGCTGCCCTGCGGGTCTTGGAGCAACGAGGCTTCCGCTCTGCGGCGATGGATTGCATCGTCGCCGCCTGGGAGAAAAATAAGCAGTTGGGGAAATAAAAAATCGTCATTCCTCTGACGAAGAAGGACGATAGAGATATCATGATGCATCGCCAAGGCGATATGATGTTTTGCTGTGCAAAATGATGTTGCTCCCGATGGTCGCAATGATGTGATGTTTGCCCAATCACATTAGGCGGAGCCGACATCATTCCTGAAAGGAACATCATTGTGCAAACAACATCATTTGCCGAAGGCAAACATCATGCAAAAATCCCGATGCCGACGGCATC
>JAZOAV010000117.1:0-16728 GCA_045595645.1 Faecousia sp.
GGAGGATAAGCATATGAATCTCAATCCCTATCTGGATATCGCGCCGGAAGTCAAGGCAGCGCTGGAAGCGGGCAAGCCCGTCGTCGCACTTGAATCCACCATCATTTCCCATGGTATGCCCTATCCCCAGAATGTAGAGACCGCTCTGGCCGTGGAGCAGATCATCCGTGAAAACGGTGCCGTTCCCGCTACCATCGCCATCATCGGCGGCCGCCTGAAGGCCGGTCTGACCACAGAAGAAATCGAATACTTCGGCAAGAAGGGTCTGGAAATCACCAAGGCTTCCCGCCGTGACTTAGCTGTGCTGTGCGCCCGCGGCGAAGACGGTGCTACCACCGTTACCACCACCATGATGATCGCGCACATGGCAGGTATCAAGATTTTTGCTACCGGCGGGATCGGCGGCGTGCATCGCGGCGCAGAGACCACCATGGATATCTCCGCTGACCTGGAAGAGCTGGCTCAGACCCCCGTTATGGTCGTCTGCGCAGGTGCAAAGTCCATCCTCGATCTCGGTCTGACTCTGGAATATCTGGAAACCCACGGTGTCCCCGTTGTCGGCTACGGCACCAAGGAGCTGCCCGCCTTCTACACCCGCAAGAGCGGCTTCTCCGTGGACTATCGCATGGACACCCCCGAAGAGATCGCCAAGGCTTTCAAGACCCAGAACGAGCTGGGCCTGCGTGGCGGCATGCTGGTCACCAACCCCATCCCCGAAGAATATTCCATGGATGCCGATGTCATCAACAATGCCATTGCACAGGCTGTTGAAGAAGCCAAGGAGCAGGGCATCCACGGCAAGGAAACCACTCCCTTCCTGCTGGCCAAGATCAAGGAGCTGACCGGCGGCAACAGTCTGGACTCCAACATCCAGCTTGTGTTCAACAACGCTCGTCTGGCTGCCAAGACCGCCGCTGCCTACTGCGAAGCCTAATCGTTTAATTCCTACCCGCCCATGACCCCATGGGCGGGTTAATTTTTCATGCAGGCACCTCCGATCTGACACTATGTCGTTTTTACGCACTATCTGCCGTCAAATGCCTCCCTTACAAGGGAGGTGGGCGAAGCCCGGAGGGTTGCGTGCAGGCACTACCGATTGCCCCCCTGTGCCCCCCTTCAAAAAGGGGGGTACGGGGGGATGCATCATCGACGGTGCCTACAAGTGCGTCAAGGATGCCGCGCGCTACGAGTGCCGCGCGCTATTGATGTTGCCTGCACTTGTTTGTATATTGTTCGTTTTGCCCTGTGACATTTCTTTATTTTCACACTTTAGCTAAAAAATATTTTGGAATTTCTTTCATTTTTTCTATTGTTATTTCAAGAATTTTATGGTAATATGGTATAGTGCAGAATTTTCTTTTGCTATGCAAAGGAAATCGCAGTTTAACATATCAAATAGGAGGGATTTTTATGAAAACGACACGCAAGCGCCTATTGTGTCTCATTCTAAGCCTGCTGATGATCCTGTCCTGCGTTCCCACTGTTGGTGCGGAGGACAAGGTCTCCATTCAGGACGATACGGAAGACTTGCGCATAAGCAAGGCCGCCGCTGCAATGAGAGACGGCGAAGCTTCTGAGTTTGCCTATAATGAGGACACGATCTACTATGGCAAAAATGTCACCTTGGCCGAGGACGGTACCTATACGATCGCCCTGAACTCCTTTGTCACCGGTGACGTCACACCGCAGCCTGTGCCTCTGGATATCGTTCTGGTTATGGACCAGTCTACTTCTATGACCAGCAATGCGATGAATGAAACCCCTGAGAGCGTCCGGTTTATGACCAATGTAAAAGGATATACCTACAATCATCTGATGAAGCAGCCTTGGGTATGGTATCTTGTCGACTCGACTTATCACGCTGTTACCATTCAAAAAACTTCCACTGGCAGCAGCAGTGCTGTTGTCATGCTGGGTGGCCAGGAAACCGCCGCCAGCAGCTATAGTCAGAAATTCACCAGTGCCAGTAGCTACAATGTAACTCTGAACGGATGGTATCACGACTCCTCCAAAGCGGTGCGCTTTAAGCTGTACACCGATTCTGAGAAAGGGCATTACTACTATAGTGCAGATACAGGTGGAAGAATTGGTTATTGGGATACCGCTGAGGAAGCCATGGAATATATGAAGACCACCTATCGCGCTGAGAATTACAGCGATTACCGTGCGGTTACTTTTACCACCAGCAGCGGCTCTACCCACACCGATATCACCTACTGTCTGCCCGTATACTTCAAGTGGAGCGGCACAAAATATACCTTGTTTTATGTGAGAAACGACACAACACAAACGGTGGTTGACACCTGCGAGCCCTGGTATTCCGACGTTCCCTCCCCTTCTGAGGATTCTGCGCAATGCAATTTGGACGATGTGTATATCTACTCCCGAAATGATGCCCTGCAGGAAGCCGCTTATGATTTTGTTCGGAATATGCAGCAGCTTTCCTTTGATCAGGGTGTGAATCACCGCCTTGCTGTTGTAGGCTTCGGATGTGGCGCAGACAGCACCTATCCAGATGGCAGTAATGAAGGCGCAGGTGCTGCGTTCCTTGGAACGGAGCTGCTCTCCACCGCCGAAAATGTAAACTACGCCGATGCGGACGAAAACGATTATCGGGAAGCCCTGCAGAATGCCCTGAGCGGAGAGAATATCAGAAATATGCACCTTCTCACCGCAATTGAGCGCATCGACGGCAAAGGCAGAACCTACCCTAACTACGGCTTGGAGCTGGCGCAGAAAATTTTGAATGCCCGAACCGAAACAACCTACAAGGTAGGCAACAGAGAGCTTCCCCGCAAAACCATCGTCATTCTTTTCACCGATGGCCTGCCCGCATATGAATCTGTTCAATTCGCTAACAACGAACTTTGCGAACATTTCGCTAACATCCACGCATGCGGAACCATTCCTACCGCAAACAAAACTATCGCAGAAGCGAAGAAACTGAAGGATGCCGGCGCAGCAGTCTATTCTATCGGTATGCTTGATGGCATAGACCCGGCGGCTTCCATTAATTTCACGGAAACCACTTGTACCCATAACAACGGCTCCTATCCGTGCTACACAGAAAAGGCAACAGCCATCAACGCCTTCCTGCACTTCCTCTCCAGTGACTATCCCGATGCGGAAAGCATGCTTGGCCCGAACCGAAGCACCGTTATCAACAATGGCTACTTCTTTGCCGCTAACACCGCCAATGCTTTGGATCAGGCATTCAACAACATCTATGAGAATGCCGCCATACCTACCGTTGCTCTGACCGCCGATGCCGTGATGAGGGATGTGATGGCCGAAGGCTTTGACCTTCCCGCAGATATTGAGGATAATCCGCGCAAGTATATCGCTACTGCCACCTTAGATTACCTCGGCGAGGAAAAGTGGGGTCCCATCGTTCAAACTACAGAGTTCCCCATCACTGTAAACGCTGCCACCAAGACTGTGGATGTTACCGGCTTTGACTATGAATCGAATTATGTCCACGAAGCCTATACCGACACTGCCGGTAATCTCATCCCCGCCGGCGGCAAACGCTTGCTCATCGTCATTTTTGGCGTTACCGCTAACGATGAGGCCCTGCAGAACGGTTTGGTTAACACCAACGACGGCTCCTCCGGCATCTATGTAAACGGCGACTTGGCAGCCGAGCTTGTAGTTGCCTACAATATGCCCACAGAGCAGCTTGAGAAGAAGAGCTTCGTGCTGGACTACTTTATGAGTGCCGAAATTGACCCTGAAGAGGTTGGCGTGTACACGCCCCTCCATCTGTCCAAGGACGGCATGACCTACTTCACCGAAGCCAACACTTCTTTGGATTGTGCCAACGGCACCATTGCAATCGTAGACGGCAAGCTGCAATACACTCCCACCACCGCCGACTTCCATACGGTAGACAGCTTCTACCTCTTCGGCAAGGATGCCAACGGCGAAAATGTCTGGGCCAAGCTCAACATTTTGCCCGCCAACAATGTGTTCTATGAAGACGATTGGGTAAGCTATTCCGAGAACTGGTCTGTCGTCGGAACCCCCAACAACAACACAGAGACCTTCAACGGTCCAATTCACGGCTACATCGACAGCAAGGCAAACGAGTCCGGCTACAGCAACGGCAGTGCCCATTTCTCCGATTATGAGTACGCTACCGCCGAATTCACCTTTACCGGAACAGGCATTGATATCTACTGCCGCACGGATAGTGAATGTGGCGTGGCCCTTGCCGTGTTGAACTCCACCGGAGAAACCGTCACCTCTCAGCATTTGATCATGGATGTTCTGTCCACCTCCGGCACCTACTATCAGATTCCCGCCTTGTTCTTCCACGACCTGACCTACGATACCTACACCCTGAAAATCACCATCAAAAATGCAACCTACGGTGGTGGACGAGATGACTTCTATATTGACGGTTTCCGTGTCTACAGCCCGCTGGAAACAGAAGATGAGCTTGTAGCAGATGCCTACGGCAACGAGACCGGTGCCAGCTATGCTACCCTCCGTGACCTGCTGATCAGTGCCTCCGAAACCGCAGGGGTCATCGAAGGTGCAGTCTTCATCGACGATGCAAACGAAGATTCCGATGTGAATACTCCCGACGATAATTCCAGCTCCATTCAGGACTACATCGACTACGGCCCCAAGAATGAGATTTACTTGGCCCCCGGCAATTCCATCATCCTGAAGGTTAAATCTGCCACACACTACTATCTGGGTATCAAGTCCCCCTCCGGCAGTGCTAAGGTCAGCTACAGCTACGGAACGAACGCTAACGGCGAGGATCTCCGCAATGAAGCCATCGTCAACAGTGCCGCCGATCTGTACTATAAGGTGATCCCCTCGGCAGAAGGCTATATTGAGATCAAGAATATCTCCGAAACCGGCCTCATTGCACTGACGAAGCTGCGCGCCTGCAGTGGCACAGCGGAAGATCTGACTCTCCGCTCCGCTACCGTTGATGAGATCCTGGCCTACGCCAACCGCTTTGACTCTCTGGCACAGGCAGAAACTCTCACCATCGGCGCACCCACCTTTACCAAGGCACCCAAGCAGCCCAAGCCTATTTTCCGAAACATTAAGAAACCCATCTTAGGGAGGGAACAGCGATGAAAAAGAAGTATAGCACCCCCAAACTGCTTTTGGAACGCTTCGAGCTGAAGCAGCGCATTGCAGAGAGCTGTACCATTACCAACGGTGTCGGCAGAAATATTGGAACTCCCAGCAGCGCAGACAAATATTCCTGCGGCTGGAAAATTGGTGAAGGCATGATCCTCTGGCCCAGCACACCGGCCTGTACCATGAACAATTCTGTTGATGCCGACATCAACGGCACATGCTACAACAACCCCGATGGAGGCATTGCCATCTTTATTTCCTAACAACAAAAGGCACCCGCCGAACACTCGGCGGGTGCTTCTATTATGTGCGTCTTAGAAAAATCTCTCCGCAGCGGCGGCAGACCACCTTGGTCTGACCCCGCCCCACGGGAACAGATTGCGGTGCGCGGCAGGCAGGACAGCGGAAATACCGCTTCTGCTTGCCGTAGCGCAGGCGTCTGCCGATTCGCTCCCGATGCGCCGCCCAAAATGCGGCGAAACGACGCCTCACGCCTGCTTCTCCGCATGGCGGAGAATACGACTAAAATAGACAAAATACTTGGAAAATGCCAGCAGAATCAGGGCGGCAATCAAAATCGCATCCAGTGTGACGAACCAAGTGGGAGCTTCCCGCCACAGCATCAGCACGAACATGGAAAGATAAATCACCACGGTACACAGCTTCCCGTACCAGCCGGCGCTGTAAATATTGTGGGTGCGTTTCAAAACCTTGAAGGTCAGCACACCGATGCTGATTTCTTTCACAGCCATAAGGCCCACGACCCACCAAAACTTTACAGGAAGCAGACACAGCAGAACTGCCGCCTGGGTCAGCTTATCCGCAACAGGGTCAATGGCCTTGCCAAAATCCGACACCAAATGGAATGTACGGGCAATCCAACCGTCAATCACATCCGTGGCACCGGACAGCACCAGCATCCCCGCAGCCCAGCCATACTGTCCCTGCTCGTAGAAATAAACGATCAGCGGAATCAGTCCCATGCGGAAAAAGCTGAGAATGTTGGGCAGGGTGAAAATACGATCCGTATCCGCCCTTTGGTCTTGTTCGATTTTTCTGCGTTCTTCTTCACTCATAATCATTCCTCCTGTGTGAGTATACCCCTTTTCTGACTGCCATTATAATACGCCAACATCAACTCAACATCAACAAACCATGATTTTTTTAGAAAAGCATTCCAAAATTTGATGAACTGTGATATAATAATAGAAATATGGAAAGGAGGGATTGGATGTTTAAGATTCTGGTGGCCGAAGATGATGTTCCTCTGCAACAGTTGTTCTGTCGGATGCTGGAGCGCAGTGGCTATACCACCATTCCTGCCGCTGACGGGATAGCCGCTTTGGAAATTCTGGAGCAGGAATATGTAGACCTGATCGTTTCGGATATTATGATGCCCCGCATGGACGGCTATCGTTTGGTGCGCACTCTGCGGGAATCGGGAAACTCCATTCCCATTCTGATGATCACCGCAAGAGACAGCTTTCAGGATATGCAGAACGGTTTTCAATGCGGTGCTGACGACTACATGGTCAAGCCCATCAATGTCAACGAGCTGGTGCTTAGGGTAAATGCCCTGCTGCGCCGCGCTCAAATCGTGGCCGATCGGCGGCACACCGTCGGCGGCACCACCTTGGATTGCGATACCCAGTGTGTAAGTTGGAGCGGTGGCGAAACTCTTCTTCCCCAAAAGGAGTTTCTCCTGTTATACAAGCTTATTTCCTCCCCCGGCCATATTTTCACCCGTCAGCAGTTGATGGACGATATTTGGGGCTTTGACTCCGAAACGGAGCCGAGAACGGTGGATGTGCATATCAACCGTCTGCGGGATCGTTTTCGGGAGAACCCCGACTTTGAGCTCGTAACGGTGCGGGGCATAGGCTATAAGGCGGTGAAGCGCAATGAGTAACTACTCCAAGCGAATGAGCCTGTACTACTGGACGATCGTTTTTATCATCATCCTCTTTGCCTTCATCGGCGTACTGAGCATTATGCTCCTGCTGGAGCATCTTGGCTTTATTGAAAAATTAGGTCTTATGACCCTGATTTCCCTCATCAGTGTGGCAACGGCGATTTGCGGATTGGTGAGCTATCATGTTGGGCGGCGCATCGTCACCCCCATGGTCAAGCTCAGTGCTGCCTCCAAAGAGGTTGCCAAGGGAAATTACACCGTACGGGTGTGCGATTCCAGTCAATTAGAGGAAGTGCAGACCACCTTCCGCCATTTTAACGCCATGGTGGGCCAACTTAACAGCATTTCCACCCTGAGCAACGATTTTGTTGCCAATGTGTCCCACGAATTCAAAACGCCCTTGTCTGTCATTGAGGGCTACGCCATGCTCCTGCAAGACCCCTCTCTCAACGACGAGGAGCGGCAGGATTGCATCGACAAGATCCTCTCTCAAACCCAACGCCTGACCACCTTGGTGGGCAACATCCTTCTGCTGTCGAAAATCGAAAGCAAGGAACTGGCTGACCAGTATACCACCTTCCGTTTGGACGAGCAAATTCGACAAGCTGTTGTGCTGGCTGGGCCAAAGTGGGAGGAAAAACAGCTTGTGATCGATGCAGAGCTGGACGAGCTGAGCATCCACGCCAGCGAAGGTCTGCTCACCCATGTGTGGAGCAATCTGCTGGAAAATGCCATTAAATTCAGCCCCGTGGGCGGCAAATTGGAGCTTCGCCTGCTGCAACAAAAGGAATGTGTCGTCTTTACCCTGCGGGACTGGGGCTGCGGCATGAGCGAAGAAGTGCAAAAGCGCATTTTTGAAAAATTTTATCAGGGCGACGCATCCCACAAGGCGCTGGGCAACGGCTTAGGACTTGCCATGGTCAAGCGCATCGTGGAGCTGTCCCAAGGTGTCATAGAAGTAGAAAGTCAAGTGGATCAGGGCAGCCTGTTCCGCGTCATCTTACCTAAATAGTACAAATCGGAGGTTCAAAACATGATTGTATCCCGCAAAAAGCCCGTTGAGGCCGTATTGGCCATGCTGCAGGGCGTAAAGAAAGTCGGCTTAGTCGGCTGTAAGAGCTGTGCCTCGGCCTGCGCCGTGGGCGGCGAGAAGGAATGCCTGGAAATGAAGGCATTTTTGGAAGAGCAGGGCTACGAGGTTGTGGGCATCGCCCTCCCCGACGAGAGCTGCCACAAGATGCTGGTGCGCCGTGACATCAAGCCCTTGACCGAAGCAGAAGCCATTGTTTCCATGGCCTGTGGCAGCGGTTGTCAGACGGTCGCTGCCAATGCGAAAGTTCCCGTCTATCCCGCCAATGACACGATTTTTGTCGGTCTGACGGAACGAGTGGGTATGTTCCATGAAACCTGCCGCACCTGCGGCGATTGCGTGTTGGGTGAGACCGGTGGCATCTGCCCCATGACCCAGTGTGCAAAATCCTTGGTGAACGGCCCCTGTGGTGGGCAGAAAAACGGCAAGTGCGAGGTCAATCCCGAGAACGATTGCGCATGGATTGCCATTTACAAACGGCTGGAAAGCCTGAATCAGCTACATAAAATGGAAGCCACGCTGGACGACCACACGCCCCGTGACTATCCCCAGAGCGTAAATTTGAGGGAGGGTAAGAAATGAGCAAGTTAGAACAAGCCTTTGCCGCGGGCAAATTTGCCCTGACCGCCGAGCTGGCCCCCCCTAAGGGCTACGATTTTACGGAAGCTGTAGAAACTGCCAAGCTTCTCAAGGATGTGGTAGACGGCGTAAATGTCACGGACATGCAATCCGCCTGTCTGAAAGCCACCTCCATGGGTCTTTGCATTGCTCTGAAGCAAGCGGGCGTAGAGCCCATCCTGCAAATGACAGGCCGCGACCGTTCCCGCATGGCAATTCAGGCCGAGTTCCTCTCTGCCGCCGCCTTTGGCATTGATACCATGCTAGCTCTCACAGGCGACCATCCCAGTGTGGGCGACTGCAAGTCCTCCAAGCCCGTATTCGATTTGGATTCCGTGGGTATTCTGCGCCTTTTGAGCAAGATGGAAGCCACGGGCACAGATTGCGGCGGCAACGCCCTGTCCTCTACTCCTCGCTACTACAAGGGTGCCGCTGTCACTCCCGTCTACGAGCCCCTGTTCCTGCAAATCAACAAGCTGAAAAAGAAGGTGGATGCCGGCGCGGAGTATGTGCAGACGCAAGGCATTTTCACCGTAGAAGCGTTGGAACGCTTTATGAACGAGGTCGTACGCAACAACATCAAGGTTCATGTGATGGCAGGCATCATTCCCCTCAAGGCCGCAGGCATGGCTCGTTATATGAACGAAAATATCCCGGGCATTGATGTACCTCAGGATATGATCGACCGACTGGCCGCCGCTGCCGCCGAAGGCAAGGAAAAGGGCATCAAGGGTCTTCCCATGCAGGCCGGCATCGATATGGCTGCTGATTTCCTGCGGGAAATTCAGGAAGCCAAGCTCTGCGACGGTGCCCACATTATGGCCATCGGTGCCGAGCGCAATGTCCCCGTCATTCTGCAAAAGGCAGGTCTGTAAGCTATGGAAGCCATTGTCAAGCAGCTTTCTCAGGAGCTGAACCAGCCCCAGAGCTATGTTGAAAATGTGGTGCAGCTCTTGGACGAGGGCAACACCATCCCATTTATCGCCCGTTACCGCAAGGAGCTTCACGGCGCCATGGATGACACTACCCTGCGCACCCTTGCAGACCGTCTGCAATATTTGCGGAACCTGTCCCAACGGCGGGAAGAAATTCGCAAGTCCATTGATGGACAGGGCAAGCTGACCGAGGAGCTGTCGGCTGCACTGGAAGCAGCCCACACGCTCTCCGAACTGGAAGATATTTATCGTCCCTATAAGCCCAAGCGCCGCACCCGTGCCACCATCGCCAAGGAAAAGGGCTTGGAGCCCTTGGCCCTTGCCCTCTACGGTCAGGCAAGGGATTTGCCCGCACCCGAAGTGCTGGCAGAAGATTATGTAAACCCCGAATTGGGTGTCAATACAGTGGAGGAAGCCTTGGCAGGTGCCTCTGACATCATTGCCGAAGCCATCTCCGATGATGCGAACATCCGCAAGGAGCTGCGTAAGCTCATGCAGAAAAAGGCCGTCGTGAGCAGTCATGTGGTCAAGGACAAGGAGGAAGAAGGTGCGGTCTATCAGACCTATTTCGACTTTTCTCAGCCTCTCTCCAAGGCACAGGGCCATCAAATTTTGGCTCTCAACCGTGGGGAACGAGAGGGCTTCCTGAAGGTCAGCGTAGATGTAGATCGGGAGCAAGCTCTGATTTCCATTCGCCGTGCCGTGTTGCAGCCGGGTAGCCCTGCCGCCGCCTTTGTTCGTACTGCCGCCGAGGACAGCTACGACCGCCTCATTGCCCCCAGCATGGAGCGTGAAATGCGCAGCACTCTGACGGATGCCGCCAACGAAGGTGCCATCCACAATTTCGCCCTGAATTTGCGGCCCCTGCTCATGCAACCGCCGGTCAAGGGCCATGTGACCATGGGCTTAGACCCCGGCTACAGCCACGGCTGCAAGGTCGCTGTGATCGATGCCACCGGAAAGGTGCTGGACACCACCGTGGTCTACCCCACCTTCTCCAAAGCCAAGCGGGAAGAAGCCATCACCGTTCTCGCCCGTTTGGTTAGCAAGCACGGCGTGGAGCACATTGCCATCGGCAACGGCACCGCCTCCCGCGAGACGGAAAATGCCGTCTGCGAGCTGCTGGGACGGGTCAAGGGTGTCAGCTATATGATCGTTTCCGAGGCGGGTGCTTCCGTCTATTCAGCCTCCAAGCTGGCGGCAGAGGAATTCCCCCAGTACGATGTGAATCTCCGTTCTGCCGTCTCCATTGCAAGACGCTTGCAGGATCCCTTGGCGGAATTGGTCAAAATCGATCCCAAAGCCATCGGCGTGGGGCAGTATCAGCATGATTTGCCGGAAAAACGCTTGGACGAGAGCTTGGCAGGCGTAGTTGAAGATTGCGTAAACGCCGTAGGCGTGGATTTGAACACCGCCTCCCCCTCCCTGCTGCGCCATGTGTCCGGCCTGAACGCAACGATTGCCAAAAATATCGTTCTCTACAGAGAAGAAAACGGCGCCTTCACCACCCGCAAGCAGGTGTTAAAGGTGCCGAAGCTGGGAGCCAAAGCCTATGAGCAGGCGGCAGGCTTCCTCCGTGTGCCGGAAAGCAAGCAGATTTTGGATAATACGGGGGTGCATCCCGAGAGCTATGCCGCCGCCGAGAAGCTGTTGGAGCTGTGCTACTACAGTCTGTCGGATGTATCCGCAGGCAAGCTGACGGAGCTGAATGCCCGTTTGGATGCCTTCGGTGCAGCCAAGGCTGCCGAGCTGTGCGGTGTGGGCGTTCCCACCCTGCGAGACATCGCCAAAGAATTATGCAAACCCGGCCGTGACCCCCGCGACGAGCTGCCGCCTCCCATTCTGCGAACGGATGTCTTGGAGATGAAGGATCTCAAGCCGGGCATGGTACTTACAGGCACCGTGCGCAATGTCATTGATTTCGGTGTATTCGTGGATATCGGTGTACATCAGGACGGTTTGGTGCATATCTCCCGTGTCTGCAACCGTTTCATCAAGCACCCCTCCGAGGCTGTCAGCGTGGGTGACATCGTAAAAGTCGCCGTTTTGGAGGTAGACGAGAAGCGCAAGCGCATCAGCCTCACCATGCGCGACCTGCCAAAGGAGTAATCACATTCCCTCAAGACTCAGATTTTCAATGCCATTGGCATCGAATTCCTGCATATATTTTTCCATCCGCTCCGTCAACTCCGAATAGTTGTCCGCTGTCAAGTCGGGATACCCCATGTCCCGACGGGACAACTCTTCGGCCAAAATTTCAAAAAAGATTTCATCTTCATAGTAGGCAATCGCCTCATGGATGCCGCCCTGGGTAAAGGCACGGGACGGAAAATTCACACCCAAATGCCGCTCCACCAGAGCTTGCAGAGCCGTTCCCTGGCAAAGGCCAAAGAGCTTGCTCTCCACCATGTCGTAGTCCTCAATGCGGTCGTTACTGCGGGTGGAATTGAGCACCCAGTTTCCGATATATACCAAATCCAGCAAGCTGCGGAACTCCTGCTTCGACAGTTCAATCGTCATATTGCATCCCTTCCTTTCCCTACAATACCATTATATCTGTTCTGTCCCGAATTTTCCACCATAAAATAGGCAACTCCAATAATTTCTTTTTTCGCTCCGGACGAATCTTTTCCCCAACTTTTGCTTATGAAAACCTTGAAATACGCAAAGTATTTCTGCTGTTTTCAATACAAAATTCGAGAAAAAATCTTTCATCCGGCCCATCAAAAATCAATTTTCAGAGTTTGCTAAAAGAAAAAAGACTTGTTTTTCTATGAAAAATCACATAGAATAAAGGGACTTGAACTTCGGAGGCCATTTCTTATGAACAAGTTAAGCGTATGCGTGCTCTTCGGCGGCGTTTCGCCGGAACATGAAGTATCGCTCCGTTCGGCGGAGTCGGTGCTGAACCATTTGGATACCGAAAAATATAACATCTTTCCCGTGGGCATCACCAAGGAGGGTGATTGGATTCTCTACGGCGGCAAGGACTACAGCGATTTGCCCTCGGGCCTTTGGCTCACTTGCCCCGAAAACCGCCGTGCCGCCCTCTCTCCTGTGCGCGGACAGGGATTGCTCTGCTTCGAGGGCGATTGCGTCGTGCACGAGCTGATCGATGTGGTGTTCCCCGTACTCCACGGCGAAAACGGCGAGGACGGCTCCGTGCAGGGCTTGCTGCAGCTGGCAGGCATTCCCTTTGTCGGGCCTCATGTGTCTGCCTCTGCCACCTGCATGGATAAGAGCTTGACCAAGTTAGTCTGCGATTGCGCAGGCATCCGTCAGGCCGCTTGGCTTCCTGTCACAGCAGAGTCTCTGGAAAAGAATCCAGAGGCCGTACTGGACGCAGTGGAAGCCCGTTTCAACTATCCTGTATTCGTCAAGCCTGCCGGCACCGGTTCTTCCGTGGGTGTGGCAAAAGCCAAGCATCGCGAAGCCTTGGAAGTTGCCCTCCACCATGCGGCACGCTTTGACAAGAAGATTTTGGTGGAAGAATTTATTAACGGTCGGGAAATCGAGGTCGCCGTTTTGGGCAATGAGGCTCCTGCCGCTTCCATCTGCGGAGAAATCGACTCCGGCACCGAGTTCTACGACTACGATGCCAAATATATCTCCGATTGCGCCCGCCTCTACATCCCCGCCCGCATTGATGATGCCACGGCGGAGCAGGTGCGAGAGGCCGCCATCCAAGCCTACAAGGCTTTGGGCTGTCAAGGACTGTCCCGTGTAGACTTCTTTGTAACCTACGAAAGCAACGAAATCGTCTTTAACGAAATCAACACCATTCCCGGCTTCACCTCCATTTCCATGTACCCCAAGCTCTTTGCCGCCAGCGGCATTCCCTATTCCCAGCTGTTAGACAGACTGTTGGAGTTGGCACGGGAGGCCTGAAATGAATGTAATGCTGCGCATCCGCAGTACCCAGCGCTATGCCGGAGAAAAGGCGGAAAAGACAGAGCTGATCAGTAAGGGAACGCTTTTACAGGAGGACGACACCTTCTACCTGCGCTATGCAGAAAGCGCGCTGACCGGTTTGGAGGGCACTACTACTACCTTCGCCGTGCAGCCTGACCGCATCACCTTGACTCGTCAGGGCAGCTTGCGCTCTGAAATGCACTTTTGTGTGGGAGAACGCCATGAGTCCCTCTATAACACAGGCGTGGGCGTGTGCATGGTCACAGTCCTGACGGAAAAGCTCCAAAATCATCTTCGCCCCACTGGTGGCAGCTTTTCCGTACAATATGCTATCTCCGTGGAGGATGCCGCCGTTGGAACAATCACCTATCGCATTGATGTCACGCCGCTGGAAGGCTGAGCGCCCTTCCTGAGGTCGTCCGCTACAGCGCCGAGGCTTTCGGCGCTGTCTTTTTCGGAGGGAATATGGAATACATCTACCGGCTGGCAGGGCTTCAAATCGCCTGTTCACTGCCTTTTGACATACAAATAAAAGCGGAATCCAAGGAATTCTTAGAGCCACACGCCTCAGAAGGCGATTTGCGCTTTGTCGCACAAGCGGTAGACGAGCTTCCTCCGCCGACAGGTGTGCAGGTGAGCTGCCGCTACTATGACGGAGAAAACACTTGGTTCTGCGCCGCAAAAGACCACCCTCCCTATGCCATGACCCAACATTTGCAGCACGAAACGCGCTGCTTTTACTTGCGAGGCCAGGAAAACCGTCTATGCTATTCCTTCAATCTGTGTGATCTACTGGGCTTGGAACGCCTTCTGCCCCTGCATGATGCCCTGCTTCTCCACTGCGCCTTTGTCCGAATCAATGGATTGGCCGTCTTGTTTTCAGGGCCAAGCGGCATAGGCAAATCCACCCAAGGCGATTTGTGGCAACAGCATTTGTCGGCAGAGCTTTGCAACGGCGACCGTGCTGCCTTGCGGATCCAAGGCAATCAGTGGTGGGCCTACGGTCTGCCGTATGCCGGCTCATCCCATGTGTTCCGCAATGTTGGGGCACCCTGTCGTGCCATTGTCATGTTGGGCCAAGCCAAGGAAAATCGACTGCACCGCCTTAGTCCAAGAGAAGCCTTTACTTCTCTCTACCCCGAACTGACCCTGCACCACTGGGAAAAGGCCACCGTTGAGCGTGTCACTTCCCTGCTGTCGAATCTGATTTCTCAAATTCCCGTCTACCATTTCGACTGTCTGCCGGCAGAAAGTGCCGTGCAGCTTCTGTATCAGGAGGTGTTCCCATGATTGTGCGCCCCAATGAGGCACCGCTCACCAAATACCTGCACGATAAAGCAAGAGCACTACATATTCCCCTCAACGGCACCTTTGAACTGACGCCCCTGTGCAATATGCAATGCAAAATGTGCTATGTTCGCTTGGAAAAACAACAACAAGAGGCCATACACCCTCTACTAACTACAGAACAATGGCTCAACATTGCACGACAAGCACGGGAGCAAGGACTTTTATATCTGCTTCTTACAGGCGGCGAGCCCTTCCTGCGGCCTGATTTTCCCATATTGGTGCGGGAGCTGCATCAAATGGGCTTACTGCTGTCCATCAACACCAATGCAACATTGATTGACGAAAAAACCGTGGCATGGCTGAAGGAAACACCACCCATTCGTCTGAATGTGACCCTGTACGGTGCCTCCGACGAAACCTACACCCGCTTGTGCGGCAATCCAAAGGGCTTCCAACAGGTCTGCCACGCTCTAAGCCTTTTGCGAGATGCGGGACTGCGCGTAAAACTGAATTGCAGCGTTACCCCCGCTAACTGCGACGATTTGGAAGCCATCTTCGATTTCGGAGAAAAAGAGAGATTCCCCGTTCAAGCCACCTCCTATATGTTCCCGCCCATTCGACGTGACGAGTCACAGGTGGGCCAAAATTTCCGTTTTACACCCGAGGAAGCCGCCTATTATGCAGCCAAGATCGAAGCCTTGACCTATGGTCGGGAGCGTTTCTTAGCCGCAAATATCGATGAACTGAACATCGGAAGCGATTGTGTAGAGGGTGGAACAATCCGCTGTCAGGCGGGTCGGGCCAGCTTTTGGTTGAGTTGGGACGGAAGGCTAATGCCCTGCGGTATGCTGAATGGTGAGGACAGCCCCTCAGTTTTGGAGCAAGGCTTTGCCTCTGCCTGGGAGAATGTTTACACACGCAGCGAAGCCATTCGCCTGCCCCCCGCCTGTAACGGCTGTGATGCTCAGCAGACCTGCTTAGCTTGCGCCGCCATGGTCTACACAGAAAGTGGCTGCTATCACAAGGTACCTGCCTATCGCTGCGCTATGACGGCCGCTTATCCTGCACAGCTACGGAAGGTACAGGAGGAATTGCGATGAAAAAACTGCTGATCACAGGATTTGAGGCATTCAACGGCGATACCACCAATGCCTCCTGGGAAGCTGTGTCACGGTTACCTGACACACTTGCGGGAATGGAGCTTTCTAAACGGCAAATTCCTGTTGAATATGACCGTGTGGGCGAGATTCTTCAACAGTTGATTGACGAACTGCGTCCCGATGCCGTCATCTGCGTCGGACAAGCTGCCACACGCAGTGCCGTTACACCGGAAAAGATAGCCATTAACTGGAAGGCAGGCAGTATCGCGGATAACGCCGGCATGATTTACAGTGGAGAAGTCATTCGTTCCGAAGGGGCAGACGGCTACTTCTCCACATTGCCTGTGGAAAAGATGGTCGATGCCATGCGCGCAGCTGGTGTACCTGCGCAAGTAAGCTACACAGCGGGCACATATGTGTGCAACTGCACTCTCTACGAGCTGCTGCACTATCTGAAACATGCGCATCCCCACATCCTCGCTTGTTTTGTCCATGTTCCCTATCTTTGTAGCCAAGTCGTACAACGCCCCCAATTCCCTTCCCTGCCGTTGGAAATGGTAATTACCGCTCTCACCGCCGCTATCTCCTGCCTGAACGCGTGATTCAATCTCATACTAAAACCTGATTAAAACTATTGAAAAATGCTCCATAATCTGATATAATAGGATGGGTGATAAAAATGCCAAAACGATATCAATTTACGGAAGCAGAAGCAGCAGAAATCAGAGCTGCTCGAAAAAACAACAAGGACAAAAAAGTGGAAAA
>JAZOAV010000118.1:0-20811 GCA_045595645.1 Faecousia sp.
AATTTATAGGACAGGTGATATGATATACTAATACCAAAGGACGGTGTTAGTTATGTCTAAAAGAACTCGAAAAACACTAAGTTTCTACAAATTTGTTGAACGTTTCCCTAACGAAGAAGCTTGCAGAGAATATCTGTACTCCTTCAAGTGGAAAGAGGGGTTTGTATGCCCCGTGTGCGGCAATCAGCATTGCTATGCCCTAAAAGGCTTCGACCGCTATCAGTGTACGAAGTGCCGCCATCAGACCTCGTTGACTGCTAATACTGTCATGCATCGAACCCATCTGCCCCTGCACAAGTGGTTTTGGGCTATCTACCTTGTGTCTTGTGATAAGCGTGGAATCTCTGCTTTAGCACTGGCCGGCAAGATCGAAGTTAGTTATAAATCTGCATGGTATATGCTGAAGCGGATCCGTGAAGCTATGAGAATGCGGGACGCACACTACACGCTGTGCGGAGTTGTAGAATTAGATGATTCGTATTTTGGTGCTAAAATCAAGGGGAATAGAGGTAGAAAGGCAGGAAATCAAGGCGTATTTGTGGCGGTTTCTATGAGCAAGGAACACGCTCCGATTTACCTCAAAATGCAAGTAACTGATAATATACAAATACCATCTGTCCAGAATTTTGTTACAAACAACATCGCCCCTGGTAGCACAGTGCAAACTGATAGTTTTAGAAGCTATATTAAGCCCTTGGCAAATAACTATATCCACGAATCTGAGGATTTTAACCCCAATAGCAAACACTTGAAATGGTTGCATCAGATAATCGCAAATGCAAAAGCATTTATTAACGGAACCTATCATGGCACCAGCACAAAGCATTTGCAGATGTATCTTAGTGAATTCTGTTTCCGATTCAATCGCCGGTCTTTCGGAGGTAAGATCTTTGATAGGCTGTTAGTTGCTATGGTGGGATAATCCGATATATTGTAGTTTGCTTACTAAAGGTGATAACCTAATATGTGATTTATCACGAGCTTCTACATAGAGACAATATCACCCACGACAAAGCATTTCGTGCCTTGGAGCACCAATATCCCAATTGGAAACAGCACGAGCGATTTCTGGATTTCACATTCCCTAAATTTGATCTGAAATACGCTCTTTAAAAGAGGACAGGTTGTCCACCGAATTTGTCTTAAGTGTGATATTATTTGATTACGATCAATGTGGTCGTGGGGAAAGAAATATACAGTATCCACACACTATAATGAAAGATCATATCTATAGAAGGAGATAATACTATGAGAATTCTGTTTTGCAAAGTATCCAGTATGAAATACTATAAAGGAGCCAGTGAGCTGGACAAACCGCAGTTCGGCGGTAAGTTCGTAGAAGAAAACGGATACGGACATGAAGAATTTAATTTCTATCCTGTGTGCATGGACGGCAATGAGTATGAAGAATGCATTGGATTTGTTGAACCTAAGTCTAACCGCGGAACCAGAAATACCCTACATATTGAAAATATCGACGGCTGTGCCGCTTTAAAGCACGAACCCTTTGTCGATGATGTGTTGGTGGTTTGGTGTGCCAAGCGAGATCAGCGCTCTATCACTGTTGTCGGGTGGTACAAGCATGCCAGAGTTTGGCGAGACTTACAGGATTGGACCGTAACTTTTTCTGACAACCCCCAGGAAGAGCGTTGCTACAATGTCCGCGCCAAAGCCTCCGACTGCACATTGCTGCCGGACGGCGATCGAGGACAGTTTATTTGGTCGATTCCTTCCGCGAAATATACCCGGGCATATGGATTCGGCCAGTCTATGGTCTGGTATCCTACCGAACCGGAGGCAGAAGTTTTCCTTTCTCGTCTGATTAAAAACATTGAGAATTACCGGGATGAAAATTGGATCGATAAATTTCCGGAATATGAATGAGCAATACGAAAATCACCTCCTCTATAAAAGGGAATGTTTTTTTCGCGAATGGTAATATAGGATGAGGCACCCCTTTCCTTGTAAAAAGAGGTGCCTTGTTTTATGCTATGGCTAGGCAGAAAAGTAATTACGCATAAATCAGCTCATTGAAAACGATCTCCCAGACTCGGTCGCGGATGTTGTTCATGCGGGCGACCCATTCCATTTGGTTGGTGGCTTTCAGGTCTTCGGTGATACCTTCGGCGGTGGCGAATTGTTTGATGAGGCGGTCACACATTTCGTTGGCTGCACGGTCTACTTCCTCCAGGTGCGGATTTAGGGTTTCTTTCATCTGCATGGCATAGTAGTTGACTCGGCGGTGGTTCTTCAAATAGTCATGGCGGCGCTTGCCCCAGATGCCAATTTGAGCAGGCTTCGGGAGCTCTAAATCGGGAATGTAGTAGTCTCCCTCGCGTTTGTAAGCAAGGCCGTTTTCGGGATCATAGATGGTGTCTTTTAGTTCTTCCATTTGGTTTTCCTCCTATTTGTTTTTTGTATCTTCATTTTACAAAATCCCTATGGAAAAGACAAATGTGTGAGATCAAAGAAATTTTTATTTTTAAATATCCATACGCAATAACAAAAAATGCCCCCTCTCCGATCAGTGAAAATCGGAGAGGGGTAAGTCATTACTTCCGCTTAGCGAATACGCCACCACGGACATTGGCGGCTTTGGCTCGGGCAATAGCAAATTGATGTGCGTAGATGTTGGCGGTAGTAGATGGGCTGGCATGGCCCATTTCTGCTGCGGCGGTTACCACATCTACACCGTTCATAATCATGGTAGAAGCTGCGGTATGACGGAATGCGTGAGGATGGATGTGGGGCAGGACATTTTCCTTGCTGAATCTCGCCAACCAATCTGTAACGCTATCCGGGTGCATGGGGCCTCCGTCTTCCCGGACGAAGACATAGGGAGAATTCTTCCAGCGGTCGCCGTTGATTTCTTTCCACTGCTCATATTCTTCTTTCCATGCCTTCAGAGCGTCTATGGTTTGCGGTGCCAGGATCATTGCGCGGACATCGTTGGTTTTCGTAGTGCTTTCATAAATTCCCTTGGAGGGGGAGTACAGCAGAGATCTGGCAATGACGATCAAGCCTGTTTCCAAATTGATTTTATCCCATTTCAGGCCTAAGGCCTCTCCACGACGACACCCGGTATCGATCAGAACATAAGAAATGGCTTTCCAACGAATTGGTGCCTTTTCCAAGGATTCTAAAATCTCGTCCTTTTCTTCCTGTTGATAATATTCCGGAACGGTTCTCTCGACCTTCGGAGGTGTGGCCTTTTGTGCAGGGTTGTAGGGGATCAGCATTTCCTTCTCTGCTTGGGCTAAGATCGTGGAAATTAACCGATGGTGCTCTCGGAAGGTCTTTGCTGACAAGGGCTTCAAATTTTCTTTCACATCAAACAAAGTTGAAAAGGTCATCCCCATAGCCTCTACAATGGCATTTGCTTTATCCATTTTGATAGCGTTTCCCTTGAGGGCAGTGTTGATGGTTTGGTAGCCTACTCCTGCTACCCTTGCAAGTTCTGCCTGAGAGACTTGCAATGCGTGGAATCTCTTGGGGAAGATTCTTTTGGGAATGGCACGCTGGCTGTCCGCACGCATTCCCATTTGCCCCAAGTGGCGATAAAATTCGTTTAAGTGTTGGGGACGAATCTGACTCAACTTCATATGGCCAATGGCTTCATAAATTCGGGGCAGCATCTCCAAATAACGATCCAAGGTGGATGTTTTGATTCCGGTCCGCTCCTTCAGCTCCATGACATATTGGGCATATTCGCAGAAGGTCTGATTGTTGTCGATGTAGTAGCCTACTTTGATTTGCTCTTCATACTTGGCCGCTGCGGCATAAGCCTCTTTCTCCATCTGCCGTTCTGTCATGCCCTTCTTCGGAGGTGTCCATAAGATGCGGTGGCGAATAGGATTTCCCTTATAATCCGTTCCGTCGGAAACCGTGATGCGGTAGCTGGTGATCTTGCCGTTTGCGTTTCTTCTTGCTTCAATCGATGGCATAGTATGTTATCTCCCTTCGTGTGTAGTTCCTACAGACATTCTACCGGCAGAAGGCTCTCGGTGCAAATGTGCGAAGTCAGCGGGAATATCTCCGCCATCTGCACAGGTGGCCCACTCCACAAGTTTCTTCCAGCTAATCAAATAGGTGCGGCCAATGATACGGCAGGGCAACTGCCCGGAACGGATGGCACGGCGAATGGTATATTCACTGATAGCCATGCCACACTCCCGTGCTCGCTGGGAGGCCTCTTTGATTTTCAAAATATCGATTCTCTGATTATCGGTCATTTAGTTCTCTCCTTTTCCAATTTCTTTGATAGTTCTTCAGTAATTCCATGATGGTGCTTTGCATTTTTGCTGCGGTATAATGGGGTGGAAAATAGGTGCTGATATCCTCCCGAAAGAAGCTGAGTTTCTCCTTCTGATTGCCTTTCTGCTGACGCATCAGCTCAAAGATTCTGTCTGTGGTCAAAGCTCCGCTCTGGCTCAGCTTTTTCAGTTGCTGTGCCTGGGAAAGAGAAGGTGTGCAATCTTCGGTTTCCATAGTTTCCAGCAAATCCTCCTGCTCGGAAGTAGTAAGGTACGACAGCTCCACCGCAGGCGTAAAGGCAATCCTTCCCTCATCCACCTTCTGCAAAATTCCGTGAATCAGGTTGGTAAGACGGATATACCGCTGAACTGTTTTGTAGCTCTCTCCGGACTGTGCCCCAATTTGTGCGCCAGCACGGTTATCATCCAACTTCGGGACAAGTTGTCCCGAAGTTAAATCCGACCGTTTCCCCTGCCGCCTCAGAGCTTCCATCTTCAGCTTATAAGCCCATGCTTTCTCACTTGGCAACAGCTTCTCTCGGTGCAGATTGCTGTCTACCAATGCAACAATCGCCTCATCCCGGCTCATGGGATAAACTAAAGCAGGGACCGTTTCGATCCCTGCTTTCTTGCATGCATGCAATCTCCGATGCCCGGAAATAACTTCGTATTGATTGTTTTCAATGGGTCTTACGACCAGCGGTGTAAGCAAGCCTTGTGTGAGAATGCTCCACATCAACTGCTCCATTTCTTCGTTCTCCTTCACTTGGAAGGGATGCCCTTCACTTGGAAGGGATGCCCTTCAAAGGGCTGTAATTGAAATATGTTCAAATATTCTGCTTTTGCTTTGTTCATCGTTCGTATTTCCTTTCCTTCAATTGTCTGCGCAGACGGGCCTGTTCCTTGGCTCGATCTGCATTGTCCATAATTTGTTCCATGGTGTTATCGATCCTTGCCGAGCGTTCCTCAATGGCAAGGATGATTTTCTTTGTTTTCCGAAGTTCTTTGATCCGCTTTGTGGATTGATCACGCAAACGGCTGTATTCTTCCACCTCCTCCGGTTTGGCTCTGCGGAGTTTGTTTCTCAGCTTGTCCCGATTTTGCAGTTCCTTCTCCATTGCTTTTTCAGTGTCGTGGAGATGATCCCAAAGTTGCTCCCGTGTTTCTATTTTGTTGTTGCAAAGATATTTCACCTGTTCAAACAGGGAATCCAACTTTCGTAGCTCTTCTCTCATATAGGGACTGGTTGGCTCGTAGTGCTTCCACTCGGGCTTCACACCAAGCTGATATTGCCACCACAGGAACAAATGATAGATATTCTCTGTTCTTTTCCCCCTTTGCCAAACACCCTGCAATTCCTCCGGCACATAGGGTGATAGGGTCACTACTGCCGGGATATTTCCGTAACGGGTATCTCTACCCAAATGAGACCGAATATACTCCGGCGTCCATTCAGGATTCAAGGTTTCCAAGTGAGTGAAATACCGATAGCAGTTCAGCTTGATCTTCCACTTCTCACCTGTGAAATTCACATCATAGCCCAGCTCCTCCAAGTATCTCTGCACCAAGGCCAAGGTGCGACTTCCATTCATGGCATTGATAAAATCAGCTCGGTATACATTGTAACGGGTGGGTTTGCCTGCCTTTTCATCTTCCCAAACGGTTCTGCTCGGTGACTTCTTCGGCTTCTCTATAATGGATAACCCATGTTCCCTGCAAAGCTGATCGGATACGGTTACCATTCGCCGCCGCTCCGCCTTGGTATAGTTGTACTTCTTCCCTGTGCGGAAACTGACGGAGTTCAGCAAGAAATGGTTGTGCAGATGGTCTTTGTCCAAGTGAGTGGTAACAATGATTTGGTAATCCTCGCCCCACATAGCCTTTGCGGCTTCAATTCCAATGGCATGACATTCTTCGGCAGTGACTTCTCCCGGTTTGAAACTCTGGTATCCATGCCAGGCGATGATTCCGTCCTTCTTTCCGAATTGCTCTTTGGTCAGGATCATCTGCTGCAATGCGATTTCTTTCAGGCAGTTGATAGCGGTCACATAATATCCCTGTTCCGTTTTCTCAGGGTTTCTTGCATACTCCATGGCATTAAAAAAATCCTGCAATTCCGCTTTTTGCGTCTTTGTAGGATTTTCCACATATTCCATCAGGTCTTTCAGACGACCTTTAATTTTCCAAAGGCTTGTGGTTGCCATAGATTCTCACCTCACCTTGAGTCGCTTCCCTTTGGATTGCCAGAATGAATTGCTCCAAGTCCTTTCTGAGTTCAGGCTCCTTGATCTTCCCATGCAGCTTATACAACTCCTCCAAGTGTGTCCAAAAGACAGGCTCCGGCATTTCATGAGGCTCCTTTCCAAAAACCTTCTGCCGTATAAATTCTGCCTTAGACAGCCCGGCTTTCTTCGCCCACTTTTCCAGCTTCCGGCTCTCTGCTTCACTCATTCTGACAGTGTGCTTGATTGTTTTTCCTTTGCTCATGCTTGCTCCTTTCTTCGGGAAATAGAAAAGACCGATGAGTGCTGCACCCATCGGTCTACCTGTAGATTATTCTTCTTGTTGTGCTTTGCGTTTTGCTTTAAGCGCCTCCAATAGGGATTCTTTGCTGCTTTCCTTGCCACGGAGGTTCTCCAGGATCTCATTTACATTCTCGGTAGTCAGAGCTCCGGGGTAGCGTTCTTCGAAGCCTATCAACAGAGCCTTTGCTTCCTTTTCGTTGCTTGTAATACGGTCATAAACCTGTTGCAGATCTTGCCTTTCCAATGCCGCTTCCACAAAACTGCGAGATCTCTCCGAGATTGCTTCCCATTGTCCATACAGATCCGCAACAGCCTTCTTGATCTTGGTCAGGGTCAGAGCTTGCCCTCGTTCCTGATGTTCCGCCAATATTCCGATCACGTCGGACAGGTCGTTTTTGTACTGTCGTCCTGAAGCCAACTTCATAGCAACCAAATATTCTGCATTCACCGTTCGAACCTTTAGTACATTGGAAAAAGTTCGATAATATACAGAAAACTGCGATAGCTTTTGGGAGTATGAGCCGGTATGCATAAAATCGGAATTCAACCATCCATGAGGAAGCCCATACTTGTTTTCAACAATGGTAATTGCATCTTTCATCGCAGATGAAGCATGGACCAGTGCATCCACATCTGTTGTCATATCTCTGAAACCGTAATTTGCAAGAACCGCTGCACCACCGATAAGAACGATTTCTGCCTCCATACCCTTTCCGCACAGCTTTCGATACTCCTTAGCAAGTTCCTTGAGGTAGGTATTCAGATTATCCTTTGTAAATGTATTATGGATCTCAGACAACATTTCTCACCTCGTTTTCGATAATGTTGAATCGCAGGAATTCAGGGATAGCATGACGAAATGCCACTTCCTTTGCATGGTTATCAACCCTCAGGATATCCACCGCCAAAACACCTGCAGGATACAAAGGCTCTGATAGCTTTCCGAGTCGCAGATCCGCATACTCTGCACACAGAGGAATCTCATTGATCCTGCACAGGTAATCCACCATAGCCAGAAGGTAGAAGCTCTCGGGATACCAATGCTTTTCATAATAGCGGCGTATGTCGTCCTTCTCCAAAGCTTCAATTATAAATTCAACATCGCCCAACGCTTTCAGCCTGTGACATACATTGCTCTTGAACAGCTCAAAGCTGCACCGCTTCTCAAAGCATGGAGTCAGCAATTCTTCCATAGAGACGCCCAATTCCTTGGAGAGCTTATACACCGTTTCAGCACTACACTTTTCCAACTGTGCCTTTCCACTGCATATATCCGTCAGGGTCGTATAGGGAATTCCACTGTTTTTAGACAGACGGTATTTGCTCAAATTCTGCTTCTGCATCAAATCTTGGATCAACATAGGGATCACCTCTCTTTCTTATACTATAACGGTTAACCGTTATATTGTCAATATCTTTCCCTGAATTTTTACTTTTGATTCACAAGGTTCTGTCATGGAATCGGTGGGGATTTTAAGGGGCTTGCCCCTTCCGGTCCTGCACCGTCACCGGTGCGGTACTGGATTGCGCCGTCGCAATCCGATGCTCATTATACCTACGGACAGCTACCACCTCCCTCTACACACCGTCTCGTCCCCGTTAATCGTCCCCCACAATCTTCTTATTCATCCACGATGCATGGGTTCATATGCCCCAAATATTTCCGACATTTAGGGCTGAGCCATTTTGGCTCAGAAACGGATTTTTCCTGTTCAAGCTGAGCCAAAATGGCTCAGTCGAACATTTCCAAATCCGCAAGGATATTCCGGACGGCATTCTCCTGCGGTTCAAGTGTAGCTTCCTCAGTATTCCTGCTGTCACTCGGCATGGGCATCCTCCCTATTTCTTCACGAAAGATCTCACGAATACTGTTCAGGAAAGAGCTTTGGTCCATGTAGGCAATTACTGCATCAACAACAAATTGATTGCGAGATCGGTCAAGGGTTTTCAAATATTCCACTACTCGTCTCTCCGCTTCGTTATCCCCGTGGAATCGTACATTGATACGGTAATCTCTCATTGATTCTGCGTAGAGCATAATTGCACATTTGCCAAGAATTCATATCCCTTTGCAGCAGCACAGATATCATCCACAAATGCGACCCGTTCCGGATCGGCCTTTCCAAAGTGCTGCACCAAACATCCTCCGCCACCGGTGATGTAGAGCATCATAGTGCTCTCATCATAGCCATGCTCCCGAAGTCTGCGGAAGATTCCCTCCACATATTCCTTAGCAGTAGTGCAGATCAGCTTCAGATCGTTGGCAGAGAGATTTGCTGTTCCTGTACGGAGAACCTCCTCAATGATTGCATCGTTCAGCTCACGCTGGGTTCTGCGCATAAACTCCTCCCGAATGGCAAGGGTACATTGATAGGTGCCGAATTTTTCTGTATACATACGTCCTGATTGGGGTCTGCCGTTGATCATGTACAGCACATTCATCGTTCCGTTGCCGATGTCTGCAACCAAATTCACCCCCTTCAAAGAGGATGCAAAAGGCACTATAGCGGAATATCCCTGCGGATAGATCCTGACATCTTCAATAGTAATGCGGTAATCTACCTTCTTATAGGTGAAGGATACCTCTTTGTTTCTGCTCAAATATGCGGCAAAATCCTTCTTCTGCCCGGAAGTCCATGTCAAGGGCAATCCTGCCGCAAGAATGATGTTTGCTTCTTTCAGGCCTGCGGACTTTAACTCCTTGGCAATGGCTACCAAGGTCAGCAGGTAGTAGTCCTCGTCACGGGTCTTGTCGGAGACAAATTCCTTGTGACCTTCACCGATGAGGTAATAGCGTTCCCCATAGACCAGCATATCTCCGGTAAACAGAGGCTCCTGGTCATAGCCCAAAATTCCGGTTGGGAAGCAATGGTTTGCGGTTTTGATGTTGCCATAGCCATGGTCAACACCGATAATCATATTTTGTCCTAAGTTCTTCATTTTCTTTTCCTCCTAAATTTTTCTTAATTGGTTTCAAGCAAGTCCTTGTTTGCAGGCAAGATCACTTCCCGAAACCGCCTGCAATTCACACGGGTGATCGAAAGCTGCTGTGGACATTTCATGTGAAGCCATTGGCAGTTTCCGTCTTCCCAACAGTCGCACAGGGGGATCAGCTTCTTCACCTGTTCGACCTCTTTTTCGGTCATGTTTTGCATCATAGGCATACCTCCTTCCATAAAAAATCAAACTGCTCCCACAAAAAAGTGGGGGCAGTTATCATAAATTAAATCTCGCAGAAAACACCGCAAAGTAAAATAGCATTTGCATCGGCAAGGCTGTATCCAAGATATTTTGAGATAATAATATATTTTTCGACACGAAATCCCATTATTCGAGTAAGCCTTTTGATAGAATATAGATATAGCCATAATCCCACAGCTTTGCAGATATAAAGAGAAGCCCCATGTATTCCGCACGCATTCGTCCATGAGGGCCTCTATTATAATAATGGGTAAATTTTCTAAAAAACGGTCATTTTGCGCAACAAGGAGATCTCCGGTCTTTTCTGCCAAATTTTCGACATATTGCTCCAATCATAGGCATTTTACACACGAAATCTCTTGATCTACCGATTGATTTATTCTTATCAATATTTTTTCGAACATTTTTTCTAAAATATATATGTACAAATGTTCGAATTTATAGTATAATGTAGAAAAGGAGGTATTCAAAAATGTTTGATTCAATTTTTACAGCTATATACGACGACGGTTTTTGTTATCTCGATGGAAAACAATTTCCTGCCGGAAGCTTTGTTGTGGCACTGCTCAATGACCATGAAGGTGAAGACTATTTAGGCCGTGCAGGAGCCTTGTTTCCGGAACGCCCCGCCTTGCACACACAAATAGAGACCGGTTCTGTCAAGGAAGCAGAACTGAACGCAGTTGGATTGAAAATAATTGAGTTTCTTGAGTTGGCATCTAATGTATCTCCCTTCTATTTGATAGATTTGGACAAGGAAGCGGAGCGAATTTATGAGCTATTTCTGTCGGAAACAGCCATTTCTATAGGATACAGCATACACCCTTCTTTTGAGGACATGGACGAAGACGCAAATGCACAAATAGTCGAATATCCAACACGTGCCCAACTTCAAGATGCCCTCATGCGTCACAGAGAAATCAAGGCCGAACTCAAACGAACCGTTAATCGCTACTGTTATTTCCGATTAACCATTCACGCATTTCTTACGGTTTACCATAGTTTCTTATATACAATCCAGGTCGCCTCTAACTTTAATGTAACAGATCCGGTGACCATTGCAAACTATACTTTTGTGGATCACTGCGATACACTTCATCGCGAATACACACTTTTTTCTCATACTCCGGGTGCACCTAAAAAAATAGTTGAGCAGATTTACTTCCCCACTTATTCCGGTCTTCTTATGACCGATTTCTTTGAAGCCTTATTGCACGGCCAATATGCGCAGCAATGCGAGATCTGCGGCAAATTTTTTTTAGCCACCGTCCGAAACCCCCAACGCTATTGCGACGGTTTATCCACGGAGGTTGTAAACGGACGCCAACTGAGCTGTCGTCAGGTCGCTGCCCAACAAAGCAAAAAAGAGAAGTCAAAGAAGGATCCCCGAAAGGACATTTATCGTCGGCGCAACGCTTGCATTCGGAGCGAAGCCTCCAGAGGCACGATTTCAAACCCCTTTGCCGAAAAAGCCAAGATGCTCACCAAAGAGCATCTGGAACGATCCATAGTAGATATGAATAATGCACTACATCATTATCGAGAAGAGATGAAAAGAGAAAATCTATATCAAGAAGTAAGAACAAGGTGGAATATAGAATGTTGAATGATTATGATCCGAAATCGGAAGAAGCTATAGATGAGACAAGTGTCCCTTGCGCTTCCTTCACGGATGAGTTTATGGAGATATATAAGCTACATCCACCGCCCCCGCAGTTAAGTCTCCAGCAGCTTATCACGCAATATAAAGCAAGTGGCGAGAGCAAGTATTTCCTGTGGTTTCTGCACTATTACGAGTCCCATATCAATAAGATATCAAGAGAAGCTGCGATCTATTACGCAGTTATGGAGCATTGGAAAGATATAAAGGCAGAAATTGTCGCAACTTTGTGGGAAGCGGTGCAAAGCTATGATCCATCCTGCAATGTAGATTTTCTTGCAACTGTACAACACAAAATAGACCGAAGCATCCATAACTACATCCGTACTATGAGATCCGGCTTTTCCGTTCACAGCGAAGGTGAATATAAGAGACTGCGAAGCATTATGGCAGAATATCGGTCCAAATGTATAACCGGTCAGCCCGTTGACACGGTAGAAATGGCCCAAAACCGTGGAATATCCGAAGCTCTACTTATCGAGATACTTCAAGGAGCCTTCCGCAACACCACACTTCTACCGCAGTACCGGAAAAACGACGAAGGATCGGAAGAAGATCTGCGCCAAAGCGCATCTGATCCATCCTCCGATCCTGCTGTCATCTATCAACTTACCGAGCGAGACAATGCCATCTATACAGCCTTTCAAGAGCTTTCCTACCGAGAGAGACTCATCGTATCCTCCCACATAGGCTTCTGTCCCCACTGCTTCGCCTGCCGCACCAAGGACGGTACTCCCATCCCCAAACAAAGCTTCTGCACCATCGGCATCTTCCACGAACTAAAAGAAAAAGCTGTCGCACGCATTTACAAAACCGCCCTGAACAAAATCCGCGAAAAACTCGCCCCCATTCTGTTCTAAAATCATATGTTCTCCGCACATCTGCCTTGCTGCTACCACCATATTTACATCATCATGGCATAATATAAAGACTTTTTCCACCAACGATGATCCCGAACAATTCATACAATAATCTACCAGAAAATTCAAAGTCAAAAGACTGCAAAAGCTTCTGGTAGAGATAAGTGAAATTAATCCACTGACATCTTGACTGCAGTATCTACCGGCGGAGGACAAAATGGATACAAAAATGTGAGAGAAATAGCGGATAAATGGGGCGTAAATGTTTCGTTAGCTAGGCGATATTGCGCTGAAGGGCATATTCCGAATACTGTGCTTCAAAATGGTCTTCAACGCATTCCGGAGGATGCAGCCTACCCTACACTGACACAAAGTATACGAGAGGCGTTACCAGAACTCCCCCAAGAAGCTGCAAAATCAGGAGAAACAGCACAATTTCACGGATTGTACGATTTTGTGGTGATTGACCTTTCTTACTCTTCTTCCTGAATAACAAGACGCAAATTGACTCGCCAGCAGGTGGAAACCATCTTCCGAAAGGGCAAAATTCAGGAGTCCTTTGAGCCTATGAAGGTGTCTGATGTGATTGAGGTGCTGAACCATATCCACTGTGTCAACTATATCATTGACCATGTAATGGAGCCTTTGACCCAGAAGTTTATCCGAAAACTACACAAGATCCTAATGACTGGTACGATAGATGCTTACTGTGATCAGGTCCGTCCAGGTGGGTACCAGACGATCAAGTCTCGGCCCCGGAATCGTCATCTGCCGCCAGCAGGGCAGATCCATTCCCGTCTGGGAGAGCTGATTATTAGCTATGAGCACCAGACTGAAATTGAGCGCAATCATATCCTTGATTTCCATGTCCGGTTTGAGGAGATGTTCCCCTTCGAGGACGGATACGATCGTATTGGCAGACTCATTCTGTTAAAGATTGCCGGCCCCATGACATTATGCCCTTCATCATTGACGATAAGCGCAAAGCCGGGTAGTTGCGTGGACTCAAAGAATGACACGAGGATCACTATGAGTTACTGGACGTAGTGATGGAAGCCCTGGACCGCTTTGATGCTCAAGTAGTGTTGCAGAAGCTCTGTGCTGCAGGTCAGTTTTACCCACCTGCTGATTATAACGAGGACTGAACTATGGATATAAAGAAATACTTGGCAGCCTTGCAGGCAAAAGAAGCCACCCAGCAGGCAAACGTCGGCAACGATGCCAACACAGTTCTGGAAATGCTCTGCAGTACCTATTACGAGCTGAACTGTAATGCTGATACCGATGAGGTCAAGCATGCCTTTGATGAACTCTATCAGACCATGACCAGAAAAACTCTCAAGGAAAAGGACACCATCGTCGACCTTGTCTGTAACCTCTACCGCCTGCACCAACAGTCCGGCTTTATCGCCGCCCTTAAACTTGCCCACCGCCTTTCCCACGAATTAAATACCTAACCCACCCAACGCACAGGGCCATCCGGTTTCCTAGGCGGCCCTGTGTATTGCTTGTCATACGTAAAAGTATCCTGACATATACTAATGAAGGCATATTTAAGAATAGCACAAGATACTTTCTAACGAAGAGAGGATAATATATGGACGAGCTTCTTGGAAAATTGCAATACCCATTTGTTTTTGTGGATAGCTCACATTCATTTAGGACAAGCAATACGAATATCGAAAAACTGACACGGGGCTTATTGAAAAAAGCTCCGCAAAAATTTTGGTCACTAATTGAGGATATTGAAAATTCTGGTCGTGAAGATACCCTATACTATGAGCGGATTATTCAACTACAAAAACAGGGCGCAATTTCCTCACTTATCACATGTGAAGCAGTAAATCAAAGAATAATCGATAGCCGAACAGATGTAATTCACCTTTTTGGTACGATTAATAGTATGAGTATGTTTTTAAGCGATAAGGATCTACGCAAAGCTGAGGCACCTAACTTGGTGCTGTGGGGTGAAAACGTGTGCTACAAGACATACATTAGAGCAACAAATGCAATCCTGAATGCATCTTGTATAGTTGCCGACAGAACCATTCTTTCCTTACAAATAGGGCAACTATTATTAGAGCACACGACTCAGCACTGTCCAATTTATTTTTTATCAGACAAAAAGAAAGGAGGCAATCATACTGAGTATGATTTGCCTCCAAAACAGTTTATTCAGCAGCTTGCCTCTGTGCATCGAGCAACTGGTTGAGTGTTAAGCCGACTTGCTCGGCAAACAACGGGGGGATTGCATTTGCAATTTGTGTATATCTCGGAACATCAGTTTTGCGTCTTTTCCCACCAGTTGTATATGGACCTTTAAACTCAAACCAATCTGGGAAGCTCTGAATGCGCGCATATTCGCGTACAGTGAGAGTTCGCGGTTCACAATAATGAATATGATCATCAGGGTTAGATGTCAATGTGGGCGACGGCGTATTAGCAGAAAGAATACTAAAGCAATTCTTCTTAATACTATATTTTTCACCTAACAACTTTGATATATTTCGGTCCTGAAGATTGAGTATAAGCAACTCTTTAAAGCGTTTGATAGTAGGTCCCCGGTGCTTTGCAAATCTATGGCTATTAGGAATGGTTCCTTTTCTTGCACCTTTTCTACAATATCTTTGGTAGTTAGATTTAACATTGCCGTATTGACCAGACATAAATCCTTTTGAATCAGGGCAAGGTTGCTGACCGTTAATCTTCTCTAAGTCTGATATGGCTGATTTTAAACTAGCTCTTCGAGAAATGTTGCGAGCTTTGATAAAGGATTTAACATTCGTTTCTAAAGTAGTAAAAAACACTTTAGGATCAATGACTTTGCTGGCAAACAAGATGAAACGTACACGCCGCTGAGGAACGCCAAACTTCGAAAAATCAAGCATTTGAGAAGATACAGAATACCCTCTAGAACGCAACTCTTTTAGGATATACTCGGAGTAGTTCTTGCCTTGATTATCTTCGGCACAATTATTGAAGGGCTGAGTAAAGCCTTTTACATTTTCGAAGAGGAGCGAATCGGGTGCTACTAAATCAACAAAACGAAGATAAGAGTCTACTAAACTATTTCGCGTGTCATCCTCTTGTCGCCTTCCCGCCATAGAGAAGCCTTGACAGGGAGGGCCTCCAGCCACAAGTGTTACACTGCCAGCCATGGCCTTTAGCCTTTCTTCGTGTGCACGCAGTACTTCGTTTATGTCGTGCGTAGATTGAGGGAGCCAATCTGGCCAAAGAAAATGGTTTTCTTTATCAATGAGATTGAATTTTAATGTTTTAAACGCATCTTCATTTTTTTCGATTGCAAAGTGTGCCTTCCAATTAGCATTGTGCATCCCGAGAGCAAGTCCGCCGCACCCGGAAAATAAGTCAATATATGTATATCCCTTTTTTGCTTGGCTCATTGGGGGTGCACCTCCTCTCTAGCAAGTAACAAGATCTCTTAGATACTGTTTGTATTCTGAATGCTTAATCTCTTTAAAATATGGATTTGACTCGAGTTCCTCTGCGATTTCCTCTTTACTATAACCCGCAGCTTTTCTGTACTTGATGTAGCTGGAAGAAATGTAATTTTCATCACCAAGACACACTAATTTGGGCAAAATATCGTTTAACTTGGACAGCACATCTAGAATCATTTGTACAACAAATATACGGAACCGCCGATCGCTGATTTTAATGTTGTATTGCTGGTGGATTTGTTCCGGAGACATATCGAGCAACTCAGATAAGCGCTTTTCGAAACCAAAGGCGAAGCGTTCTCTTAGAACCTTTACGCTGATGGGTGTTTTTAAGAACTCCTCGTATGCTGCCGATAATTCTTCAATAAAGATATGCTTCACCAATGTGTTAATATCTGTCACCAATGAAGCTGGAACCTTACTGCTCGAATCGGGGCGGGCAGTGAATAAGCACCCAATGAGGACCTGATATCCCAAATAGGCAATAGTCCCATTTTCTACACAGCGAGCACCAAATTGATTGGCAGTTAGGCAGGAGACTGCAAAAACAAAATCGCTTTTAAAGGCTTCTGCATCATTCTCATCTATGTAAATAGCATACTTTTCGTCGCGATAATGTGAGGTGGTAAGAATTCCGTGTTTTCCACCATGTGCCATTATTAAGACATTGTCGAAGTGGTCATATCTCGTCCCTAATAATCCCAGAAAATTGTATTTTGTATGAAAACGCACTACATTAGTAGTGGGGAATTTTATTCTGCGAAAAAACAGAATTCCGCTTTTTTTCATACACAACAGGATTGCGTCCATAGTGAATCGCCTCAGATTTCTATATTTGTTAGGATCGCTTTGTGCATCAGTTTTTCGATAAATACTCTGCCAATTTTGTCATCCATTCGAATGTGATTGATGATTTCCTCAAAAGTGATTGGTTCTCCGTCAAATGTATAGGTGTAAGTTTCGAGCATTGTGCTGTATTGGGCCCAGAACCGTTCGAGAGACTCTACAATAGGATTACGCTTTGTCGCGGCTTCGTATATTGCCAGAGCCAATGTGTTATCATCGGTGCTTTTGTCGATAAAACGAAAGACATCGGAATTCACAAGCCTTGTCCATTCGTTTACGGCTATGCTATATGTACCTTGCATAGTGTAAAAGATGATTTGACAATAACGATTAATATGATTTCGCACGTGTTCGATAAAAGCAGTGCCATCAGCAAAGGTTGTTTCACCGTTAAAATCATAATCAACAACTAATACATCAACATAATTAGAGGGCTCTGATAAATATTCCAATGCTGATTTCATTGAGTCACAGTGCTTGAAACTAAACTTGTAGTTATTCCATTTGGGATCAGCACTTTTTAGTTTGGATATTTTGCGGTTATATATGGGAATATAAACCGTTTCGACATTCTGATTGTCGTCGATAATTAGAATGTTTCTTTCAAGCATAATTAACACCTCAGCTTAACAGAAAAACAGGCGCCTATGGCAGTATCTATTAGTTCTAGTGCTCCGCCATACTCCTTGGCTATTTCATCAATAATGGTTAAACCAAGGCCGAAACCGCCGGTAGTACTTTGAAACGGATCGAAGATTCGTTCTCGGTCTGCCTCAGCAATTCCTAGACCATTATCAATACATTTAATGATGAAGAAGCGGTCGGTTTTATAGAGTTCAAACCTAATTTCTCTCCGGCGATCGTCGACTTTTTTTAATGATTTAACTGCATTAGTCGCTAGATTATTGAGGATAGCATCGACATCGCCAGGATCAATTATGTACCCCATATTTCCGGAGCAAACGAGGGTAACATCGACGTCACTTTCGGCGAAAAATGCATGATTATCTGTTAAATATTTATTGGCCAACGTTTCTATATTTTGGAATGTTTTCTGCCGCTTTTTTGTGACATCATTACGTACGGTTGTCAAAAGAGATAAAGCTTTCTCTATTAATGCATACACGTTCAAAAGTTGTTCTTTGTCGACAGGTTCAAGATAATCCACATCATCAATAAAAGAATTAGTTGCGGATGCAGCATCTTTTACATGAATCATAGATTGGTGAATTAACTTGTGCAAAAAAGTTTCCTTCTGAGCAATTCTAGAGTAAACTTTAACGATCTCTTGTTGATCTTGGACATATTGAAGTTGATTTTGCTGTTCTCTTTTAATTACAGAAGTGTAGTCTCTTATTTGTTTTGCGGTATCAGGGTCAACCGTTTTTAAAGAAGAAGCTAACTGTGTGAGTCCGGCAACAGCACCACTGATCTGGACTTTGGATTTTTGGATGGTCTCATTAGAGCCTTTTTTTATTTTGGTAAAATAGTACGATTCTAATGTTTTGACACAAACCTCGATAACGAAATGCCGTAATTGCTCAAAAGCTTCATTTTCCTCCAAACCCTGTCTATTTGTCAGTGGTATAAGGTTTGGATTTGCTTCCTTGCCTGTTTGCACATAACCGATCAAATCACGAGTGCCTAAAAAACGCATCATTCCTTGTGTTTGACGCCTATCAATATCAAGCCAGTCATTTTTGGCTTCACCATATGGATATACTCTAAAGCTATCTCGAAAGAGACGGATATTGCCATAATCACGTACTCGCAGACCATAACGATTTGCAAACCGAATCTTATCGCCCTGATTAAACATGAATACTTGTGCTTTAACTGGGCCGAATGAATATATGTTGCTCTGAAGCGCTTCGTATTCAAGACCATCTTTATTTACCACAATGCGAATAATTTCAGGACTGGATTCAGAGATTTCAGCCTCTAACCAAAGGGAACTAACACCATCGAGCTTTTCGACAGTGACCTCTTTGTGGTGATAACCAAATTCGGGTGCTGTTATATAGATTTTGAAGTTGTTATCTTGGTCAAACGGACTTTTGAATTGCCTTAAGTTTCGGTATAGCTCTTTTAACTTGCTTTCATCCCAAGTGTCACGTAGACCTTTAATTTTAAGTGTTACACCATTGTCGTTTATACTACCAATAGATATACTATATGGAATTTCGACTTCATCAAGTCTTTTTGACTCGCCGTCAAAAAGCGACCAATCAAAGTCCGCCAAATAGCGATCGGTAGTGCCTCTTTTTTGGGCCTCCATATGAAGGAAAGACCCCAATCTGTCTACGGAAAAACGTCCAATGCCCTTATCACCATTAAGAGGACGGTGGTATATTGGAGAATATAGTGTGTGTTTTTTGCTGTCGGTACCGATAATCATCCATCGTTTCTCGATATCAACAAGATCCATACCTGTACCATCGTCACAAATAGTTAATGTAGATTGGTCGGTGTTCAGGCCAGAGAAAATAATTTCCACTTTTCGCGCATCGGCATCATAGGAATTTTTAACAAGTTCAAACACGGCAGCAACCTGATCTGTAACAAGGCCACGCCCGAAAAGATTTTTCACACTTATAGATGCGCTAAAATGTAATGTTTGTGCCATTTTTGTAGCACCTCCGTTATTAGCAAGTTTCCTGATTAATCCTCGGTATCGTTGTCGTCAAACGAATAATCATTGAGTTCCTTGAAATCCAGAAACTCAGCTAAAGTCATATTAAAAGCGAGCGCAATCTTGTGTAGTGTGATAACGGTTGGGTTTTTAGTAAGTCCTCGCACTATATTATCCAAAGTGGATTGTTTTACATCGCTCATGGTCGCCAATTTGTTAATGGCAATATTGCGATCTTTGCATAATATACGTATTCTTTTAACATAAATTTCGGAATAGTTCATTGCAAATCCACCACACAATATAGTTTTACCCATTCTTGGGTAAGAATATAATATCAGCAAAAACGGGCAGTCTTACCCGTATATGGGTTAAAGGTACAAGAAATAACGCATTAAAAGTAAGCGAAAAATCTGAACATACGCTAAACACTTCCCCCGTTTCGTCTTATACAATATCGCTCGATTGTCAACACGGCAGCTTATGCCAATTTATATTTCTGAATAATCGGAATAATCGAATTCACATATAGAGGAATGCTGAGTTCAATTTTTGTCCTATCCAACCAGCCATGCATCATATTATTGATACGTGTAAATATCATCGTCGAAATAAACCTCAAGAATACGGTATTGTCAACTGTTTCTACAAAATCTGTAGCATACATCTCGCAGATAGAACGCAATCCCCAATAGTTATAAAGTACACCAAAAACGGATTTGAGGGTCTCTATATTTGCAGGAAAATTCGGCCTACTAAACAACTCAGCAGCATGTTGATACTTGTCCTGAATGTATCGATAGACACTTTTCTCTTCCGCAAATGTTGATATAATCATATTCATAGAAAACTTTGGAATAGCATCAATAGTTTTTGCCCCCACCATTCTTGCCAATTCAATCTGGGAAGCGTGGTATTCAGTGTATCCTGAAAGGCCAAGATAACGCACCTTATCCCCATTGACATATACTTCCGAATCATACATATGCGTGAACTCGTGAAACATCACATATTGGGATAAGTATAGGTTTGTGCTAACAGTCAATGTGTGTTGACAGGTTTGTGGATTATAAAATGTCGATGCCACAGATTCAAACCCTTGCACTTCAGCAGCAGTAAGTGAAGCAGTTTTAGTTTGCAAGCTATATTCAGGAAAGTTATCAATTCCCATAAAAGATTTATTAGGTTATCACCTTTAGTAAGCATACCACAAAATATAGTTCTCAAAGTCCAATTTATAGGACAGGTGATATGATATACTAATACCAAAGGACGGTGTTAGTTATGTCTAAAAGAACTCGAAAAACACTAAGTTTCTACAAATTTGTTGAACGTTTCCCTAACGAAGAAGCTTGCAGAGAATATCTGTACTC
>JAZOAV010000119.1:0-6719 GCA_045595645.1 Faecousia sp.
GTAATCCTACAGCCAAACGCATAGCAGTTTTCAACGGTTCCCTTATATGCCATTACAGCACCTGCATTCCAGCCGCTGATCTCGGCATTGATCACGCCCAGATTTCGGACGATCGCATCTCTTGCACTGTAACCGACCAACCCCTGGGAGCCGTAACCGATGGCCTTAAAATTAGACACCGTATGTCCCTTGCCGTCAATGATACCGCTGTATTGTACCTCCAAGGCCTCTCCGTTAGGAACAGCGGGGTCGTTATACAGACCGATGGGATACCAGATTCTATTCCCAAGATCTATGTCGGCAGTCAGAACAGCCTTTGCCGTAAGCTCGCCCTTGAGGTTTACAAGCTGTGCAAACCAATAGAGCTGTCCGGCATTGCCGATCTCATAATAGCCGTCGCTGTCAGTGTCTGCCGCAGGCTCAAAGCAGCCGTTGACGCAGAAGCCGTTGGCATCAAAGGCAACGCTGCTGTCGTGGTTGGAGGGGTCGGTTTCTCCGTACTCTGCACGACAGTAGGAGCACTTTGCCTTTGCACTACAAGTCGCCGTGCCGCCGCTGTGCTCGCTGAGAACCTTGCTGCAAACATCGCACAGGTGGTCTTTGTTCCAATCTCTGCACTCGCTGGCCTTCTCACCGCAGCCATCGCAGATGTGATCCTTGGTTTCGTCCTTATGGACGGCATTCACCCTTGCATCCGTATTGGAATATACCGTCGTTGCCTCACCGGTGCAGTAGGTGCCGCTGACCTGATATACAGTCCCGCCGGCAAAAACGGGGGTAGGATCGGTTCCAAGGGTCTGCTTCCATGCTCCTCCAGAGGAGGAACCGTTCAGTAGCCAGCAGACCTCGCCGGAGTAGAACTGCTCCAGGGACAATCCGGCACAATTGATGAGGGTGTCTTCAGGATCCCCGGAGGCTCCACCTGTAAACGCATCACTGCTATAGTAGCAGTTGGTCATGGTGAGATCGTCAACGTTGAGAAGTGCCGCCACACCACCGGCATTCCGACCGGCAGTGACCGAGCCTGTGCTGTAGCAGTCTTCTATGTGATTCACACAGGTGCCTACTACACCGCCTGCACCCCCGTAGGAATTTGTATTCACCACATCGCCGGTATTATAACAATGGGATAGGACTACACTCTTATCTCTGTTGGAGTAACGGCCCACAACACCGCCGGCATGTGACATAGAGGAGGATTGCACCCGTCCGGTATTATAGCAGTTGGAAAGCATGGTGTTCTCGGCATTACTGATCACACCACCGGTTTGGCCGTGACCGCTGACCCAACCGGTATTATAGCAGCCTGTGACTATGCCGCCCTGGCCTAAGCCCACAACTCCGCCTGTTGTGTATTTTCCGAAAACAGTTCCGGTGTTATAACAATTTATGATCTCGCTGTTGCTTGCATTGTACAAGTAACCGGCAATCGCCCCTACTTCTGAAATACTCCCGGTGACAGAGAAATAACTGTCCACTACTCCCACATTCTCGATCCTGCCATCTCTGACACATCCGAACAGACCCATATATTCACTGTCGCCGGAATAATACAGGCCGGAAATGCTGTGGTCATTCCCGTTGAACTTTCCCTTAAAGGAAAGAGCTTTCTTAGTACCAATAGGAGTCCATACACGAAGGGTGGAGCCGTCACCCTTCAGGGTGCCGTCAGCATTCAAAACAGTTTCGTTCACCACGATATCCGCCGTCAACTCGCCATAGATGGTACGATTGCCACCGTTGACCTCCTGGGCAAACCAGTAGAGGTTGCCGGCATTGGCAATATCGTAATAGCCGTCCCCATCTGCATCCGTTGCTGCCTGATAATCGTCGCAGACCGTGCAGATGCCGTCGTCCATCGTGTGGGTGCAGACACGGCCGCAGACCGTGCAGCGTCCGGACTCCCATGTATGAAAACATACAAAGCCGCAGACTGTGCACTGATCGTCGGTATTAAAGCTGTGCGCAAAGGTGGTGCCGCAAGTGCCGGAGCAGGTTTCGCACACACCCTCCGTTACGGACGCATGGGCACAGTTCAAGCTGCAAACTGTACAGACTCCATTTTGCCAATCATGGGGCTTATGGGTACCGCAGGCAAAGCCGCAAATGGTACAAACGCAGTCAGCAAAGCTATGCAATCCGTCACTGCCACAGGCATAGCCGCAGATGTTGCAAATGTAGTCCGTCCAGTTATCATGCTCGCATTCCATGCCGCATACGCTGCAGATGCCCTTATCCCAGTCGTGAGCCCTATCAGTACCACAAGCAAGACCACAGATGGTGCACACGCTGTCCGTAAAGCTGTGAACACAGGAATTGCCGCAATGAAGGCAAATGCCGTTCTCGAATTCCGGCTCAGAGCAAAGGGGCTCCACAGTCAGGAGAATGTCACCTGTGCTGTAGTTAAAGCCTTGGGCATTGACCTTTTCCTCTGTGCCCGAATAGATCACAAAGCTTGTTTCATCGGCGTATTCCCCACGGACCCACTTGAAGGTGTAGGTCAGGTGACTATCCCAAGCAACGCTCCATGTGCCGTTACTTCCGGAATCTATGGTAGCGGTATCCAGCAGAGTATCGTTGGCATAGATCTCGATGGCATTGCCGTTCCAGCCGTCACCATAGCTGTCGGTTAAATCGATGGTGATCATCCCATCTGTCCCGGCAGCATTGGCTCTCATGGGAGAAATGCCCGAAAACAAACTAAGTGCCATACAGAAACACAGTACCAAGCTTAGAAGTCTGTTTCCAATTGATTTGTTCTTCATAGTTCGTACCTCCTCATGATTCAAATAATTGGGAATAAGAACTCTAATCCAGTACAATTATAGCACATAGCTTGCACATTTTACAATACTAGATATGAATATAAATCTGTTTATAAAAATAACTTGCTTTTCTTTTCGTAAAGCATTATAATTCAGGTGATGATACAATGAACAACGGAGTTGATGTAATGGATATCCTTTCTGCACGGAGTTGGATGAAGACAAAATCAATTTATGATATTCCCATGCGGGTGACCTACTATGCCCGTGTGTCCTCGGAGAGTGATGAGCAGCTGAACTCCTTGGGGAATCAGATCACCTATTATGAGGATCTGATCAAGAGGAACAAGAATTGGACCTTTATTCCCGGGTATATTGACGAGGGCTTGTCGGGCATCTCTACGAAGAAGCGTGAGAATTTTAACCGCATGGTCGACGATGCTTCTCAAGGGAAATTCGATCTTGTGATTACAAAGGAGATCTCTCGTTTTGCCCGTAACACCTTGGATTCTATTCAGTTTACCCGTCAGCTTTTGAGCTACGGTGTGGGGGTGTTCTTCCAGAATGATAATATTAACACTTTGGATGAGGATTCGGAGCTTCGGCTGTCCATTATGTCCTCCATTGCACAGGACGAGCTGCGGAAGCTCAGCAGCCGTGTGAAGTTCGGGCATCAGCAAGCCATTAAGGATAATGTTGTGCTGGGAAACAGCCGTATTTTCGGATATGTGAAGGCCAACGGCAAGTTGATCATTGACGAAACAGAGGCTGCTATGGTACGGGAGCTTTATGAGCTGTACGCAACGGACGAATACAGCATGAAGCAGATCGAAAACCTCTTCTGGGAGAAGGGCTACCGCAACCACAACGGCAAGAAGCTGGCTCACACCACCATGGCCAATATCATTGCCAATCCCAAATACAAGGGCTACTATGTGGGCAACAAGGTCAAAGTCATTGATATGTTCACCAAGAAGCAAAAATTCCTCCCACCGGAGGAATGGGTCATGTTCAAGGATGAAAGCGGTGAGATCGTTCCTGCCATTGTTTTCGAGGAGCTTTGGGATGCCGCCAATGCCATTCTGAAGCGGCGAAGCGACGATGTAAAATCCCGTCAGGGCATCTGCAACCATGCCAATTTGCTCACAGGTAAGCTATTCTGCACCCATTGTGGCACTGCCTATTACCGTCGGGAATCCAAGGATAAGCAGGGCAATAAAAACAGTCGGTGGGTCTGCTCAGGAAAGATCAAAAACGGTGCGGACACTTGCCCCTCTGTTGCCATTTACGAGGATGAGATCAAGCCCATTCTTTTAGATATCGCACGAGATACCAGAGTCAGCACGCAGGCACTGATGGACGAGTATACCGCACGCTTCCAAGCCATTGACCAAGACAATCTGATCCCGAAGCAGATCGAGGAGCAGCAGCAGCTCCGAGAGCTGGCAGAGAAGAAAAAGGCAAAGCTCCTGGAATTCAATGTGACCGGAGCCATCAGCGATGCAGACTTTATTAGCATGAACAGTCAATGCTCCCGAGAGATCGCCGCAGCAGAAGCAAGGATCCGTGAGTTGGAGCAAGAGCTGTACTCCAAGGAGGAATTCCGCAAGCAGATTGAGTCCATGCGAGCCACCATGGAGGCTATGGAGCTTGCTGCAGCCACTGGAGCCATCACCACGGAATTTATCAACGAATTTATCGACAAAATCTTCGTTACACCGGAAAATGGGGGTATTATGCGGTTAGATGTTCGGATCTTTACCGGTGAAAGCACCCAAAGATACTTCGAAAAAATCGCAGGTCGTACGGGTCAAATGTTCAAGAAGATGATCGAGGCTTACGAGCGCGGCCTGAAGTAATTCCGCTTCTTGCTGCAAAAATCAGCCTGTGCCGAAAGGCACAGGCTGATTCTTTTTCGATTAGTCGGCTTCTACAACATAGTAGTCGCCGTCGATTTCTGCGACCAGAATATCGTCGGTTTCGGTCTGCTCCATGCCGAACAGGTTAACGGTCATGGAAATTTCCACGGCATAGACATCGCCGAGCTTGTCGTCGATGCCGTACTGATCCAGCATCTCCTGCACATCGTCGCGCTCGTCGTCGGTGACCTTTTCACTGCCGTTGACGGTGAACTTCACGCTGTCGCCAAACATGGCCATCATGCCGCCCACTTCCTCAAAATCGCCGCCGATGTCCTGCCACATATCGGGATGGACACATTCTTCGGCTGCCTCAATGTCGCCGGAGAGGACGGAGGAGAAGAACTTTTCCGCTACTGCCTCGGGGCTGCCGTTGCCACCGCCGCCGCCCAAAAGCACGACAAGCAGCACGACCACTGCCACCGCCGCGGCGACAATACCGATGAGCAGGGGCGTCTTATTCTTTTTGGGAGCCTCAGCAAAGGGCTCGCCGCCCTCCACGGGAGGATAGGGGATGTAGCCCTGATTGGGAGCTTCGGGTTCCATGTAGGGCGTTGCCTGAGGCTGAGCCTCGGGTGCAACATAAGGTGCTGCTTCGGGCTGGGGATTCAGACGCGTGCCGCAGTTGGCACAAAAGGCAGCCTCGTTGGGAAGCTGCGTACCGCAGTTGGGACAAAACATAATTACGCCTCCTCTATTTTATGTGCTATCCGTTGCATCCACCGCAAAAATCGTACATTTCCAACAATTTTCGGACGATGCAACAGATATCCTTGCTACTTCATTCTACCATGTAGCCTTTTCCTTGTCAAGCATCGGGACAAATTTTCCACGGAAGGAAACAAGCTGAAAATCCTTGCATTATACGAAGAAATGTGATATGATAAAATGGACTATAGCATATGGAGAGGTAAGCATGACAGAACTTGTTACCAAGGAAAAACTGTATGAATATGAGGCGTTTTTAGAGCGCCATCCCAAGGGGCATTTTGCCCAATCCTCCCTTTGGGCGAAGCAGAAGCCCGCATGGGAGTGGAAAGCCCTGATTTGCCGCGACGAAAAGGGCGAAATCAAGGGTACCATTGCCTTTTTGATTCGGAAAATGCCCTTTATCGGGCGAAAAATGATGTACGCCTGCCGTGGCCCCGTCTGCGATTTGGACGACCGTGCCACCTTTGCCGAGCTGATGGCCGCCGCCAAGAAGCTGGCGAAGGAGGAAAAGGCATATGTGATCAAAATCGACCCCGATGTACCCTCGGACAACACGGAGTTTGTGAAAATTTTGGAAGAAAACGGCTTCCGCACCCGTGAAATGGGCAAGAATTTCGAGGCCATTCAGCCCCGCTATGTGTTCCGTCTGTACCTGAACGGTCGGACGGAGGAGGAAATTCAGGCGGATTTCCACCAAAAATGGCGGTACAACATCCGTGTCGCCGTGAAAAAGGGCGTGGAGGTGCGGCTGTGCGGCAAGGAAATGGTGCCGGAGTTTGCACGCATTATGGTGGAAACGGGTCTGCGGGACAATTTTGCCACCCGTCCGCCGGAGTATTTTTCCGCCATGCTGGACAATTTAGGGGACAAGTGCCGTCTCTACATGGCCTTCCACGAGGGGCAGCCCATCGCCGGTACCTTGGCCATTCTCTACGGCGACAAGGTGTGGTATCTCTACGGTGCCAGCTCCAATGAGCACCGCAACCTGATGCCCAACTATCTTCTCCAGTGGGAGATGATCCAGTGGGCCACGGAAAAGGGCTGCGGGATGTACGATTTCCGTGGTGTGCCCGGCCTTGTGCCGGAGGATCACCCCCTTTACGGCCTCGTGAAGTACAAGCGGGGCTTCAATGGCGATTACACAGAATTCGTGGGCGAGATGGACATGGTCCTGAAGCCCTTCATCAACTGGGGCGCCACCGTAGGCTTCGATGCCCTGCGCTGGGTGCGTATGCGCCTGTACCTGCTGCGCCACCGGGATAAGAAGACCGATCATGTGAAGGGAACGCCCTCCAACGGACAGTAATGCAACCGTCTGTTAAGC
>JAZOAV010000120.1:0-13547 GCA_045595645.1 Faecousia sp.
CTGTTAATCCGCAGGTCGTTGGTTCGAGTCCAACAGGGGGAGCCAGAAAAAAGGACTTCACGAAAGTGAAGCCCTTTTTTTAACTAAGGTTGCCCTTGCGGGCAAGTGGAGTTGCCTTTGGCAGTGAATTACTGCGCAGTGAAGTTTCGCCTGCCGGTGAAGTGGGCAAACTTAACCTCACTTTTGGCGTAAGCACAAAACTTCACTATGCCGCAGGCATAACTGCGAAGCCAAACTTCACTGAACCTCAATGATTTGCTTGACAGATTGACAAGGGAAGTGTATTATAGTGATAGTAATACGATTGCTGTAGCGTAGGTAACGGAGCATTGTCCTGTTGGTGCGGTTTTCTCATACTATTATTCCATTAAAAGTAGACAACTTTTCATTGAATAATAGTATTAACTGCGGAGGAAGATTTTTCATATTTGCGGAGGTATCTTCCTAAATATGGCGAAGATATGGAAAACTCGCTATATTTATTGCTCCAAATGTTTTCCGGAGGCGAGTTGCATATTGTATCAGATTATGTCATAGCTGATAGTTGGACGGGGGGTGTGTCCTGATGTTTAGCACCCTGCACTGTTTTCCCTCTGTGTATATCTATATGAATTACTGTATGGAGCGTGATTTCTATAAGCAGGAACAAATTACTGATACCAGTTATTAGTGTTTTGGCACTTTTTCTTTTGGTTTGGTCTGCATCGATTATCAGGTGCGAGATTCTGACAGCCCGACATGGGGAGGAATTTGCCCAAGCGGGTGCGGAGTTGGAACAAGTCGTAAAACCTCACGATGGCTGGAAGGTAATTACATATTCTGAGTGCTACGCGGAGGTATATTTTTATTCAGAATATGGCGGCGAGCTTCTGGCATTTGACTTAAAAGACGGTCAATGGGTAGATCGGACTTGGATTGCAAGTTGGTCGGCAAGCGGCAGTGCGAATGATATTATTTGGCCATATATCCGCTGATGCTGCAATTAGCTTGGCTTTCCCCAAAGATTCCGGCAGGGATAACAGATATGATTTGTCTGTAACGGGTTCAAAAGTGCATGTTATATGCAGAAGTACCAAATAGCAGAGTGGTAGGTTTTTGAATTCTTTGGATTGGAGGGAGCAGATTGACCCCAAATGGTGTCTTGCATCCATCGATTTACAAGGAAAGGACTTTAGGGTACATTATTCCGGCGTATTTATGACTGACCCCAAAAGCAAGCGCTTCGAGGTAAGCAATGCGTGTCGGTTCACATATTATGAGGACAAAAGTGCTTACTACTATGACGGAAAGATTGTGCTGACAGATCATGTAAAGCTCATAGAGTATGATCTTTTAAGCGGGGAAGTCCAAGAGTACAATGCAACTGAATACATACACCCAATATGCCCATACAATGCCGAAATTTAAAACAATAACACCATAGCCATTTCAACGCAAAACGACAACAGATTGCTTACCGTTGTGGAGGCGGCCGGCTTATCCGAGGAATTTCGCGCATTGCTGAAATTTGATGATTGTAAGACATGGGATAGGACATCTGCGCTTGCGAAGCTGTTTGATTCGGTTATTTATGATGGAAGCAATATTTATTTGGTATGTCGCATACTGAATTATTCGGGAGAAACGCATGTGGTTGTATTTCGGTATCTGTTCGATTCTAACGAGTTGCACTATTGCTTTCATTACTTCAACAATGATGTAATCAATAACGGATTCTATGTTGTTCCGAATGCGAATGATTAACGGAGCAGAGGACGCTTCTCTGCCTTGGTGAAAAAGTTTGTATTTAGAAAAAAGCATATAACGGCGGAAAAATTAACATCAAGAATGGATGGGGCGCGAGCCTTCACAGGCGCATCTATCGAATGGAAGGAAGGATGGAAATAATGGAACGAAACAAAAGCATTGATTTATTGAAAACACTGGCTATTTTTGGAGTGATTGTGATACATATGTGTGGAGGCGGTTATAGCAATCCGATCCCGTCCTTCCATTGGATCTCGTCTGTCTTTTGGGGCAGCGTTATGAGAGCAAGCGTACCGATCTTTTTCATGTGCAGCGGTGCACTGCTGTTGAACCCCCAAAAGGAGCTTTCTCTTAAAAAACTATACACCAAAAACCTGTTAAAAATTGTGGCAGCTATGTTTGTGTGGGCGCTGGCCTATAAGGGATATGATCTCTTGGTTGCAGGAAGCTTAACCTTGTCCGCATGTTTCCATGCTGTAAAAGAGGTTTTCCTGTTTAAACACGAGTTCCACCTGTACTATCTGCACATTTTGATTTTGGTATATGTTTTCTTGCCGATTACACGGGTGTTTGTCAAAAATGCTTCGCAAAAAGAATTGAAATATGCGCTGATCGTATGGTTTTTGCTTGGGATTCTGTTCCCTACGGTGAAACCGTTTTGGCCAATGACTTTGCTGAGCGGCATTCCGCTGCAATGGGGAATGAATATGACCTACGCCGCCATTGGATACGGCGTTTTGGGCTACTACCTGTCTTGTTATCCCCCGCGTTTCCCGAAACGGCAAATTGCGCTTTGCGTAACGGGCTTCCTTTTCGTGTTCGGGCTTACGGTAGTGATGTCGATCCAAAGCGGGAGCCTTTATCAGAACTTTTTGGAGGGGATGTCGGTTGGCGTGGCACTGCTTGCTACAGGCTTGTTCGGATGGAGCCAAGCGATTCCGTTCAGCCAAAACGGGAAGCTGGGGAAAGCTGTTACAAAAATATCAAAAGCCAGCTTTTGTATCTATTTGGTGCATGTTTTTGTGATCCATTTGTTTGACTTCTTGCATGTTTCCGTAAATATGGTTCCGACCTTGCTCTCCGTCCCTCTGCTGTCAGGCGTGAACTTGGCGGTGTCCTATGTTTGTTATTGCGTTCTGTCAAGAATACCGATTGTAAATAAGTGGCTTGTGTAGACTGTCTCGTCCCCTGTTTATGATAATGATATGCTCCCCATGGGTTGAAGACCATGGGGAGCATATTATTGATTACTGTTCTACTTCAATGCCCTTTTCGGCGAAGGCTTTCAGGAGCAGATCCATATCGGAGGGGATGCTGATGGGTTCGCCGCAGGCGGCGATGGCGTTGGCGACATCCTTCAGACCGTTGCCTGTGACCACGGAAACCACGGTGGCATCCTTGGGGAGAAGACCCTGCTCGCAGAGCTTCTTAATGCCGGCGGTGCCGGTCACGCCTGCGGGCTCACCGAAGACACCGCAGGTGCGGCCAAGGAGCTTCTGGGCTGCCATGATCTCTGCATCGGAGACATTGACCACGATGCCGTTGGATTCCCGAATGGCATTGAGAGCCTTCACTGCATTGCGGGGCACGCCCACGGCGATGGAGTCGGCAAGGGTGTTTTCCTCCATAGGATACCATTCCTCGTTGTTGGCAATGGCACGGTTCAGAGGGCAGCAGCCTTCGGCCTGTGCGGAAATCAGGCGGGGCAGACGGTCAATGAAGCCGATGGCATACAGATCCTTCAGACCCTTCCACAGACCGGCGATGGTGCAGCCGTCGCCCACGGAGATGGCGATGTAATCCGGCATTTTCCAGTTAAGTTGCTCTGCGATTTCCAGTGCAACGGTCTTTTTGCCTTCGGAGAGGTAGGGGTTGATGGCGGCATTGCGGTTGTACCAGCCTCACTTGTCGATAGCGGCCTTGGACAGCTCGAAGGTGTCCTCGTAGCTGCCCTGCACGGACACAACGGTAGCACCGAAGGTCATGAGCTGGGCAACCTTACCCTTGGGGGCGCGGGAGGGGACAAAAATGTAGGTTTTCAGACCTGCGGCAGCGGCATTGCCTGCCAAAGAGGAGGCGGCGTTGCCGGTGGAGGAGCAGGCGATGACCTTGGCTCCGGCTTCCTTGGCCTTGGCAACAGCCATGGCGGAGGCTCTGTCCTTCAAGGAGGCGGTGGGGTTCTGTCCGTCGTCCTTCACCCACAGCTTGGCAATGCCCAACTCGGCAGCCAGACGGTCTGCTTCGTACAGGGGAGACCAGCCCACCCGCAGGGGAGTGTTTTCCGTGCTGTCCTCGATGGGAAGCAGTTCACGGTAACGCCACATGGAACGGTCGTCACGGTTTGCAAGGGTTTCCTTGGTGAAAACGCTCTTGATGTAGTCGTAGTCGTAGATAATATCCAAAATACCGCCGCACTCGCAGTTGGTCAGATTAGCGGTGGCTTCGTATTCCTTGCCGCACTTCACGCAGCGGCCACAGAGTACATTTTTCATAGTGCAATGCTCCTTTTGAGAGTGGTTTTTTGAAATGAATCATGAATGATGAATAACGAAGAATTGATGTATCGATTTCGTCGATGCAGACTGTCAAAAAACATTGTAGGGGAGGTTCACGAACCTCCCGCGCAGTTCAAAAGTTTCGTTTTTTCGTTAATTATCGGCGAATACGCAGCATTTATGTTCGGGCGATTCGTGAATCGCCCCTACGATACAGGTTCTTTGACACGCTCTATCGACTTAGTCGATGATATTTAAATTTCGTTGACGAAGTCAACACCGAAATTATTCACTATTCATTAAACACAGGGGAGGGGACTGACCCCTCCCCTGTGTTTGTAAATTAGAGTGCCTTCAGCAGGCCGGTAGCCTCGTTGAACTCGTTGATCAGCTCGTCCAGCTCGGCAGCCTGTGCGTGGACAGCGTCCCAAGTGCCCTTGGTGTCGTACCACTGGGCGTTCAGGTCTTCCACATTCATCTGCTGCTGCTCGACCCAAGTGTAATACTTCAGGTTATGTACGCGCTTCCGTTCGGCGTAGGTCAGCTCGATGAGGTTGTCGGTCTTCTGACCCAGCATATGCAGAGCATGATCCTTGGCGGCCTCGACTACGGAGTATGCGCCATGGTTCTCGTTCAGCTCTTCCACACGGGACTTGTACATGACAGCGGAGTCGGTCAGGACGGTGACAACAACATCGTCCTCGGTCCACTCGTAGTACTTAGCCATCTTGATGCAGCACAGGACATTGGCGATGCCGGAAATGCCCATCCAAGTCAGCTTTTCGATCAGCTCTTCGTCGTAGCCCAGCTCTTCACGCAGGTAGGTCTTGCCTTCCTCGGTGTTGAACAGGCGGAGCAGTCTCTGGGAATCCTCGTCGTCAATGGCGATGCCCATGTCGGTGTTCTTCACATTGTGGACCCAGGGAATGTGCTTGTCGCCGATGCCTTCGATGCGGTGGCCGCCGAAGCCGTTGTTCACGATGGTGGGGCACTGCAGAGCTTCACCAACAGCCAGCTTCATGGTGGGATAGCGATCCTTCAGCAGGTCGCCTGCGGACATGGTGCCGGCAGAACCGGAGGTAAAGGCGGCGCCTGCCAGTCTCTGGCCGGGCTTCTTGATGCCTTCAAACAGGTCAGCCAGAGCGTAACCGGTGACATTGTAGTGCCACAGGGGGTTGCCCATTTCAGCAAACTGGTTGAAAATCATCATGGTGGGATCCTGCTTCAGTTCCCAAGTCTTGTCGAAGATTTCCTTGACATTGGACTCGCAGCCGGGGGTAGCGATGATCTGACCTGCGACAGTCTTCAGCCAGTCAAAACGCTCCTTGGACATATCCTGAGGCAGGATGGCAACGGAATCACAAGCCAGCAGCTTGGAGTTGAATGCGCCGCCGCGGCAGTAGTTGCCGGTGGAGGGCCATACAGCGTGGTGGTAGGTGGCGTCAAACTGACCGGTCACCAGACGGGGAACCAGACAGCCGAAGGAAGCACCGACCTTGTGGCAGCCGGTGGGGAACCACTTGCCGGACATGGCAACGATGCGGCAGGGAACGCCGGACAGGGAGGAGGGGATTTCCACATAGTTGGGGATGGCCTGGAACAGACCGCCGAATTCCTTGGCCTCGTTGTGCCAAGAGACACGGAACAGGTTGACGGGGTCAAAATCCCACAGACCGATGTTGGACAGCTTGGCCTTGATCTTCTCGGGGATCAGGTCGGGGTTCTGCATCTGAGCGATGGTGGGGATGATGATGTTGTTTTCCTTAGCCTTGCGCAGATTGTTGGCAAGACCTTCCTTGTGAATACGAAGATCGATCATTGAGTTTCTCCTGTTTTATAAATAATTTTGGTTTTTAGCTCACATGGGAGCAACTGGGAAATAGGCATAGCCTTATGCATATCATAACATATTTTTTTGAAAAATCAATACTCACACATAAAAAAGGGCGTGAGTAAATGAGATTATGGTGCAAAAAAGCATTTGACTTCTGCGGAATATATGGTAATATATAGTCACTGAGGTTTGCAAAATGAAACCAGTTACTTATGGAGGAATCAATAATGAAGTTTGAAGCAATTAAGAAGGCCGCTGAAGGCTACCGCGCAGACATGAGCCGCTTCCTGCGGGATATGATCCGCATCCCCAGCGAAAGCTGTGAAGAGGAAGGCGTTGTCATGTGCATCAAGGCTGAGATGGAAAAGCTCGGCTACGACAAGGTTGAGATCGACAAGCTGGGCAACATCATCGGCTGGATGGGCGAAGGCGACAAGATCATCGCTATCGACTCTCATATCGATACTGTCGGCATCGGCAACATCAACAACTGGGAGCATGATCCCTACGAAGGCTACGAGACCGATGAGATCATCTACGGTCGCGGCGGCTCCGACCAGGAAGGCGGCATGGCTTCTGCTGTTTACGGCGGCAAGATCATGAAGGATCTGGGCCTCATTCCCGAAGGCTACAAGATCATGATCGTCGGCTCCGTGCAGGAAGAAGACTGCGACGGCATGTGCTGGCAGTCCATCGTCAACGAATACTTCGACGGCCCCGAAGATGCAAGAAGCAAGGTCGAGTTCGTCATTTCCACCGAGCCCACCGACGGCGGCATTTACCGTGGTCACAGAGGCCGTATGGAGATCCGTGTGGATGTCCGTGGCGTTTCCTGCCATGGCTCCGCTCCCGAGCGCGGCGACAACGCCATTCACAAGATGGCTGAGATCCTGCTCAATGTCCGTGACCTGAACGAGAACGACGCAGCCGACGACAAGGAGATCAAGGGTCTGGTCAAGATGCTCGATCCCAAGTACAACCCCGACCACTACGAGGATGCTCGCTTCCTGGGCCGTGGCACTTGCACCACTTCTCAGATTTTCTATACCTCTCCCAGCCGTTGCGCTGTGGCGGACTCCTGCGCTATCTCCATCGACCGCCGCATGACCGCAGGCGAGACCTACAAGTCCTGCTTGAAGGAAATCGAAGATCTGCCCGCTTGCAAGAAGTATGCAGACGATGTGAAGGTTTCCATGTACATGTACGACCGTCCCGCATGGAACGGCCATGTTTACGAGACCGAGTGCTTCTTCCCCACCTGGATCAACAAGGAAAATGCCGCTCATGTGCAGGCTCTTGTGGATGCACACCATGCTCTGTGGGGCACTGAGCGTCTGTGGGCTGACGAGACCGCTAAGGAAAAGCGCGTTGGCCGTCCCCTGACCGATAAGTGGACCTTCTCCACCAACGGCGTTTCCATTCAGGGTCGCTATGGCATCCCCTGCGTAGGCTTTGGCCCCGGTGCCGAGTCTCAGGCACACGCCCCCAACGAAATCACCTGGAAGCAGGACCTGGTAGTTTGCGCTGCCCTGTACGCTGCTGTTCCCGGCCTGTACAAGCCCGAAAACAAGATCACCGAAGCTGAATTCCGTCAGGAACTCACCGGTAACGACATTAAGTAATATCGTAGCGCGCGGTGCCCTGAGCGAAGCGAAGAAATGCCCTTGGGGTGTATCCTTGACGCGCCCACAACATAGGAGGAAATTAACATGAGCAAAACTGTAGAGCTTGCAAGACATTTGGAAACCCTGCGCATCAACAATATGTACAAGACCGATTTCTACTGGACTTGGGATAAGACCGACGACGAAATCGACGCCATCTTCACCGTGGCCGACGCTCTGCGCGACCTGCGTGAACGCAACAAGTCCACCAAGATCTTCAACTCCGGTCTGGGCATTTCCCTGTTCCGTGACAACTCCACCCGTACCCGTTTCTCCTTCGCTTCCGCCTGCAATCTGCTGGGTCTGGAAGAGCAGGTTTTGGACGAGAAGAAGTCTCAGATCGCCCACGGCGAAACTGTCCGTGAGACCGCTAACATGGTCTCCTTCATGGCTGATGTCATCGGCATCCGTGACGATATGTACATCCGTCAGGGCCATGAGTATATGAAGACCTTCATGGACGCTCTGGAAGACGGCTACCGTGACGGTATCTTAGAGCAGAGACCCACTCTGGTCAACCTGCAGTGCGATGTGGACCATCCCACTCAGTGCATGTCCGATATGCTCCATGTTATCCACTACTTCGGCGGCGTGGAAAACCTGAAGGGCAAGAAGGTCGCTATGACCTGGGCCTACTCTCCCTCCTACGGCAAGCCTCTGTCCGTTCCTCAGGGTGTCATCGGCCTGTTCACCCGTTTTGGCATGGATGTTTGTCTGGCTCACCCCGAAGGCTACGAGGTTATGCCCGAGGTTGAAGAGATCGCTCGTCAGAATTGCGAGAAGTACGGCACCAAGTTCACCAAGACCAACGATATGAGAGAAGCCTTCAAGGATGCGGATATCGTTTATCCCAAGTCCTGGGCTCCCTTCAAGGCTATGGAGGAGCGCACCGCTCTGTACTCCAAGGGCGATCAGAAGGGCATCGACGAGCTGGAAAAGAGACTGCTGGCCCAGAACGCCGAGCACAAGGATTGGGCTTGCACCGAGGAAATGATGTCCCTGACCAAGGACGGCAAGGCTCTGTATCTGCACTGTCTGCCCGCTGACATCACCGGTCTGAGCTGCGAAGAAGGCGAAGTGGATAACTCCGTATTCGACCGCTACCTCGTTCCCCTCTACAAGCAGGCTTCCTACAAGCCCTATGTTATCGCTGCTATGATCTTCATGGCACAGGTCAAGGATCCCGTCAAGGCTCTGATGGCACTGGACGCAGCCGACAACGCTCGCAAGATGTTCTAATTTAACAAAGCGGGAGCATTTGCTCCCGCTTTTCCCACCGTAGGGGCGATTCACGAATCGCCTGAAAACTCGTAGCGCGGCATCCTTGACGCGCCTTTATGCCAAAACAAAATAAACCATTCAGAAAGAGGAATGATCCATGTCCAAGAGAATCGTCATCGCTCTCGGCGGCAACGCCCTGGGCAATACCCCTTACGAGCAGCTTCAGCTCGTCACCGAAACCGCCAAGCCCATCGTTGACCTGATTGCCGAGGGCAACGAGGTCGTGATTGCCCATGGCAATGGCCCCCAGGTGGGTATGATCAATCTGGGTATGGGCACTGCCGCTGAGGCAGGTGCCATCAAATCCGATATGCCCTTCCCCGAATGTGGTGCTATGAGTCAGGGCTATATCGGCTACCATCTGCAAAATGCCATCGGCAACGAGCTTGCCGCCCGCGGCATTGTCAAGGATGTGGCAACCGTTGTCACGCAGGTGTTGGTAGACGAGGCTGATCCCGCTTTCCAAAATCCCACCAAGCCCATCGGCTCCTTCTACGACAAGGAACCCGCCGAGCGCATCGCCGCCGAGAAGGGCTATACCATGGTAGAGGATGCAGGCCGCGGCTATCGTCAGGTCGTACCCTCTCCCAAGCCTGTGGATGTCATTGAAAAGAACACCGTTAACGCTCTGATCGCAGGTGGCTGTGTGGTCATTACCGTCGGCGGCGGCGGCATTCCCGTTGTGCGCAGAGAGGGCAAGCTGTATGGCACTCCCGCTGTCATTGACAAGGACTTTGCCTCTGCCAAGCTGGCCGAGCTGGTGAAGGCCGATGCACTGGTCATTCTCACTGCCGTGGATCGTGTTGCCATCAACTGGGGCAAGCCCAATCAGGAGAGTCTGAACGAAATGACCGTGGAGCAGGCCGAGCAGTATTGCACCGAGGGACATTTTGCCCCCGGCTCCATGCTTCCCAAGGTCAAGGCCGCCATTTCCTTTGCCCGTACCGGCGGCGAAGCCATCATTGCTTCTCTGGAAAATGCTGGGAAGGCTGTCCGAGGCGAGTCCGGCACCGTGGTGCATCTTTAATAGTTTGAAATGATTTTTACCAAAAAAATCAAAAAATATCGATTTAACCCTTGCAATTTTGTGAATTACACGGTATAATAGCCATGTAACATACAGAAGTATAACTCTATACTGCGGGAGAAAAGTACATGAAATCATCAGTAAAGAAAATTTGGAATATCATTTCCGGTATTTTGGTCGCATTGGCAGTTATTCTGGCAATCGCGCTTGTCGGTGTCCGTTTGGTCGGCTTGGATGTCTACACCGTTCTGTCCGGCTCTATGGAGCCTGAGATTCATGTGGGTAGCATCATCTATGTCAAGGAAGTGGACTACCGCGAACTCAAGGTTGGCGATGTGCTCACCTTCATGCTCAATGAAAACACTGTTGCAACCCACCGTATCACCGAGGTTTTGGTGGACGAAGAGGACCCCACTACCATCCGATTCTTCACCAAGGGTGATGCCAACGATGCCGGCGACGGCAGCTCCGTACATTATAAGAACATTATCGGCAGCCCCGTGTTCTCCATTCCCTATTTAGGCTATGTGGCGGACTACATTCAGAATCCTCCCGGCACCTATGTGACCATTGCTGTGGGTGCGCTGCTTCTGATCGCCGTGTTCATCCCCGACCTGTTCGGTGAGGATGAGAAGGAGAAAAAGAAGAAGGAAGAGGAAAAGAAGGAAGAAACGGCGGGCGACGCTCCTGCCAAATAATTCAGGTCTTTACCGCTCTGCGGTTTTGGACACATTTTTAGGGAAAGGAGGAAAATGAAAATGAAAGTGAAACAGATTATTGCATTGGTAGTTGTCATTGCTCTGCTGATGACCGGTTCCGTTCTCGTTACTTTTGCCTACCTGACCAGAGAGGCACAAGTTACTAATACCTTTACCGTCGGCGATATCCAAATGAAGCTGGATGAGTCTAAGGTTGACCTTTATGGCCGCCCCTTGACCGCAGAAGGCAAGATCGCTGGAAAGAGCGACACTGTCGCACGCCACGCAGAAGGCAACGAATACAAGCTGATCCCCAGCCATACCTACACCAAGGACCCCATCGTCACCATCGAAGCCGGTAGCGAACCCTGCTATGTCCGTATGATGGTTACTGTGACCGACTACGAGGATCTCTGTGATGTGCTCGGTAAGGGCAATATGGAAGGCGATGTGTTCCTGCTGCAGAACTTTGTTCAGGGTTGGAAAGAAGCTGAGTGGCCTTGCCAGATCAATACTATCGATATTGATAAGGAGAACAATCAGGCTACCTATGAGTTCCGCTATTACACCACTGTTGATGCAACTGTCCTTGATGATGAAGGAAATACCAATGATGTAGTTCTGCCTGCTCTGTTTACAGGCTTTAGCATTCCTGGAGATGTTTTGGTCAATTCTGACGATGTTTTGGCCAAGGATTTAGCAGACCTCGCAGAGCTGGAAATTCAAATCAAGGCTCACGCAATCCAGTCTGACGGCTTTGCTACTGCTGAAGCTGCATGGGACACTTGGGTTGACTAATTTTTAGGAACATATCCCGCTTTCCCCCTTCTTAGGGAGGGGGAAAGCATAGCCCTCTTTATCGCACATGCACGCACCACTCGTAGCGCACCGCGCCCTGTCCCCCTTTGAAGGGGGAATAAAAGGGGGTTGCCTGCTGGCACTCCATACCAAAGAATCACCTGTAGCGCGCGGCTTCATAGACGCGCCCATACGCACCATCCGCAAAGCCGAATAGAAAGATATTCTGTAGCATATAGTTAGTATACCCCTAATGGCATTTGCCAAAACTTGACGAAAGGAAGAAGTGCTCATGTTAAGCTCTAAGTACCGTAAAAGACTTGCTGTCCTCGTAGTGATCATCCTTCTTCTTCTTGGTGGGGTTTTGGGAGTTACCATTGCCTATTTCCAGAACAATACCGATGTTGTGAAAAACACCTTCGTCGGCGGCGTACTGTTTGTAGACCCCGCGAACGAATTTACTCTACAGGAACAGCAAGTGGTGGAGGCCCCCGTGGGCTCTGCGACAAAATATGTGCTGAGCGGGGGAGTGGATAAGGACGGATTCGCCTACAATGTTCTGCCCGGCGTAGATATTCCCAAGAGACCCTATATTAATGTCACCAAGCTGTTGATGGAAGCATACCTTTATGTCGTGGTGGATACCGGCGGAGCATTCGACCTCACCAACTACACGCAGTGGACCTCCAAGGATGGAAAAATCTCTTGGACAATGGCTTCCGGTTGGACATATCTGAAATCACAGGGAAATAAGGTGATCTATTACTATACCGGCGAGAATGCAAACGGCAAGCTGCCCGCCGGAACCTATTCGGAAATCGACCTGATGAAGCAGGAAAATGGCATGTCTATCACCGTTGCAAGCGATTACAATTATAAGAACAATCAGTACAATACGAAAGGTGACGCTGTCAAATTTGACATTGATTTCAAGGCGTACATTTGCCAATCTGTGGCGGGAAATGTGACTTTCACTCCCCGAACTGCATGGGATACCATGTTTGCGGCGCAGGTCGGAAATTGATTGTAGTGGAATAAGAAGGGAAGGAGAGGCATAATGGGAAGAAAGCAAAAGAAAATGCGGAAAGGTAATCTTCTGCGGGGAAGTCTGATTGTTTTGGCAGCTCTGATGCTTCTCTGCGGCACCTACCTTGTGACCCTTGCTTATCTGCAAGAGGATACGGATGAGGTGAACAATACCTTTTTTCCTGTCGGTTTAGCCACAAAGCTTGAGCTTGTGGAAAAGGACCCAAAGGATAATGACGGAAATGGTCTTTATGATGATGCGTTGACGAATACCGAGGTTACGCAGGAGGCCTATCTTTTTGCCCCGGGCGTGACCCTGAAAAAGCAGCCCTATGTGAAAATTACCGATTTGAAAGAGAATGCGTATCTCTTTGTAGAGTATACGGGAGCTCTTGCGGGCATGAAACAACTGGTTTGGGATCTGGACGCAGAAGGGGAAACAGCCTACTGGAAGCTGGTTACCAATACTTCCAGCCGACTTGTCTATGTCTATGTTGGCCCGCAGGCTGCGACAAGCGGCGGCATCCTGACCCCTAAGACTTCTTATACCATCGATATCATTCGCAATGATTCTGTGTATACTTCTCCTGATATCTACGACATTACGAACCCTACCGCGCGGGAAGACTATGTGCTGAACTTCTCGGCCTATCTCGTTCAGGCAACCGGCTTTGCCGATTACCAGACTGCATGGAACTCCACTTACGGCAAATAAAATCCTGAGATAGAACTCGTAGGGGACGATGCCCACATCGTCCCGCGTAGGTACTACCGAAACGGTACAATCCTTCGGATGGCGAGGTGGGATTTGTGACAGATAAGAACCTTCCGCAGAGGAAACAAAACCGCCTTCGTGACTATGATTACAGCCAACGGGGTGCATATTTTGTGACGATTTGCACTCAGGACAGAACGAAGCTTCTCAGTCGGATTGCAGGGGACGATGCCCACATCGTCCCGCTCCCGATTGTGAGTGTT
>JAZOAV010000121.1:0-17317 GCA_045595645.1 Faecousia sp.
CTGCATAGCGCACCTCAATCTTGTTCCAAGGAATGATCTGAGCCTTCTTTACCCAGCGGTTATCTTCTCGCAGCTTCATGCCAAGAGGTTGCTGAAAATCTGTCAAACTGATCTGTCCATCACTATAGCGATACATGATATTCCCTCCAAGTGCAAGGTTTTTGCCCGGTTTTTGCTGTTTTCCTTGCACTTATTATATCATAAAATAGCCGAAAAGTCATGTGTTTCCAATGGTTTTGGAGTTATTCAGTAGACATTAGATAAAGTCCAAAACCTTTGCGGTTGTGCCACTGCCGATGGTTTCTCTTACCACCTTACCGTTTTGGGTGACATAGGTATGGGTCACGCCGTCTACGACCTTCTGTGTACGAATACCGTCTGCATCGTAGCTGTAGGTATAGGTACTGCCGTCAGCGGTAATGCTTGCAAGCTGTCTGCCGTTTTCCCATGTCAGGTCGGAGTAGGACTTTTCGCCGTTGTAGTAGTTCAGCGAATTGCCGTTTTCGTAGGAAATCGCCGTGCCGAAAGCGCGTCAAGGATGCCGCGCGCTACGGGTGCGTAATGCAAGGGGCGGTTCTGTGTGTTAAGCGAAAAACGAACATTTTTCGCCTAACACACAGAAGATTTGTCAATTTAACGAATTATCCGAACTTTTTCCGTCAAGACAGAGAACCGCCCCCTGTCCTGCAAATCAACACCAGATGCTAACAAATAAGCTTAATTCTATGCTTTGTTATTAACAATTTCCCAATCAATTAAAACCCTTGAAAGCCTGAAGTAAGTAATGCCTACTGAACAAGCAGGTATTTTTCGCCCACCCTGTTTTGGTGGTGGAACAGACTAGCGAACCAGCAAAGGAGCAGCAAAAGGGCAGACAGTGCCCTGCGGAGATTCAGTACCAAAATTGACATAGCAATGACGTGCTTGGCGGTCTCTTGCAGTTTTGCCGTGACCAAGCCCATTCCGCATTTCCGTTTTGACAGACTGAATCTTCGCTCTACTTCTACTCTTTCGCATTCATCCTTGTAGTCTTGTTCTTTGTCTCGAATTTCGTTCTTTTTAGGCCTGCCTAATGCAGGACCCGAAAGCCGGATTCCGTGTTCCTTGCAAAAACGCAGATTCTCACGGTTCCGGTAAATCTTATCGGCTAATACCCGGCTCGGATAATGACCTTCCCGAAGTCGGAACGCCTCAATCATGTCTTGCAGTTTGGTTGCTTCGTTATAGGCATCAAAGGAATGGTACTCCAACCTTGACCATCCATCCACGACACTAATATCCAGTTTCATACCAAATTCCACCGGTTTACCGGCTTTGCCTCGGACGATCGGACGGACGAAGGGCTGACTGATACTTACAATCCAATCCGGGACAGTATGCGTATGGTGGTCATGCATGTACTTTTGCTGCTCGTAAATGCGGCGAATAGCCTCTAATCTCCGTGTTTGGCGAACTGTCAGGGTTTTCTTGCGTTGTAGCATTCTGTCAATATGGGAGAGATCTCTCCTCAAATATCCAAGCTATACTCTAATTGCCTTGCGAGTCATTTTAGTGGTATGCTTACGGCTGCGTGCGTATTTCAGATAGGCCTTTCTTCCTTCTTTCGGTAAGTGCGAGGTTTCTTACCATCTGCCGGATTATGGAGTTGATCTATAAGCTTTTCTGCGTTTTCTCTGGCTTCGTTCAAAAGAGAAACATCCTGAGGATAACGAATCTGAGACGGGGCACAGGTAGCATCTACGATCATCGTACCGCTGTTTCCATCGTTATCGTCGTCATCTTTGTCGTCTTTGGCTTCCCGAATGATCATTTCATTGATTTCAGCCAGGATTTCCGGCGTGATCCGCTTGCGAAAATGTACCATCAAGGATGCATCAAAAGGCGGCTTGCTGTCATCAAAACAGGGATAGCCGCAGAAATATTGAAGGTAGGGATTTTCCTGGATCTGCAGAGTCAGCTCCTCGTCAGGATATCCGTACTCCTGCTGGATAATCAGGGCCCTAATGCAAGGCGAAGAGGCTTCGCCACATTTCCGGTTTTGGAGGGGAACAGAGCTGCGTAGCGCACTTCAATCTTGCTCCAAGGAATGATCTGAGCTTTCTTTACCCAGCGGTTATCTTCTCGCAGCTTCACGCCAAGAGGCTGCTGAAAATCTGTCAAACTGATCTGTCCGTCGCTATATCGATACATGACTTTCCCTCCAAGTGCAAGGCTTTTCGCCGTTTTTCGCCGGTTTCCTTGCACTTATTATACCATAAAAATGCCGAAAAGTCACGTGTTTCCAATGGTTTTGTAGTTGTTCAGTAGACATTAAGTAACTCTGAGTTTAACGTTTTTTTTCGGTTGCGATATCCCGATCGCATTATCTGTTTTGATAGCAGTTGGTACTAAGAGCTGAAATATTTGATTATTTTCAAAGAAGAACTTCCATTCGTAACAACCCATGTCTTTAAAAAATTCCAAATCCTCAATGCCACATTGGCAAGAAAAATAACCCAGTTGAGTTACCGTTCCTATAAGAAGGTCAAACGGAAGCAATAGAATTCGGCGACAAAGATAACTCCAACATACTACTACAACAGTTTCTGTTACTGTAGTAAAAACGGGTCCACAAAAATATGGAATGGATATCATTATTATTATCCCAATCGCTAAAAACAGTAATTGATCAATGATAAATCTTTTCATTTCCACCTCTAGAATAATGTTGCTAATGTGGATGTCACAGTCGAGTAGACTCCGGATCGGAAAATTGCGATTTGAGTCTCAACGATGCTAATATTGGCTGCCATTGTCGAATTTGCAAATGTTTGCAAATTTACATTTACATTCGCTTGGGAATTGCAGTAAATAACACAGGGACGGTTCTGTGTGCTGAGCCAAATCCAGAATTTTTGTTATCCCAGCACACAGAATTATTCGTCATTTCCGAAGAAAACAGAACTATTTCTCACAACACAGAGAACACCCCTTGTGCTACAATCCTTTCTATCAAGAAGCAGTATTAGAGAAATAGGCCAAAGCGGAATCGGAGTAGGCCATCAGGGATTGGCAGACCTCCAGCAGATTGCCGGTGCAGTTGTTGCCGTAGCTGTCCACGCTGAAACGGTTGGTCTGAGAAATACGGATGTCTCCGAAATAGACCGCCGCTTCCAAGGGCTGGCGCAGCTCAGCGGCCAAAAGGGTGTCCACAGGGAAGGCATACAAGCCCGGGGTGGTGCCGTACTTTTCGGCATAAACTTCAACGGTTTGCGCCGTGCCGTCCCAGCCCTGATAGCTGACACGCAGGCACAAATCCTCCGCTCCGCCGTCGAAGCCGGAAATGTTGCACACGAATTTTACCACGATCTTGCTGTCCAGCACCAGAGTGCGACCCACCCAAGTGACGGAGGGGTTGCTCAGGTCGTCCAAATAGGCGGCATGGTTGCCAAAGGTCACGGAACTCAGATCGGTAAGGTAGGCTCTTTGGGCCGGGGTCATAGCCGCATCTACCGGTGCATCGGTGCGGTAGCCCTTGTAGGTCTGCGCCGTTGCGCCGTAGCGCAGGAGATTTGCACAGAGGGTGAGCAGTTTTTCATTGGTGGAGGAATTCAACTGGCCATAGGCATAGGTCGCCACGGAATAGTTGTCCACCTTGGAGCGGTACTCGGTGTTGCCCTTGGTCATGTAGACGGTGGCCTGCACCATGTCGCCCATTTGCAGGGCGTTGGTGCCGGTCAGGGTGAAGTAGTAATAGCTGCCGCGGATGGTGGGTTCTTCTATGAGGATGGTTTCCTCGCCCACGAGCTGATTGCCGCTGTAAATGGGACGGATACATTCCATATAATAGCTGTCGTAGCCGGACAGCGCCGTGACAGGGATAGCGAAGTTGATGGAAATATCGCTGGCCAGGTTCAAAGAGTGATAGAGCTTCACAGAAGTATCCTCTATGGGCTCCATGCTTTCCTTTTCTCCGCAGATACAGAAGCCGTCTGTGTAGCTGTGGGAGGCCTCTGCGGAATATCCGCATTCCTTGCAGTTTATCAAATGTGTAGAAGCGTCGATCCTGGTATAGGTAAACCCGTGGGCCGCGGAAGTGAATTGGGCCGTGACCAGGGTGTCGGCCGTAATATTGGTCAGAGGTTTATCCCAGCCTGCAAAGCTGTAATGATATTCCGTATCGGCAGGACGGGCAGGGCTATCCCCTATGTAGGCAGCAGTTTCTCCCTTCAATACACCCACAGTTTGGAGGGTGACTCCATCCCAATTGCGGAAGGTGACAGTATGATCCGTGGCAGGAAGCTGGCTGCGGGGTCCCACATAGATATAGTCTATCACAAGCTTGCCCCCCGTGCTACTCTTCACATGTTGGAAGCGGAGCCCGAAATCCTCCACCAGATCCACAGATTTAAATTTGCTGCTGGCAGGAACTGTAAGGGTCACATACCTCCCCTCCGTCACCGTCCAAGTCCCACGGATGTCATTGGCATAATTCCGCACCCCATTGTCCAAATAATAATACTCAAGTACCAACTGAGGGGTTTTCCCCGTATCTGCCACACAGCCCTCGGTCTTAAACCGGATCTGGAAATAGTCCGTGGATGAGGGCTGATACATTAGGGGGAAGAAATCGTGGGTATCCTTCAGGGGCATGGTGTTGTTATATTTCGTAGGCTTCAGCCAAGGACCGTAAATCACATTTCCATTTGCTGCCGTACCGCTGTGTCCCTCGTTCACATTCACCGCTATCACACCGGTAGTATTGTCTATGGTATATCCGTTTGCTGCGCCGTTATAGTGGGTAGCCCAAGCGGTAGTGGAAGCAGCATCGAAGTTGTGATACGTATAAACGGGGGCTGCATAGCGGAGGCGGGATGCCTGATCCCCGGTAAAGTCAAAGAACAGGGGTGCCCCTTGATTTTTCCCGAAGTAGATGTAGTCCACAACCAGCTTTCCCCCGGAACTGCTGTAAATATTTTGGAATCGGAAGCCAATGTTGGTGATCACATCCGCATTCTTAAATGTAGCACTTAGGGGGATCGTCAGGGTTTGATAGACCCCGTCCGTATAGGAATATGCCGAGGACACATCCGTTCCGTAGCCGAAGGTCCCATTCTTCTTGTAATGGTATGCCAATACCACCTTCGGCTCCTTCCCTGTATCTGTTACACAGTTCTCCAACTTGAAGCGAATACGTAAAAACTCAGCCTGAGAAGGATCATAGCTTAGAGCATGGTACTTGCTGTCCTCCTCCAAATTCCCGGGGAATACACCATACTTCGTGGTGGTACGGAGCCAGGGACCGTAGGTCAGATTCCCGTTGGCGGTGCTTCCGCTGTGTCCCGTTGTAATATCTATCGCAAGGGTTCCCGTCGTATTGTTAATGGTGTAGCCCTTGGCTGACCCATTATAATTGGTGGACCAAAAGCTACGGAACCAGGAATTGGAGGCAGCAGGCGTGTCAAAGTTGGTATATTGATAAGCGGGGCTGTTGTAATGGGGCCGATCCAGATGATCGTTGTCAAAGCCAAAGTACAGTTCTCCATCCCCATGCTCCACAGCGCCACAGATACAGCTGCCGTTCCTGTAGGTATGAGGCATCCGTATAGCATGGGCACATTGGGTGCAAGTTGCAATATGGGAATTGTCAATAGAAGGGGCTCCAACAGTATAAGTATGTCGGCAATCTGTGGCGATCAGCAAAAGGCTGGTGGTAACCTCTCGCTCTCCGGTCGCGTCAGAGGGAGAGTTCCGAAGGGTCAAAGCCCCTGTGGTATTTCGACGGCTGGCAAAGGTGGCGCTGCCGCCTCCGTCCAGGGCCACAGCCTCCACACAGCCTGCGGCATACATAATGGCAGCCATCTCTCTCAGGGTCGTTCCAACAGTATGGGACTGCCTGCCGTCTACCACAAAGGTCATAACCGTTCCGTCAGCCTTGATGCCGATGGCATTTCTCGGAGCAAGGGTCTTATCCCCAAACCTCTGGACGACACCGTCCTTCACAAGCCATTGTCTGCCGGAGGCGGCATTTTCTACATCGTGGTAGGGCTCGTCATAACCCCGGATATCAAAGGTCCCGTCCTTCAGAATAGCAAAGTATGCCTCGGGGTCGTCCACATCGGATCTCTGTACCAAATTCCCTTCCAGAATGATACAACCTCTGGATTGGTAGGTTTCCAGGTTGGCCATATCGGAATTCGTGGCAAAGAGGACATTTTCTCCTGTAGCAGCGGTATAGTCCGCAGCCTGGAGTGTCACCCGCTTCTTGGAGAAGGGAAGATTCTGTGCTTTTGCCTTTCGGGAGGCTTCTGTGCTTCCTGCGGTGTAATAGCCGGGATAGTTCACCTTAAAAGTCACCTTTGCCGTAGGGGAAATAGTAGCCATAAAAGCGTAAACCTGGTTATTTCCTTCCGGATCCGTCATAACAATATGAGACTCCGTTACTCCTGCAGTAATGTTATAGTCCTTCTGAGACTTGACAACCTTGTCCGCCGGGGTGTTTAAAACATCGGTCATCTGCTCTGTTGCTCCCACGGGAGCCGCTGTACCTTCCAGGGATACAGCAGGAAGTACCTGAAGAAGCATCACAAGGAGAATAAGGATCGACACCATTTTCTTTTTCATATATTGCCTCCTGTAAATCTTTGCAGGACAGGGGACGGTTCTATGTCCTGCGTATTTTTTTGTGCCAGATTTAAGGTTATTTATGCTTTTTCATTGAGAAATTGCAACTTTTCTCACCAAGACAAAGAACCGTCTCCCGTCCTGCACAGAATTCGCGTCATTTCCGGATAAAACAGAACTATTTCTCGCAACACAGAGAACCGTCGCCTGTCCTGCAATCGGGTTCACTCAAAACCGTCCCCTGCTATGCTACTAGAAACATTTTCTCAGTGTTTCTTGAATGTTATTTGCAATATAGTCTGCTGGATCATACTTTTCATCCCTGAGTAAAATGTTAATCCTATCCAGCTCTGCTACATAACACTGCAAAATGGCATCAGCGAGATAAGTGGTTTTCTTTAGGAGGGAAAGATACTCCACAGCAATATCCGCAACAATTGAATACTCTCCAAGATACAAATATGTAAACAAACGAAGTCGAAGAATATGCAACATAGAACAACTTATGAAAGATTCAGCTTTACAAGCAAATGTCTCCATATAGCGGATTAGTAACTTAGGACTCTGAATTGTCTCAAAGAAGGGTATCACCTTCGCATCAATGCAACCAACAAACATCTTGCACCATTGGTCAATAGTTTGACTATCGCTAGCCTTATTCAATACAGGAAGTGCAATATTCTGAATAACACTCATTCTATTTCCATATGTATAGTGCACATTGTCACATGGCATATACAATGGCATAAGAAAAACAGTTACATACAATATTCCGCTCGGAGCATCAAACCCAACGCAATAAGCCACATCGTTTTTAATGATTCGGAAAGTGCGACTGCTTTTAGTAAAACCTCGTTGTTTTAGAAATGGGGATATTCGGCGCATCACATCTTGGACAAATGACATTTTCTCACCTTACTTCATAAATTGGAATGTTTAGTCCTGAACGAATCTGCATCTGAGCAACTCTGTGCAGGACGGGGGACGGTTCTGTGTCCTGTCAATTTTTTGCGGCAAATTTAACGCTGTTTTGTGATTTTTTCTTTAAAATCACAACTTTTGCATCAAGACAGAGAACCGTCCCCTGTCCTGTTTATCCTAACTTCTCAATAGGGTTCACGCAAAACCGTCCTCTGTCCCGTGTGCTATGTGCTATGTTACTTAACAGAGCCGTCCCACTGCTCGAAGATTTCCAGCAGTTCCTCCTGTTTTTCATCTGGCCCATAGAAGGTCAGAAGATAGTAACTCTCATTGCTCTCATAGGCAACAAAGTAATAGAACCTGTCAGGATTAGACTCATGGCTTTCTAAAACATATGGATGTCCGTGATCACAGCGACGGACATACTTTGTAGAATCGCCGTAAACAATCTCGGCTAACGCTTCCTTAGCATCAGAAGCACTTTTCAAGTCCGTTTTCTGATATTCCTTTACTTGTAAACTAATTCGGGTATCCTCTACGGAACAGAAACACCAATCTGCATTCGCAGCTTTCGCCGGCTGCATATACAGTGGTAATAAGATAGAAAAATCTCCGATGTTCCGGCGAAGAGTTCTTCTCAGCAGACTGCCCGTGGGGATATCATTTACAGAGATGCTTGCCTCCCATTTATCAAAATGCTCGGCCAAAATTTCATATTTCTCCAAATTGCAAGTGAATACAACCGTTACGGCATAATGCTCTGTTTCAAGGAAGAGGTAATACACATGTGTGAATGCACTTTCCATAGAAAAAGATAAGTGACCAAATTGATTCACCGCTACAACTTCGTCACAACGAAGTGTTCCCTTCCATTCCGCCTCCTCGGCGCGCTCGATCTCTGCAATGTCCGCCAAAGTAAGATCATCCCGTTCGATAAGTACCATTGGCGTAAACCAGACATCAACGCAAACCTTGGCGTTCTCACCATAAAGTATGTAGTCGTATTCATCTCCGTTTTGATGCACAGAAAAACCTGCCGGAAGCTCAATAGAAAAGAGATCCATTTCAAAGGGAACACAGGGCTGTTCTTCCACGGGGATTCCTGCATATTCCTTTGGATCGTGGGACATAGGAATTTCCGATGATTGCGGTAGCGGCCGTTTGAATGCAAATCCGATGGTTAGGAGAAGAAACAACACGGTGCTGCACAGAACGAGGTGGTAGAGTTGTTTTTTTCTGTGGCTGAAATTCTTCCTCTTAACAGGAATCACGGGGAAATAAGTGCGAAAATGCCGAAAAATGTCCTCTGCCTCAAGTCCATTAAAGCCTTTGATATCCACAATAAAACGAAGATTTTTTCCTTCAAACAATAGCCAATTCGAGAAAAAGGTAATGCGTCTGAGTTGCGAGTAAGGAATCATCGTTTGCGTTCCGTTACAAAGTCTGATGATTTCTTTTTCTCCAAAAGTCGTCAGCACTTCTGCTCCATCCGCTCTGCCACGGCGCAAGCTTCGGAAATAGCGCACCCAAAGAAGCATCAGCGCGACAGCCGCAAACGCAAGACATAGAAACGGCATGGAAAATGCCATCATGTTCACGCTGAGAATGGCCGCTATTCCCGCCAAGGAAATATGCACACTTTGCAACCAATCAATGCTCATAGTATAGCGATTTGCAAGTCTGTGTTCGTGCCCTTCGATGGTGCGGTTTTCGAGAATAGGCTGCATCTCAAATTTCCTCCTTTGTCCTTACTTCCTAATCGTCAACTTTGTAAAATATTGGTAGCTGTCCCCATCCAGTAACATCCTCGCTAATTGCGGTTAAAACCATTCCGTTCCGAGTAAATCCAATTTCATCATGTACATGTGCTTTGTCTGTGCCCTTCCCTATATCAGCACCATGTCTATGATTTGGGTCAAAGAATTCTGACTCCTCGTCTACGAACGGAAATTCAGTTTCTGTGGTGTGCAACGAATCCACCGGCTTTTTATCTGGATCTGTGAATACACTAACAAAAAACGCCCCTATTTCCTCAAATAGTTCACACAATCCCAATGATGGTGGTGGGATTCGTATAACCACTTTGGGCGATGTGCTTCCTTCGTACAATAGTGCCTCATTGCCAAATTCAATCATTGACACAACCTTGCCGGTAAGATCAATGCTATTTGCCGGATTGTTGTTGCAATATGCAAACATATTATATCCCAAGAAGCCCGTTCCCGTACTAGCATACCCATCCGCATTGATAAACCGACAATTCACAGGATCATAATATCTACTTTGCAGATAATAGAACCCTGTCTCGGTATCATAGTAGTAGCCTCTATAGCGGATCGGATTCAGGTTTGCGATATGGCTTGCGCTTGTAATGGCCGTGCCGATGTCATTGGTCACACTGAGAACCTTTCCCCAAGCGTTATAGGTGTATCGTGCAACGATTTGACGGCTGGCGGTCATCAGGGCGACTACATCACCCTGAATATTCAGCACATAATAGTATGTATCAGGCTCGGTAGTGCCGTTGGTGTAGGTCAAGGCAAAAGGCTTACCGTTGTTATCGTAGACGAAGTCCAGCACCTTTGCGGTTGTGCCACTACCAATCGTCTCGCGCATGACCTTGCCGTTTTGGGTGACATAGGTATGGGTCACACCGTCTACGACCTTCTGTGTGCGAATACCGTCTGCATCATAGCTGTAGTTGTAAGTGTTACCGTCTACGGTGATGCTTGCAAGCTGTCTGCCCTGAACCCATGTCAGGTTGGTGTAAGATTTTTCGCCGTTGTAGTAGTTCAGCGGATTGCCGTTTTCATAAGAAATCGCCGTTCGGCAAGCGCGTCAAGGATGCCGCGCGCTACGGGTGCGTAATGCAAGGGACAACTCTGTGTGTTAAGCAAAAATCGAACAATTTTCAGCCTAACACACAGAAGCCTTGTCAATTTAACGAATTATCCGAACTTTTCCCGTCAAGACAGAGAACCGGCCCCTGTCCTGCTGCCCCTGTCCTGCTGCCCCTGTCCTGCTATTTCCTGCTTCTCTTTTTACCTTTTTTACTTCTTTTCTTGCAAGGCTTTTTTTGCAGAAAACAAGCCACAGGAATAGAGCACATGAACACCCACACTACTGCAAATATAATTGCGCTTCCCAAAATCTCTCTGTGCATAATTGTATCAGGGATAATAATTTCCTTGCCCAATTTCATGGAGACTAAACCGTAGTATTTTCGAAATATACTTGGCATATAAAACTTGGTGTAAGAAATTTGAAGAGGCACCTGATTTTCTACGAGATTGCGAAAAGTATCTTCGTCAAATGATGTTTCCCGAAGCAAAATGGATGGCATTCTTGCTGTATCACCGTTCTCTAAGCAAAAGTAAAACATTTCTCTACTTGACGAAATATAATGAGTGCCATATTTTGTGCAAATTCCATTATAAGACTGCAAGCCACCATCTTCCCACAAAAATATTGTAAAGGAATAGCGAACTGCATAATACAAAAAGCCAATAAAAACGAGGGTCATCAACAAAAGTCCTACACTTATAATTATGTTTCGTAGTTTTCTATGTTTGGGTGTACAGCGTTTCATTGTTTGAGCCCCTCTCGATAATAGTTGTATGCCAATTCGCTATATTTTGATGTTCCCCAGGAAATTGCTGTAGTTACTACGCTCTCAATCGTTTCCTCTAGTGCAGCTTTCCAAACCGGCTTTTTCAATGGAGTTTTTAGTGGCACTTTCCCTTCGAAACCCATTGCACCGATTAAAGCACCCATTCCAGCATTAACAAGAGTGTTTACAGTTGCCTCACCAAATGTCTTTTCACCCTCACAAACATCTTTGAAATTTCCATAGCCACTATCCAATGCGCTTGCCCCAGCACCTATTGCCATTTGCCCAAACACTCCTCCGACACCAGTAGCCGCAAGAGCTCCTGATGCTGCGCCGCAAAGGCCTGAGATCACGATCTCGTCTGTAGGCTTTCCTTCTAATATGGCTACTGTAACATTAACAACAGCACCAACAACAGCTCCGACAAGGACATGCCAAAACTCTCCACCATCATCAGCACGGCTAACAGGATTATTACCGCAGTAAGTAAAGAGGTTTGTATCACTGATACTAATAGCAGAAATAGCAGAGATTTCAGGAGTGTCCGCATTAACAAACCGACAATTCACAGGATCATAATATCTACTTCGCAGATAATAGAAGCCCGTCTCGGCATCGAAGTAATAGCCTCTATAGCGAATCGGGTTCATTTCTGCCATTGCACCTGTTGCAGAAAGGATTTCACCCCAAGCATTATAAGCATACTGAGCTACAGTGGTGCGCTGAGCGTTCATCAGAGCGACAACATCACCTTGCAGATTCAGCACATAATAGTATGTATCAGGCTCGGCTGTTCCATTAGTGTAGATCAGTGCAAAAGGCTTTCCGTTGTTATCGTAGATGAAGTCCAGCACCTGTGCCGTTGCACCCGTACCGATGGTCTCGCGCATAACCTTGCCATTTTGGGTGACATAGGTATGTGTCACACCGTCTACGATCTTCTGTGTACGAATACCGTCGCCGTCATAGCTGTAGTTGTAAGTGCTACCGTCTACGGTAATGCTTGCAAGCTGTCTGCCGTTTTCCCATGTCAGGTTGGTGTAAGATGTTTCGCCGTTGTAGTAGTTCAGCGGATTGCCGTTTTCATAAGAAATTGCGGTTCCGTTAACTGCGGTCAACAGGTCTCTCCAAGCACTGTTTTCGTAGCTATAGTTTTTGGTAACATTGCCGCTTGACTTTGTGAGGATGTTGCCCGCGGTGTCGTAGGTGTAGGTATAGGTGGTCGTGGTGTAGTTTCCGTCTTCATCGTAGGAGTACAGAACTTCCTGCGTGAGCTGACCTAATTTATCATAGCTGTACTCCGCAAGCGTACGGTTGGAATGTGCGGCGTCCATGACCTTGGTGATGTTGCCGACACCGTCATACTCGTGGCGGTAGCTCACGATGGGAGTGTAGTTGGGGTTCCAAACGGTGTACGCCCAAACTTGCGTTGAAGTCAGATTTTCTTCTTCCTGCGGCACATAGGAATAGCCCGTGCGGAAGAGGGTGCCCGTATCGTTTGTAACTTCCGTTTCGCTCAGGCGTTTCAGATTGTCGTAGGAGAACTCGATCGTGTCGCCCGTGCCGGTGGTCACAGTGCTCAGAGAGCCGTCGCCGGAAGTGTCTGTAGCTGTGGGGTCATCGTAGGTATAGGATTCGGAGTAGGCGGTAGAGCCAATTACCCAATTCTGGGAGCTGAGGCGGCCAATGCCGTCATAGAGCTGCTCTGTGCGCTGGACGAGATTTCCGTTGCCGTCGTACTCTACACTGCGAATCAGGCGACCCAAGGAGTCATATTCAAAGATATAACTGCCCTTTTCGGTGTTGCCGTCTCCGTAGGTCGTCTTTGCCAAGGAACCTTCGGCATTGTAGGTATAGGTGATGTATCTACCGTTATTATACTCAATTCGTATCAGCCTGTCAAATACATCATAGAAATATTCTGCATAATCCGTACCGTCACTTGCAGCATCGCCGTAGTACATCTTCGTCAGATTGCCGTTGTTGGGCTCATACTCATATTCTGCCAGCGTGTGCGTAGATGTATAGGTGCTCTGCGCCGTGCCGCCGCTCACCGTGATGGCGGTCTCCTGTCCCCATTCATTCTTCTCGAAGGCATATTTCTGCCACTTGGGGTTGGCTCCGTCCGTGGTGCTTCTGCGCTGGAGGGCAGAAAGTGCGCCGTCCTCGTAATCGTAATAGATATAGATTTCAGGCCACAGCGGAGGATTCGGCTGTTCCAACTCGACCGATTGCAAACGGTGCAGGGAGCTGGTGTATCGGTAGCGGATGGTGACGGAGGTATCTTCATCGGGATGGGTAATCGTCCTGATGGTCTGCCCCGAATAGGCATTGGGAATGTTTTCAACACGGTTTCCGTTGACATCGACGGTCTCTTTTGTATGATTTCCATCCGAAGTTATAGTCATGGTGGTTTTCAGCTCTTTGGAATCCGTGCTGTTGGTCGTGACCGAGGATATTGCATTACCCGCGTCGTCGTAGTCATAGGTAGAGGTAATACCATCAACCACGGAAGTGGACACATCATGCTGAGCGTTATAGGTAAAGCTGTAAGCCGTTCCGTTTGTGGCGGTGTATTGCAGAAGATCGACCCCGTTTTCGGCATACTCTGCATCATTGCGCCCTGCGCCGGACTGGGTGGCGGCAATGACATTGCCGTTCGTGTCGTAGTCGTAGGTCTGCACCGGCTCCATACGCAAGGAGATATTATCGAAGCAGGTGCCGTTGATGTTGTTATCGTATGCGGCGACGACATAGGCATCGGTGATGGTGACATCGGCACTCTTTTTGGAGGCGACAACACACTGCATATACTGCCAACCATCGTAATAGGCATCGAAGGGGAAGAAGTAGGGCTCGGAGGTGTCGTCACTGTAATACAGGCGAATCATCATTGCAAAAAACGGCTTGTCCGTTTCCGTAATGGCGGTAGCGTTGTCGGGCTTGGCGTTGCCCTTTGCCCAGCCGGAGAGAATGAAATCCGTATCACCGGGCAATGCAAGCTGAATATGCTGATTCAAGCGAACCACGCCCTCTGCGCCAAGCATGGAAACGCGCCGACTGCCGAAGGGCACATCGTCGGTAGAAAGAGTGGGTTCTGCCGCACTGAACCAGCCGAACAGTGCAGAATCCTCCGCAGGAGGCATAGTGGAATAGAATTCAAAGGAGCCGTTTTCCACAATGTTGTAGGTGGAGGCGGCTTTGCCCTTTTCCAGTTGCAGAGCATCTACAAAAATGCTTCCCGTTACGCCGTTGGGCACAACCGCTACCTGGTAGTCGATTGCGTTTCCCGCTGTAAAGGTTACGGTCAGGCGCATCCAGCCGCCCTGCATGGAGGTAGTGCTGTAATTCACGGTTTCACTCTTTACCAGATCACTTCCGCCGTTGCTCCGGAATGCCAAATGGACACCACCGGTACTGCTAAAGGTCGTTCCCTCGGGAATCTTCACATAGGCAGAGAAGGTATAGTCCTCGCCGCTTGTCAGGCTTACCGTCTGATAGAAGGCGGTATTGGTGGTGGTAAAGGATTTGTTGCCGATAAAATGGTCGCTTGGGTTGGCATTGGCATTGATCCAACCGCTTGCTTCATTCTCCGCACTGCTGTTTTTCAGAAGGTTCACACCCTGCTGTCCCGCAGAAGCGGAGGCGGTAATGCGGTTGTTCGTCCTGCTGGTGCCCGAATTCTGCGTATAGCTCGCCGCTCCCGCGCCAAGGATCTCGGTCTCGTTCCAGTTGGAGGTGTAACTGCCCACTGTACGGCCGTAGTTATCTAAGACTTTGACCGTCACGAGATCATCGGTACTAGTGGCGTTTTCAATCTTGCCATCCTCGTCCATATAAGGCTTTCCGTCTTTCCCGTAATAACGGTAGGCGGTTTGGGAATGGGCTCTTTTGTAGCCGTGATACTTGGCACCATAGACGGTGGTTCCTCCACTCACGATGTATTCATAGAAGGAGGACACATTACTTGCATAGCTGTAGCCGAATTCTACGCCGTAATTGGCTTCGCTGTCATAGACGGTTTTCAGGCGGTGTCGGTAGTTGAATTCCGCATTCACAGGATAGTAAGTATACTGCATTACCGCGCCGTCAGGGAAAGTAACGGCAGTAAGATGTGTATATGGCCAGGTATCGTCTGTATACTCTACCTGGGTCAGTGTCACCGTGCGCTTTTCGGCAGAACTGCTGTTGCTGTAGTCACATTCTCCGATGATCTTGGATACAAAGATACCGCTATATTCGATTTTCAATAACTGCTCCGTTGCAGATACCTCAGCAATCTGGCGGTAAACTGCGGTTACTTTATTCGGCCCGCTTGCATTGGGCTGCCATGCGGTAGATTCACTGTTGTAGGCTTGCTCGTTATAGCAATAGTACAACGCGTTGCCGTAGGCATCTGTCTGTTCCGTAAGATAGCCGTTTACAAATATCCATGTGTCCCCGTAGGGGTTGGTCATGGTGTAGGTCGTTCCCGACTTCGTTATGGTCAGGGACAAGCCGTCTTCGTCCTGATAGCTGCTGCCGGTATTGTGGAAATAGTGCTCCGTTCCGTCCGCATCGGTATAGACCAAATAGGTTACGCCGCCGACGGTTACCGGCACAACGCTTTGCTGTAAGGACAACTTCCAGCCAATGCCCACCAACATCTCATTGTAATTTTGGGTATTGACCCCGTCGTAGTCTTTGGAGAAATACCGACCCGTCATGGAGGTGTTATAAACCAAGGAGACGGAGAAGGGCATCACATTACTGGGAGAGCTAAAAAGGGGTACAATGTGAGTGTTCTGCAGGGTATAGTCGCTGATATAGGAGGTTCCTGCACGGCCGATGTTCAAGGTTTGGTAGGTGTACCTGTCCTCAATGCCACGGGTGTTGCGATAAGAAATCTTCATGCGGGGCTTCTCACTTGAATAATTGGTATTTCCCGCGCCTCTGAACGCCGCTCGGGAGCCAACGGTGTTTACATCATCATCGGCAATGACACGGAAGGCGATGCCCAAATTCTTATAATGATCAACGCTGTCGTACCAATCATAAGCCAGCGTTGTAATATCCCAGCTTACATAGTGACCGGTCGTTTGATTACCGAGGGTCTGCTTGTCCAAAATAACGCTGTCTGTGGTAGTGGTGCCGTTGGTAGTCTTCGTCCAGTTCAGATTGTCTGCCCAATCTCTCCATGCATCGACAGAATCACTTCCGTCCAGATTTCCTGCCTTGGTGATGGCATAAGCGCCTACCTCAATATCTGCACCGGCGGTTCTGTAGGCATGCACCACATGATACAGAGAAATGGTGGCATTAAAAATCTCGCAACCGTTAGGAAGGTCTACCAAATCATTTACATGAAGGTATGTCCGAGTCAAACCGTTGTTGTTTCCGTTGTGCCCAACATAAAGATCCTCAGTGGTAGGATCCGGGCTATCGGGATAGCCGGAGCGCACAAAATTACCACAGATTTCTACTTCACTTCCGGCCTTTTCCTCCACCGTCGGATCAAGATAGACAGGGAATGCCCGATCCTCCGCATTGAGCCATGCGGCATCGGCGGTAACGGTAAAGATCCACTCGTCTCCAACAGAGGTCAGTGTATAGGAAGCATCATAGGAGGTTTCGTAGTTGCTGTCAAACATGTAAGGTGCCGGAATGCGATAGGGTACATTTCCATCCGGCAAAATAAGCAAAACACTGCCATCCTCTTGCAGAGAAGGCATCAGCCCCTCCGTTGCCATGCGGAAGGAATAGACATACTCTACCTGAGGTGCAGTGATGATAATACTTTCTTTAATAGTATTTGCGTAATTCTCATAGCGAATGGCCGCGCCGTTGATGGCGTCGGCATATTCCAAAGCGGAATAAATTTTGTCCGGCTGGGCATCCGCCAAAACGGGATCGGCAAAGTCTTCTCCACCATCGGAGGCCACGGAAAGCACCGTTGCGGGAGAAGCCGCTTCTGTCATTGTTCCCATGACTGAGGCGGTTTCAGGGTTAATACTATTTTTCCATTAAAAGTAGACAACTTTTAATGGAATCTTTTTGTGCCGAAAGGCACAAAAAGCGTCTCATGCGAGTTTCTACGCCCTGACGGGCTATAATACTGTTTCTTGATAAAATGGTTTCATAACCATTTTATTGCAGGATAAATATCCTGCACCGCCTATGGCGGCAAGAACAGCATTACACGGC
>JAZOAV010000122.1:0-4303 GCA_045595645.1 Faecousia sp.
CATCCACCATCTGTTCTACATCTTTGCCGTTGAGGTTGTATTTGACCAGCTTGTATTGGTTTTCCATTACAGCACACCTCCTGCTCGTTTGACTGCTTCGATGATGCAGCGGCGGGCGGATTCCACCGCCACATGCTGACGGAATTCCTTGGTGGCACGCCAGGAGGTACGGGGATTGATGTCCTCCAATACCGCACGGGCGAATTCCTCCACCGTTTCCATGGTGACGGGCTTGCCGTTGGCGACTGCCTCGGCAGTGGGAGCCCGCATGGGGATGGGACCTGCCACACCGTAGGCCACTCTGACCCGTTCAAAGGTCTTTTTGTCCTCGGACAGGCGCACATTCACAGAACAGCCGTTGGTAGCAATATCCAACGCATTACGCATAGCGTACTTAATATAAGAACCGTGGGTATCTCTGTGGCTGTCGGCGGGGATAATAATGGCAGTTTGAATTTCGCCGGGGCGAATATCCACCACCTTGGCTTTCAGGTAGAAGTCCTTAATGGGCAGACGGCGCACACCCTCAGGGCCCGTCAATTCCACGATGGCTTCGTAGGCATGGAGGGTGGAAGCGGAATCGGCAGAGGTGACACCATTGCAGGTATTGCCACCGATGGTGCCGATATTGCGAATTTGGGGGCCGCCAACCTGATCCACGGCCTCGCCCAGCACCAGAATATGCTCCTGAATCAGCGGATGCTTGGTGATGTGGGAGAAGCTGGTGAGAGAACCGATGCGCAGGTCGCCGTTTTCCTCTAAGGTCACGCCCCGCAGTTCGTCCAGCATGAAAATGGAGATCAGCTCCACACCTGCCCGCTTGCCCTCCCGCATCTGCACCAGCACATCGGAACCGCCGGCAATGATGTGGGCTTCGGGATGGGCCAGGCGCAGCTCGATGGCATGGGCCACGGACTCGGACTCGTAATAGGCTTTCATATCATACATGGTTTAATTCTCCTTTCTCCACTCATCCTGAATCAGGCCTTCCTCACTGAAACGAGCGAAGAGGGCATGGGGATTCATGGGGGTCTGATCCAAGGCTACGCCGGTGGCGTGGAGGATGGCATTGCGGATGGCAGGTGCCACGGGGCAAGCGGGCGGCTCGCCCAAAGCCTTGGTGCCGAAGGGGTTGGTGGGCTCGGGATTCTCCACGAATTGTGCCTCCAAATGAGGATGATCCATGGTAGACGAGAGCTTGTAGTCCAGCAGATTGTTATTCAGAGGCGCACCGGTCTTTGCATCGTAGAGAAGCTGCTCGGAGAGAGCAAACCCGATGCCCATAGACATGCCTCCATGCACCTGTGCGGCGGCGAGTTGGGGATTGATGAGCTTGCCGCAGTCGTGGACATTGATAATTCTGTCCACCGTGACCTTGCACATGGGAATATCCACCGTAACCTCGGCGCAGCAGCAGCCGAAGGAATAGGCATTGTTCTTAATTTGATAGGTAGATTCAGCGGTAATATGCTCGCTGTGGCTCAGGCTGTAGAAGGCCTCCGTGGCCAGCTCGGCCAAAGTCATCAGCACACGGCCGTCGGTGGTACGGACGATGTTGCCCTCGATAATATCCAAATTGGCAACTGCCACACGGGTCAGCTCGTTGGCATACTTCAAAATCTTTTCCCGCAGGATATTGCCTGTCTGGGTGACGGAGAAGCCCACCACATAGGTCTGACGGGAGGCATAGGCACCCAAGCCGAAGGGGGTCACATCCGTGTCCTGGGTGGAAACCACATGAACATCCGTGTAGTCCTTCAGACCGATAACATCGGCGGCCATCTGAGCATAGGCGGTATCGGCACCCTGACCGATTTCCGTTTCTGCTACCTGCAACTGCACCGTACCGTCCTGATTCAGCACCAAACGGCAGGAGGAATGCTCCAAAGAGATGGGCCAAACGGCAGTATTGTACCAGAAGGGGGCAATGCCGATACCCTTGCGGATGGGGCCCGTCTGATTGGCAAATTCTGCACGCTTCTTTTCATAGTCCATGTAGGCGATGGCCTTATCCATGCACTGATTATAGCTGTCGTAGTAATTTTCGTTCTTGGAGAAGCCGTCCACATAGCCTACGGGCATGAGGTGCTCTCTGCGGAACCGAAGGGAATCCACACCCAGCACGGTGCAAATGTCCTCGATGTGACACTCGCCCGCCCACATAGCCTGAGGAATGCCGTAGCCACGCATGGCACCGGCCACAGACTTGTTGGTAAAGACGGTATAGGCATCGCCCTGCACATTGGGGCAAGGATACATCTGAGGGAAGCAGCCCATGCCCTTGGCCACGATGGAATGGCCATGGGAGGCGTAAGCACCCTGATCGGAGAACATTTCGATCTTGCGGGCGACAAAGGTTCCGTCGGGGCGCAGCCAGGAAATGATGTGGGTGCGCATACCGTGACGGGTACGGTTGGAATTAAAGGTGTCCTCTCTGGGAATATCCAGCTTCACCAGACGACCGCCCAGCTGCATAGACAGCCATGCTGCCAAGGGCTCGTAGAGGGTGTCCTGCTTGTTGCCGAAGCCGCCGCCGATGTAGGGCTTGATCACACGCACCTTGCCCCAGGGCACACCGATGGCTTGACCCACGGTACGGCGCACAATATGAGGAATCTGCGTGGAGCTGACCACCACGATTTTGCCTGCATCCTCATAGGCATAGCAGACAAAGTTCTCGATATGGCAGTGCTGTACGGGCTTGGATTCGTACCACTTATCGACACAAATCAAGCCTTCCTCCTTGATGGCTTCTTCGTAATTGCCAATGTTCAGGGAGGTATGCTTCAAAATATTGTTGGGGAATTCCTTATGGATCTGGGGTGCGCCCTCCTTCATGGATTCCTGTACATCCAGCACAAAGGGAAGCTCCTCGTATTCCACCTTCACCAAACGGGCAGCCTGAGCAGCGGCAACCTCATTTTCCGCCACAACCGCCGCCACATCGTCGCCGTAGTAGCACACATGGCGGGTCAGCAAATAACGGTCTGCCACATCCTGATGGCTGGGGTCGGTGGACCAGGGATGGCCAGCCGTGGGGAAGCGGATCTCAGGCACATCGAAGCAGGTAAAGATGCGTACCACACCGGGCACCTTCTCCGCCTCGCTGATATCCACGGATTTTACATGACCGTGGGCAATGGTGGAACGGACGATGCGGGTAATCAGGGCACTCTTGTCGCACAGGTCATCGGTGTATTTTGCTCTGCCGGTCGCCTTGTCGAAGCCATCGACACGGACGACGCTCTTGCCGACATTCATATATGAAAACCTCCTGTTGCACGATTTTTATTTATACACCATGATTATAACACAGGTCTGCGCATTTTTGAAGTAGATTCGTTATCTTATTTTGAGAATATCGAAATTTTTTATGGAAATTCTGCACATAACAGGGTATACTGTAGGTATATTGATAGCGTGCATCGACCGCTCAGGAGGAAACACATGAAGATTGGCTGTGTCGTTATGGCGGCGGGAAATGCCGCCCGATTTGGAGAAAACAAGCTGGCGGCTCTTTATGAGGGCAAGCCGCTGATTCGTCATGCACTGGAGGCGGTTCCCCAAGAGCTGGAAACCGTCGTAGTCACCCAATATGCGGAAGTGGAGGCGATGGCTGCGGAATTTGGCTTCGCCTGTCTGAAAAATACCCATCCCGACTGGGGCATCAGCCATACCATCCGTTTAGGCACGGAATTTCTGTCCCACTGTGACGGCATTTTGTATTTGGTGTCCGACCAGCCCTTGCTGGAGCAGGATTCTGTGCAACGGGTGGTGGAAGCATGGAAATCCCAGCCCGACCGCATCGTTGGAGCCGCTCACGATGGTAAGCGGGGCAATCCCAACCTGTTTCCCAAGCACTTTTACCCCGAGCTCATGGAGCTGCGGGAGGATCACGGCGGCAATACGGTGATTCGCCGCCATCCCGAAGCACTTGTGTTGGTGGAGATTCCCAAAGGCCAGCTCACGGATGTGGATACCCCCGCCGCTCTGCAAGAGCTCCCACACCATAAGATTTGCTGACACGCAAAGGGCAAGGCGAAAACCGCCTTGCCCTTGCATCATATTGTCGTAGGGAACGACCGCGTGTCGTTCCCTTTTGCTTGGTCTATGCTGTAGGGGGCGGGTTTCCTGACCCATTTAGCGGGCGATTCGTGAATCGCCCCTACGATTTTCATCCAGATTTCGTTCCAATTTCGTAGGGGCGAACTGCGTTCGCCCGCGGGCGTTCACAGAACGCCCCTACGGATTCCATAGATCTTCCGTCTGTTCCGTAGGGGACGATGCCCACATCGTCCCGCTT
>JAZOAV010000123.1:0-24370 GCA_045595645.1 Faecousia sp.
TAGCTTGTCTTGCTGTCGCCGTCAATGACGGCGGTACGCTGCGGCTCCTGCTGTGCCCAATGTGCGATTGCTTGTATGACTGACTTTCTTTCCATGTGTATCACTCCTAATCAGAGCATTTCTCCTGTATCGATCGCCAAACGGCGCAGTTTATGCTGTTGTTCCTCTACAGGAACTTGTTTTGTGTCGAAAATTTTCTGCAAAAGTGCCAAAGCACGATGCTTTTCGTCTTCTGTAGGCTCGCGATCCTGCAATTCCTCCTGCATGGCCTGCAACTGCCGATAGGGAGCGGCTACACCCTGTTCGTACAGGGTATCGTCGAAGCACAGATTGCGGGTTGCAACCGCTAAGCCCATACAACGGGAGACAAAGGGCAGAGGACGCTCGATTTTCATGTAGCTGTCTACCAGCAGACGCTCCTCCCACACATCGAGGCTTAACGCCTGAATGGCAGGATTGTTATTTCTCGCCAAGTTGCGCACGACCTTGCCGGGACCTACATCCACTGCAAGAGAGAGCTCTTGTTCCTTCAGGTAAGCCATTGTCTGCGTCCAAAGAACGGGCTTGACGATTTGCTCCGTCAGCAGGGGAACAAGCTCTTGCGTATCATTGTAGGGCCGTGCGACGACATTTGACAAAACATGGCAGGCAAAGCTGCCGAAGTTGACACCTTCCAGCTCCTTGCGGAACTCACGCGCAACGGGCTCCATCAGGGAGCAATGGAAGGGTGCGCTGACATTTAAACGCTTCACCGCTGCGCCCATTTCGGAAAGCACTTCTTCTGCCTGCTTTACTGCATCAGCATGACCGGAAATGACATTCTGAGTGGGCGCATTATAATTGGAAATCATCACTACATGGTCAGGACGGGAAATGCTTCGGCAAACTTCTTCTATCTGCTGTGCATCTAATTTACCGATGGCAGACATGAGACCCGGGGCGGTTTGTGCCGCCTCTTTCATCAGAAGTCCACGCTTGCGCACCAAGCGGAGGGCATCTGCAAAGTCTAAAACCCCTGCGCAGGTCAAAGCAGAGAACTCACCTAAGCTGTGACCTGCCATAAAGTGGGGACGGATGTTCGTCCGTTCCTGCAAATCACGGTAGGCGGCAACAGAAGCGGTTAAAATGGCAGGCTGGGCATTTTCCGTAGAAGTAAGCTCGGGGAGTTTGCCTTGCATGCAAAGCTGCTTCAAAGGGAATTGGAGAACATCCTCTGCCTCCTCAAAGATTCGACGAGCAACGGCAGAGTCACGGCAAAGCTCCTTGCCCATGCCCACATATTGACTTCCCTGACCGGGGAATACAACTGCTTTTATTCTCATAGTGTTTCTCCTTTATTTCACCTTGGTGGGCTTGATGGAAAAATCAATCACCAACAGAAGGGCACTCAGGCCCAAAAGGTAGGCGATTTCGGGTGCGGCGGCAGAGAAGCCCTTGCCCGCGAGTATCTTATCCGCACCGCTCATAAACCATGCTGTGGGCATAAAATTGCTCAGTGTTTGCATAAAGTTGGGCATAATCTCCTTGGGCCAGAAGCAACCGCCCACCATGAGCATGGGGATATTGACCATGCTGATGACACCGCCTGCCATCAGAGAGGTCTTGGCAAAACGGCTGACGGTAATACCGATAGCGATACACACGCAGGCGAAGGAACAGCACACCAAGCCTACCTGTACGGTCTCCATCCAGTCGGCACCGAAGGTCACATCTGCAAAGTTGGGAAGCAGAAGGATCTCAACGCAGATCTGGATCAGTGCGACAGTGAAATAGCTGAGAAGGTGCTGTACATAGTACGCCCAACGGGGGAACTGGGTGGTGGTAATGCGGTCAAAGACACCGCTCTTTTTGTCCTCCAGCAGGAGCATGGAGGCAAAGGTCATCAGGAACATCATACCAACGGCTACATAGCCCAGAGCGGTAACGGTGTTCTCCACATTGTCTCGACCGTCTTTGGAGAAGATTTCGTAGTGAACCTGATAATTGGCAGAAGTCACTTCCTCCAAGGCATCCAAAAGGGCGGCTTCGTCACCATTGGTGACAGCACCCAAATTCTTTGCGGCGGAAATCAGGGTGTTGATGTACAAAACGGCAGGCTCTGCGCCGTTGGCATCGTTGAGGCTGTAGCTCTTGGCAAAGGCTTCTTCACCGGCCAGCACAGCGGCGGTAAAGCCTTCTTCAAACTCGATGGCGCAGTCCACATCGCCGTTAATCACGCTTTCGCGGATTTTGTCGGCTTCTACGGTCACAACCTCGCATTTCTGACCGAAGGCATCCGTCAAGGCCTTGGTCAGCTCCGTTCCGTCGGAGTCCAAAACACCGAGGATATAGCCGGATGCCGCGCCGGACAGACCCACAACCAGGATGCTGAGCACAACGGGAACAACCAGCATACACAGCAGGTTAACAGGCTTGCACAGAATTCGCCGCAGGTTATTAAAAAATACGGTCATACACGACGCCTCCTTATCAAGAATGTACTGACTGCCGTGCATACCACGGTCAATGCGGCCAACACACCGAGACTCTGCCATACAAGCGCTTGACTTCCGTTATACAGCAGGTTGAAAATGGCGGTTTTCGCATAATAGCTGGGGGAGAGATTTTCAATCACAGGCAGGGGCATTGCCACAAAGCCACCGGCCAGGAAGGTAAAGGCGATAATGGCGACCATGACCAGACCTTCGCCCTTGCCCTTGGACAGCAGGCCGAGCATGGCACCCATGGATGTAGAGAACATGGAGTACACAAGAACGATCAAAATCAGGGTCAGCAGCGTGCTTCCTGTGCCCCAGTCCACATCGTAGACCAGAGCTGTAAAGGCAACCACAAAGGCAGCCTCAAGGAAAGTCACCAGAGACAGGGCAGAAATCTTGCCCACGAACTGGGGCAGGGGATTCAGGGGAGATACACGCAGGCGGTCGCCGGTTGCGCTGAAATAATCCTCGGCCATGCCGGAGCAGCCGTAGTCTGCACCGTAGAGAATCATCATCAGCAGCATGGCAACGGCATAGTAGCCCATGGAGGTGGGCTTGTTGCCGGAGGCCGTGTAGTGCACAGGCTCAGTACCCTCGCTCATGTCGAAGTCATAGTCAGCGATAGTGCCGGTTGCCTTAAAGTGTGCATAGGCACAGTTGGAGGCATAGGTAAAGGTATCGAGCACATTCTGCACGACCGTAGCATCAAAGCTGGACTGCTTCTTGGTGTACACGAACAAATCATTATCCACATCCAGGTCATAGACCTGCTCAGTGAATTCCGGCGGGATATAGAGGAATGCGGCCACCTCTTCACGGTGCAGCATATCCTCACCGGTGGCTTTGTCGGCAACCTCTATGAAGCTGACAAGCTCGGCAATATCCTCTTCCTGCTTCATCATTTCCACAAAGTCCTTGCCGTCCGGGCCCTCGTCCTCGACAAAGTAGGCGATCTTGACCGCATCGATAGAGGCAACATCGAACGCTCCGCTAAAGGCCGAACCGAGCACCAAAATCAGAAGGATAAAGGCTCCCAGCTTTACCAGCGTGGAGCGGTAGTCCTTCAACAACCGTTTCACGGTATACAAAAATTGCGTAAGCATAGCTTGCTCCTTTCTACCGCTTAATCACGGAGCTTCTTACCGGTGAGCTGGAGGAACACGGATTCCAGAGAGGCCTTTTCGATTTCGGCACCAATGATTTCGTAGCCTGCACCGCTGAGCTGAGAAACGAGGGAGGAGAAGCTCCAGTTTCCCTGTCCCATGGTCAGGTCTACGCCTTCCTCCCGACGCTCGCAGGAAAGCACAGAGGGCATTCCCCGCAGGAGCTTCAAAAGGTCATCCGTCAACTTGTTGAAATGCAGGGTCATGCGGGTGGTGGTGGCGGCAGAGGCGATCAATTCCTCCACGGTACCGAAGGCGATGATCTTGCCGAAGTCCATAATGGCAACCTTGCTGCAAATGGCTTCGATTTCCTCCATGTAGTGGGAGGTGTAGATGACGGTGGTGCCTGCCTGATTCAGCTCACGGATGGAATCCAGAATACTGTTTCTGGACTGAGGGTCTACACCTACGGTAGGCTCGTCCATCAGCAGAATTTTGGGATGATGCACAATGGCGCATGCAATGTTCAGACGGCGCTTCATACCGCCGGAATACTTCCTGGCCTGATCCTTGCGGCGATCCCAAAGGCCCGTGCGCTCCAGTGATTCCTTCACAGCTTCCTTCAGGGCCTTGCCGCGCAGTCCGTAGAGCTTGCCCCAGTAGGTGACATTGTCTACCGCACTCAGCTCTTCAAAGAATGCCAGATCCTGGGGGACATAGCCGATTTCACGACGAATTTCCCGTTCCGCACCGGTAAACTTTTTGCCAAAGATTTCGATACTGCCGCTGTCGCATTGAATCAAACCGATAAGGGTGTTGAGGGTAGTGGACTTACCGGCACCGTTGGGGCCGAGGAGACCGAAAATCTCGCCCTCCTCGATACCCAGATCTACGCCGTTTACGGCGTAATTGTCCTTGTAGCGTTTGACCAAATTTTTAATTTCAATTAACATAATCGGTTTCCTCCTTGTTTAGTTATCTTCCGACGATGCATCAAAATAATCCAACATCTTATCGATTTCGATTTCGCCCTCTTCCAGCATTTGAATCATGCCTTCCAGACCGTTATCCTTGGTCTGATCGACGGGAGCCAGCTTGGAATCGATGTATTCCGCCATCTCTGCGGCGGTGGTGTAGGTAAACATATCGGAAACATCCAAAATATTGCCAAACTCTCGGTTGAGAACATTCAGAGCCTCTGTAGACAGCATGGAGTCACCGCCCTGAGAGTTGAAGCTCTCGTAAATGTCGATTTCCTTCAAGCGCAGAACACCGGCGTAGATGGTAGCGACTGCTTTTTCGGTCTGGGTATATTCCTCTGCGCCCTTGCCCAAAATCGTTACATTTTCCATGGAAAGGCTGCCTTGCTCTTGCTGGGCGTTGCTCTGCTTCCGCTTAAAGCGTTCCAGACTGCGGCGCACACCCTCGGACAGACGGACGGGAGTGCTTTCCAGCACCCGCTGCAGTGCGCCGAAGTTCACATTGCCGGGTACGACTCCGTAAATCTGCTGAGAAATGGCATCTGTCAGGTACTCCCAAGCCATGTCATTGGTGACAGAGGCGAAGGTTACATAGCTGTCGTCCACCTGATAGTCCACGGCCATGCCTGTTTCCTTCCATGCGGGCCAGTTGAGAGCCGTCACCTGACGCTGCTGCAGTACACGGGAGGCGGCGTAGGCATCCAGATAGCAGTTGGCAGCGGTGTAGTCGCTCTGTCCGGCACTGCCCATGAGGGCGGTCATGGAGGAGAAGAGGATGCAGAATTGCAGATCCATGGAACCAACCAGGCTGTCCAATACCTTGGTACCCACGATCTTGGGCATGGTAACATTGCGGAAGGTGTCATAAGCCTTGTTAATGATAAAGCCATCGCCCGCCACTCCGGCACAGTGAATAATACCGGTCATCTTGCCATAGCTGGAAATCAGTTCCTCAACGACGGCACCCATTGCAGCGGCGTCACAGACATTTGCACTGCGTACAAGCACCTCTGCGCCTGCGGCTTCCACACGACGGATCCCCTTCAGGGTGTCGCAAAGCTTCTTGTTCTCACCATCGGACAGGATGGCATCCCACTGCGCCCGCTCGGGGAGCTGCTTACGGCTGATGAGGCAAATGTGCTTGACACCCAAGCCTGCAAAGCGCTCTGCCATAACAAGACCCAGACCACCGGTACCGCCGGTAATCAGAACGGCACCCTGATCCAAATCACTCATCTTGTAGTTTGCGGAGTTGTTGATGTGCTTGGTGAGCTGGGTTTCGTAGCAGGTATTTTCACGATAGGCAATGTCCGTGCGCAGGTCTTCGCCGCAGAGCTCATTGACCAAAACAGACAGGTCGGTGCGCTCATCTACATCGATGGCCTTGATCTTCAGGTTGGCAAATTCCTGCTCGATGCAGCGGCCGAGGCCCATATAGGCACCGTTCAGAGGCTGAATCACGGTTTCTGTCTTGCTGACAATGGCCGCATTGCGGGTCACGAGAAGGAACTTTACCGTTTCCTTCACACCCAGCTTCATAAGGGCCTTGCTCAGAAGGAACAGGCTGCCAGCACTCTGTTCATAGAGTTGGTTAAATTCGGAAACCGTGGCATTTGCGCCGTCCATTTCCACGGTGTTGCAGCACAGAATGCTGTCAAATGCGCCTAAGTTTTCCCGCGCGGCACGGACGGCATGCAGATAGTCCTCTTCGCTGTGGAGGCAGGAGGGACGGAGGGTTACGACCTTTCCGAGACGACCTGTCAGGGCCTCCTGCAGGCGTGCGGAGAAGTCGTCTGTCTCGGCAACCAGCAGGGTTCTGCCCAGCTTGCCATCGTTGGCGGCTGCTACTTCGGCCTTTTGCCACTGCATGGTGTAATAGGGATATTCCGTATAGTTATTGAGACGATGCACCTTCTTGACGAAGTAATCCTTTACGGCGGCAACGACATTGCCGTCCTTGTCCGTCAGGTACAGGTCATAGGTCATGGTTTCCTCGTCACCCTCCTCACGGCTTGTCTTGACAGCCATGGAGTACATCTCAGAGGGCAGGGGAGCGTAGAACTTCAGGGACTTAAACAGGAAGGGCAGGTAAATTCCCTCACGGCTGGCAGAAATACCCGCATTCACCGCACCGTCCAGCATACTGGTATGGAAGCGGAAACGCTTGAAGTCGTCTGCAAATTCATCCGCCATCTTAATATGGGCAAAGCTCTTGGGGCCCTTGGAAACATAGACTTCCTTCATGTTCCACCAACGGGGGCCAAAGTTCATCAGAGCGTCCTTTTCTTCCAGCGGGACAAGCTGTACCTCGTAATCGCTGTAAACGCTCTTGTCTTCCTTCTCCGTCAGGTCGATGGATGCAGGAGCTTCCTCGTCCAGGGGATAGATCTTACCCTGTGCATAGGTGTGCCATTCCTCTTCTTCCTCGCCGGGGGAGACAACGGTAAAGCTGAGATGGTCGGCAGCTTTATCTACAATGATTTGTACCGTAAGTGTTTCCTCGGGCTCTACACGCAGAGGTTCCAGGAAGGTCAGGTCACGGAATTCTACCATGCCGTCGTAGTACAGGGAGGCAATCTCTGCGCCCAGCTCCACATAGCCGGTGCCGGGCACGGTATTCTTGCCCATAATCACATGCTCACGCAGGAGCCAATGCTTTTTCACGCTGAAATCCACTGCATAGATATCCTGACGCATGGACTTGACCAGACAGCGCTCCAGCAGAGGCATATCGTACTTCTCTTGTGCCGTTCCAAAATCGAAGGTCTTGACAGGAGCCCAGTAGAGCTTTTTCTCGAAGGGATAGGTGGGAAGGGGCAGCTTCTTTGCAGGGGCCTGCAGCTTGGACCAATCCAACTGTGCGCCTTTGACATAGCATTCCATGAGATCGGGAAGGACAGCTTCCGCTTCTTGCAGATATCTTTGCATCAAGCGTTCTGCACGCTCGTTGATCTGCTGCATTTGGCTCTCCGTCACGGCACCTTCCTGGTGATCCTGTCGCTTGTTGGAGACGATTTTGAAGAAGCCGGCATACACGCCCTCACCGGAATGTAAGCCCTTGTGGTAGAGTCGACGAATCTTCTCTGTTAATTCCTTTTGGCTGCGGAACAGGATGGCGGCACGGTAGCTATAGCTGCCGCGTCCGGTATTGGCGGTGTAGCACAGGGCATCTAAGTCCAATTCGCCGGCTTCCTGCAGGAATCTGTCGTAGCGGCCGATCAGTTCGGTCAAAGACCACTCGGTTCTTGCCGAAAGGCTGAGTACACGCTGTTTTTCTGTTGCGGGAGCTACGGGCTGCACAGGCATTTCCTCCAGAACCACATGGATATTGGTGCCGCTGAAGCCGAATGCGCTCACATCTGCCAAGAGCTTGTCCTTTTTGGGAAGCCAAGGCTTTGTTTCGTCCACCATGTACAGCGCGGAATCAATAAAGTTGATATACTGATTGGGTTCTTCAAAGTGGATGCTTGCAGGCAGGGTGCGGTGCTTCATTGCCATAATAACCTTCAGCATACCTGTACAGCCGGAGGCCGCAACCAAGTGACCCACATTGCCCTTGGCAGTACCCAGACCGCAGAACTGGCGTTTGTTTGTGTGCTTTCTGAATGCCTTGTTCAAGGCATTAAATTCGATGGGGTCACCCAAGAGGGTGCCTGTGCCGTGAGCTTCTACATAGGAAACATCCTCGGGGTTGATGCCTGCATTTTCCCATGCGCGCAGAATGACTTCCTCCTGTGCGGCGGGATTGGGGGCGGTGATTCCGTTGGAAGCACCGTCATTGTTGGCGGCACTGCCTTTAATGACGGCATGGATAAAGTCGCCATCCTCGATGGCATGATCCAGCCGCTTCAAAACAAATGCCACGCAGCCTTCACCGAACACAGTGCCCGAGGATTTCTTGTCAAAGGCACGCACGGTGGCATCGGCAGAGCCGACAGCTGAGAGGGCATCGCCCTGTCCGTCTTCTTTATCGTCGGGAGAGTTGCCGCCGCCGAAGGCGATACCGCCTGCAACCGCCTGACGGCAATCGCCGTTGCGAAGTGCCAGACATGCCTCGTGGACTGCAGTCAAGCCGGAGGAACAAGCCGTATCCAGCACGACCGCAGGGCCTCTCAGGTTGAAGGCATAGCTCAAACGGCTTGCCAAGATGCTGTGCCAGGAGCCTAAGGTGCTCATGTTGTCGCTCTTGGTCATCAGCTTGTAGAAATTACTGCTGTTGTGGTCACGACCCACAAAGACACCTGTGAAAGAGTCACGGATGCGATCTAAGCCGTAGCCCGCATCCTCCAAGGCTGTCCATGCCGTTTGCAGGAAAATGCGGTGGCTGGGGTCGATGTACTCTGCCTCGCGGGGAGAAATACCGAAGAAAGCGGCGTCAAATTTGTCCGTATCCCGGATATAGCCGCTTCTGGACTTCACGCGCTGCTCATGTACATTGGTCACACTGGTACCGATTGCTGCACAAAAGCCTTCGTTCTCCGTCGGAGCGTAGTAGGTTTCGTATTCTTCGGGCATATAATTCAGGCAGTCTCTACCTGCCTTGAGGTTCTCCCAGAATTCATGGTAGTTATTTGCTTCCGGCAGAATACAGGCCATGCCGATGACGGCAATCTCCTGCTTCTTTCGGGAACCGGCGGCAGCCAGCTCCTTGAGCATGGCATAAGCCTCTGCCTGAGAAAGCTTTTTCTGTTCTACCTGCGATAAGATATATCGTTTTGTATTCTCCATAAATTATCCTCCAATCAGTGACATAGCTTCCTCTAAGTCAATATCTCCGGAAGAAAGCTTTTCCAACAAGTCCATTGTTTCGTCCCCCACGGCAGAGGGCGCGGCAGGGGAAGCTGCGTTGCAGGAAGCATCGATATAGCCCGCCATCTCCCCAATGGAGGGATAGACGAAAACATCGGTAATGTCCAGCACGCCGGGGTAGGTCTGTCCAAGCTCCTTTTGCAGTGCGGCGGCCGTGATGGAGTCCCCGCCGACCTCTAAGAATTTGGCGTGATAGTCCAGCTCCGTCAGCCCCAAAACCTTCGCCCACGCTTGTGCAACCTGTAATTCAGTTTCTGTGGGCTCACCGCTGAGCTTACCGGTGAGCTGTATTTGCAGTGATTGATTTGATTGATGCAATGGTTTCACCTCTGTCGGCAAAAGATAGAAAGAAGCGGAACGCTCATAGTCAAAGAATTGTTCGTTCCAGCGTCCTAAAAGAAGCTGGGGTGCATCGGAGGCCATTGCTTGCCATAGAAGCTCTGTGGCCTGTTTATTTGTCAAAGAGTGTACTTCATTTTTGCTTTGGTCTGCGCCGTTTTCAAATGCCATGCCTGTTTCAGACCAGCCTGTCCAGTTGATGGTGCGAATCCAAGGGGCAAGGGTGCAAGATGCATCCAAATAGGCATTCGCCGCCACATAATCCGCCTGCCCCATGGGATACAAAACGGAGGAATAGGAGGAAAACAGAATCAGAAAATCAGGAGGGGCATCCTTCAGGGCTTCGTATAGGTTTTGCGTACCGCTTACCTTGGGGGCAAGAGTTCGTGCAAAGTCCTGCCAGTTACGCCGCAAATAGATCCCACCGCCGGCAAGCCCCGCCGCATGGAATACACCTGTAATTCTTCCGAAGCCGCGGCGCAAATGCTCCATGCAGGTCTTTACCGCTGTAGGGTCTGACACATCGCAGGTAAATGCCTGCACCCCTTCGGGAAGGTCAAGGCTTGTATCCAAGGTACGCCTTGTCAGCAGGGCAACATGTGCCTTGGGTTGCGTGTGCAAAATTGCCTGGGCAATCACGCGCCCCATACCACCGAGGCCGCCGGTAATGACATAAACACCTTCGGTGCTGAGGGAGAAGGGCTTGCTCTTTTGCATGTGGAACGGCTCCAGTCGGGGCACATAACAGCATCCTGCGCGGTATGCCACGGTAATATGGCTGTGTCTTTCGTGCAGAGCAAAATCCTTGGTTTGGGCATCTACATCGATGCACGATATCTGCAATCTGTCACATTCTTCGGACAGGGATTGAACCATTGCACTGAGCATTCTTGCGTGGGGTACTGCCTTTTCGTGGGGCAAAACGCAGTAGGCGTTTGCCGTGAGCACGCTCAGCTCACAGTGCCATGCCTTGTCGCTTTCCAGATAGCGACACAGATGAAACAGGGTTTGTACATCTGATAAATCCGTATCCTGCCGCAAGCCTTGCATAAAAATCAAGCGTTGCACCGATTTGTGCTGTTCCAGCGCGGTTGACCATTCCGTTTTCTCCGACACGGAAAGGGAAGGGAACTGGCGGCAAAGAGGATGCGCCGCCTGAGAGGGATGATGCAGGAGCAAAACCGTCTCTTGCCCGCGCCGTTCAGGAAGTGTTTGCGCAGGCTCCCAAGCAATGCGATGGAAGGCACTGGTTTTTTCAAAAATGGCATCCTCACTTTGCTCCACGCTCCGCATACTGTAGCGGCGCAGTTGGGCAACTACCTCACCGTACTCGTTGTACAAAGTACCATCATAGGTGTTTACGCCTTCGCCACCTGAGAGTTGTTCCATCAGGCCGTAGCTCTGTACGGTGGTTTTGCCGTACAGCCGCAGGGAGTTGAAGCAGAAGGGCAGACAAAAGCCCGTCTGATTCAGCACATTGCAGGCGTGGATACTGCCATCCAAAAGTGCGGGATACAGGCCGTAAGAAGCAAGCACAGCTTGTATCTCTGTCGGCACCCAAACATGGCTTAAAACGCGGTTATCCTTTGCGTAAACTTCAATGGGAAGATTCCAGTGTGGGCCGATTTGTATAAAGTCGTCGTCGTTGGCGACATAATTATCTTGTAAATAGGGCGCAAATTCTGCCTGTAACTGCGCAAGTGCGGGGGCACTCGGCGCATCGTACAAGGGACGCACCGTTGTTTCCAAATGGGGTGTGTTCTTGCTCTGGATTGTGAGCTGCCATTCTTCGCCTTTTTTCAGAATGACGGTTTGTACAAGACATTCCTCTCCGTCCTCACAGGTCAAGGGTGCAAGGAACACCAAGTCGCACAGCTCCATCTTTTCACTTTGGAGCAGGGGCTCCATTGCCGCGCGAATCAGTTCTATGTACACTGTTCCTGCTAAGGTGCTGCGACCGCCCAATTTATGCTCTCGCAATTCCATGGTAGCTTCCGCACTCATGCGGCTTTCATACACACGGCAATCAGGCGTGTCAACCAGAATTCTGTCTAACAAGGGATGGCGAAGCTGTTTTTCCACAGGAGGCAAAGCCTTTTTCTGTGGACGCATCCAGTAAGATGTCTTTTCAAAAGGATAGTTGGGCAGAGAAACTTTTTGACCTTTCTGCCAATGAATGTCGGCTCCGTCAAGATATTGTGCCATCTGTTGGGTCTGTCCACCGTAGCCGCCTGCGCAGGAGTCTTTGCTCAGTGCTTCTTCTGCAAGGGCACGGTATGCTTCTTTCCTCTCCAATAGGAAGGCGGCGCGGATTTTATGATCGCCGCGGCTGACATTGGAGGTGTAGCAAATATCCTGTAAGGAAGCGGTTGTTTCCTCAAAAAATGCAACATACCGGCGAATCATGCGCCGCAAGGCAGCCTCCGAAATGGCGGAAAGCGTGAGGACACAGGGGACAGCTTGCGCTGTCTGTCTTTCCTCGGTGAACTGCTCCAAAACCACATGACAGTTGGTGCCGCTCATACCGAAGGAGCTGACACCCACTCTTCTCGGCAGACTTCCACGCCACGCAGAGAGGCGGTCGTTGACATACAGAGGAGAATTTACGAAATCCAACTGCCGATTGGGGCTGTTGAAATGCAGGCTGGGAGGGATCAGACCTGTCTGGGCAACCTTCACCGCCTTGATGAAGCCCAAAATGCCTGCTGCACAATCCAAATGCCCCACATTGGTCTTTACTGAGCCAATGGCGCAGAATTGACAATCCTGCGTATACGCGCGAAATGCCTTTGTGAGCGCATCGATTTCGATGGAATCGCCCAAACGGGTGGCAGTGCCGTGGGCTTCCATATAGCCCGCCGTCTCTATGGGCAGGTTGGCACGCTCCCAAGCCTCTAAGAGCATATCCTTTTGGGCTTCCGTATTGGGCGCGGTGATGCCTACAGAGCGGCCGTCTTGATTGATGCAGCTTCCTTTGATGACAGCGTAAATGCGGTCACCGTCCTGCAAGGCTTCACGGTAGGGTTTGAGCAAAACCGCTGCAACCCCTTCACCGCCGCCTGTACCTTCGGAGGCTTCATCGAAGGTTCGGGTGATGCCATCGGAGGAGGCGACTGTGACCTCTCCGCTGTCTTGCAGGTCCGGCGCAATCATAAGCTTTACACCGCCTGCCAGTGCCATGGAGCATTCACCTCTGCGCAGACTTTCGCAGGCCAAATGCACCGCCACAAGCGAGGAGGAACAAGCTGTATCCACCAGCATAGCAGGGCCGTGGAGATTTAGCAGATAGCTGATGCGTGCGGCAATGACGGAGTTGACCGTACCCGCCATGGCCTTGGCATACTCCTTGGGAGCAACTGTCTGCAAGTAGTTGGCATAGCTGTCCGTATCGCTGCTGAAGCCGACAAACACACCGGTTTTGCTGCCACTGAGAGAGCTCGGGCTGTAGCCGCCGTCCTCAATGGCATGCCAAGCGATTTGGGCAAACAGCCTTTGGGCAGGGTCCATACGCTCGGCATCCTTGGGTGCAACACGGAAAAGAGCGGCATCAAATTCGTCAATGTGTTCTAAATAGGCTCTATGTTCAAAATGGGGAGTTGTATTTCCAAAAGCGCGCAGATAGTCTTCGATTTTCGCTTTGCGCTCCTCGGGGAACGGACGAATGTGGCACTCGCCGTTGCAAAGGGACTGCCAAAGCTCGTCCACGGAGTTCATATCTGCGATTTTGGCTGCCATACCGATGACGGCAATCGCAGTATCCTCCTGCGTCGGAAGCTCTATCAGCTCATCCAAATCGGAAAGCTTGAAGTCTGTTTCTTTCATATCTACCCCCGAATAATCGTGGTTGATTTCATTGGGAAGCTCTGAACAAATCGCCGCTGAGTGCAGCGTTCAGAGTTTATATACCTGCCTCGTGGGATATGCGGGCAAGCTGCTCCTTGCGGTGCTTACGATCCTTGTAGCACCATGCTCTGCGTTCTTCAAAGGGATAAGTGGGCAGCTCCATACCTACGACGGCTCCGTCGTTGTAAAGCTTGGATAGCTCAAAGTCCTTACCCGCAGCAAAGGCTTTAGCAAGCTCTGTCAGGTTCTTGCCCTCTACAGGCAGATAGTTGGTTTTTGCGCCTACCGCATTCCAGTTAATGGGACGCTCGCCGAACTGCACATCTACGCTGTTGCGCCCTGTTTTTAAGAAGTGCTTGAGCTTCTCCTTCAGGTCGGACACGCTGTAGGCTACAACCGCCAGGCGTTGCTCCTTGAACAGCAGACGACGGCTGCCTAAATTGCCGCAGATCGTGCGAAGATTGGCATCGGGATGCTTGTCTAAGAAGTCAATATACCGTTTGATGTACTCTCTCATGGACCATGCAGATTTGGCCGTTAGAACAAAGAGCTCTTCCTGTCGTTGCGGTAATGCCTCCTGCGTGGCTTTGGGAGCTTCCTTTGCTACAAAGAAGATGCTGGTGCCGCCGTAGCCATAGGTATGCACCAAGCTGCAACGCTGTCCCGACTTGGGCTCCTTCCACGGACGAAGCACATCGTTGATGTAGAAGGGGGAACGGCTAAAGGCATAGGAATCCTGAGGCGTAACAAAATGGTACATGGGAGGCAGTTGTTTTTTCTTCATTGCCATGGTGGCAACGATCAGGCTCGTAGGGCCGATGCAGGAGTGCAAATAGCCCAAATTGGAGAAATTACTGATGGCACAGTATTGTCGTTTTTCCGTAAACTGCCGAAGTGCGCCGGAAACGCCTGAAAGCTCGATGGCGGTTTCCAATGCAGAAACAACACCCTCGCTTAAAAACAGTTGGATGTCTTCGGCGTTGACCTGCGATTCTCTGATTGCCTTTTCGGCACTCTTTCTGTGAATCAGGGCACTGCCGCGGGCAAAGGTTCCTTCTCTGCCGTTGTCCCAAAAGGCTGCGCCGCCGATCACACCGTGAATCTGATCACCGTCTTCCAATGCACGGCTCAGGCGTTTAAGAACCACAGCACTGCCGCCTTCTCCGTTATACACGCCCGCCGGCTCACGGTCATACAGACGAGGCACCATGCCATCGTCATTTGTAATAAAGTCCGTTCCCTGATTGTACAGCTTCACGGGGGAAAGATCCGTATAAACACCGATGGCTACCGCTGTTGCACACTCGTTGTTCCGAATGGCGTTGACAGCATTGTACAGTGCCACACCACCTGCGGGACAACTGCAATCCATGGAGTAGGTCGGTCCGTGGAGATTAAAATAGTTGGAAACGCGGGTCGCCAGTGCAGCAGGGTAGTTGAGCTGATTTTCAACCGGCGTCATATAAAAGTTACTGCGCTTCATGCACAGACTGCTGTAAGAAAAAATGGCGTCCTTGGAAAAGTCGTTTCCTACAAAGATAGGAGTACGGTTTTCACGCAGACGCTCACCCAAATAGCCTGCATCCTCCAAAGCACGGTAAACCGCTTTAAAGGTGATGCGGGCATTGGGAGGCAGATATTCTGCTTGGTCGTCGTCAATTTCAAAGAAGCGATTGTCAAAGCTGTCTAAATGGCGGAAATAGCTTCCCTTACAATAATTCCGTTCATCACCATAGATTGTAGGAGGTGCATAAAGGGCACCTCTGATCAAATCCATGCGATCTTTGGGACAGCGGTCAATAGTGGTGTGCCGATTGGCAATGACATCCCAAATCTGTTCCGGATTTTCCTTGTCTGCCATATAGCAACCCATGCCGATAATCGCAATATCATCGGGATCATTGATTTTTCTCAGGAGGTGGATGGCTGCTTCCTTCTGTATCGTCCCGTTTTTCAGTTCTTTGATGACATGCTGGGAGAGTGCATTTGGACTAAGCATCATCGGACTCCTTTCTTTCCCCGGCGGGAAGGGAGATCAGTGTTTCCTGCGCTAAAAGACGGAAACGCAAGGCAACCTCCTCCGACGAGGTATGTTTTTCTGCAAAATTCTCACGAAGCAGTTCTACACAGCGTACAAAGGCTTCTTCGGAGATAGATTCAGGTTCTTGGGCAAAAAGGGGCTTTAAAAGCTCTCTCATTTCCTTTTCCTGCGCATCCATACGGGCACCGTCACAGCTATCGTTTTCGTTGGGTGTCGATACCATGATGCCGAATAACCGCTTTGCGCAATAGTCCTTATTCCACAAACGCTTGCACTGGAAGCCTGACCAAATATACTGCGGGTCGCCGGGCTCATCCAAGCGGGAAATGACTGCGTTGGGCAACGCATCGAAGACCTCCCGACCGGGGCCGATATCCAAGCAGGGATATTCTGACGGCAAGGCCCACGGCTCTTCTTCGCTCAGAGCGGTTTCAACTGCCTTGAGAATTTGCTCTTTTTCTGTCAGTGCTGTCATATTGTTGGTATGGAAGGAGTGAGAGAGCGAGTAGACAGGGAGATTAGGCGTCTTCACCTGTCTTGCGCGCAAGGGCTTGCCCTGCAATCTTCCCACAGCCGCTTCCAATGAAATCGCCTCAGCCGCTACCAACGCGCTCAAAAGACCCATTCCCCGACCACACAGGAGTAGTTCCGGTGCTTGGGGATAGCTCCTTTTGAAATGCAGGAAATTGGCAAGGCTCAATACCATCACCGCACCTTGGCGGTCAGGCAGGTGGGTAGGGAAGGGGTTCTGCTGATAAAACACGCTGCTGTGCAAAGGAAGCTTTAGCTTATTCTCTGCTTTTCTGCAAAAGCTGCGGTAGTCTTTCTCCATCTCATAGAGTTCTCTTCCCATGCCGAGGTAAAATGCACCCTCATCGGGGAATAAAATCCACAGTTTCATTTCCGGTTTTCTCCTATTCGTCCAACAGCGCGGAAAGCTCGTCCATGGCGAGCTCGCCGCTCATATAGCGGGAAACAAGTGCTTCTACATCGCCATCTTCCTCGATGGTTTCCAAGCTGTGTGCTTCGGTATCCAGCTTTCTGCGAATACAGTCGCAAATCCCCTCCGGCGTGGAGTAAGCATACAGATCCACTACCGTCAGGCAGGGATATTTTTCCTGTAAAAGAGTAAAGAACTTACCTGCAAGGATGGAATTGCCACCGTTTTCAAAAAACATATCCTGCATGCCGATTTTGTCGCAATCCAGCACCGTTGCCCATGCACACAGAACATAACGGTCAATGTCATCCAGCTCAGCTTTACCCAAAATCGTCAGTTGATCCAGTTCCTTCATACGGCGTCCCCCTTAGAACGGAAGAACGAGCGTTTGCTCCATGCCTGTATCCGCCAAGAGATCCGCAAAACGCTCAGCTTGCTCCTCTTGGGGACATCCCTTGGTATCAAGGATGGTTTTCAAAAGACGGGCACCTTCCAGCATTTCTGTCTCTGTGGCTTTCCGTGATTCTGCTTCTACCTGATCCTGCATACTGCGCAGACGGTTGTACGGCAAAATCACACCCTGACGATACTGCTCGTTGTCCCAGCAAGTATTCCGTGCGGAAACGGCCAGACCCATGCAGCGGGACAGGAAGGGGATATAGCTTGCTTCCACGAAGGCCTTGAGCTTCTCTGCCTCGCCTGCATCGTCATAGGCGAACACCTTGATTTCGGAGTAATTGCGCTTCATCAAAGACTGCAACACATGTCCAGGCCCCAATTCCACGCAGTATTCCACATTGGCTCTGCGCAGCCACTTCATGGACTTCACCCACTGCACAGGGGCAACGACCTGTTTGACCAATTTTTCGGGGATTTCCTCTGCCGTTTCGTAGGGCAGGGCTGTGACATTGGACAGCACGGGAACCTTGGGCATACGGAACTTATAATTCGCCAATTCTTTGCCAAGAGCCTGCGCCGCAGGCTCCATCAGAGCGCAATGGAAGGGTGCACTGACATTCAGCTCACGGCACTTGACATCCTGTGCGCTCAGGGCATCGACCACCCGTTGCACCTTGGCACGGTGACCCGAAATGACGGTCTGCACATTGGAATTGTAATTGGAAATGCTGACGATACCCCTTTCGTCCGTTTCCTGTCGGCAAAGCTCCTCGATTTGCTCGATCTCACGGGTCATAAGGGCGAACATAGCACCATCTGTGTCCTGCAAATGCATCAGCTCGCCACGCTTTTGCACCAAGCGCACCGCATCAGAAAAGTCCAAGGCTTCCGCACAGGTTAGTGCGGTCAGCTCGCCCAGACTGTGACCTGCCATAGCATCGGGACGAAGACCCAGTTCTTCACTGCAAACACGGTACATGGCGTAGCCTGTAGTTAAGATGGCAGGCTGTGCATTCTTAGAGAGGGTGAGGGTTGCAATATCGCCCTCCCAGCAGAGCTTCTTCAGATCCAAGCCGAGTGCATCGCTTGCCTGTTCAAAAATCAATTGAGCAGTCTTGCTCTGTTCGCACAGAGCCTTGCCCATGCCAATATATTGGGATCCCTGTCCGGGGAATAAAAACGCTTTTTTCTTCATAACCGTCTTTCTCCTTCCTTTTCCCAGTCCTTTGACGGTAAATCAGGTATCTTCTTCCTTAAAATAATTCAGCATTTCGTCCACGGCGAGGTCGCCGCTTTCAAAACGGGCTAAAATATCTTCTTGTCCTGCCTGCTTCTTGTTTTCTCCACGCAGCTCGTCGATGTGGGCTGCCATTTCCTCTACGGACGGATAGGAGAAAATGTCTGATACATTCAGCAGATTGTCGAATTCTCCATTGAGTACGCCGATTAAATCCGTAGCGATAATGGAGTTGCCGCCGAGAGAATTAAAGCCGGCATAAATATCGATCTCATCCAGACTTAATACCGCAGCATAGATATGAGCCGTGCGGATTTCCGTATCCGTAAAGACCTCCTTGCCCAAAATCTGAAGATTTTCAGTGTTATGGGCAGTACGCTCTGCCGGTGCGGCTGACTGCTTCCCATATGCCCGCAGATTGGCAGACAAGCGTTTCGAGAGCATAAAGGGCAAGTTTTCCTCTCCCACACGGAGCAGGAAATCCATTTCCAGCTTGCCGGGAATCAGCGTAATAGGCCCATTAGCCAAGATGGTGTTCAATGCCGCTAACGCCTGTCGTGTGGACAAGGGCATAAAGAGCATGGTACCGCTTTCTACCTGATAATCTGCCGCCATGCCCACTTCACTCCATGCAGGCCATGCAATGGCATAAGCGGCAAGGCCCTTGCTGCGCAGATAGGAGGCATAGGTGTTCATAAAGGTATTTGCGGCGGTATAGTCTCCCTGTCCTGCACCGCCCATTGCTGTCTGCATGGACGAATACATCACGAAGAAATCGGGCTTATCTCCTTGCAGGGCTTCATACAGTGTCATGGCACCAAGCATCTTAGGTCGCAGTACACTGTGGAGCTGTTCCTCTGATTTTTGATACAGGAAACCGTCGCCTGCTACGCCTGCCAAATGGAACACGCCTGCAATGCGGCCGTATTTTTGCTTCATCTGCGACACGATGGCTGTCATTTGTGTAAGGTCGGTGCAGTCGGCAGTACAAAGTGTAATGTCTGCACCATCGGCGCGGAACTGTTTCAGCATGGTGATTTGGTGACAGAGCTTCTTGTCTGCACCCTCTTGCAGGATGCTGTCCCATTGGCTTTCGGGAGGCAGTGGTCTGCGACCGACCAAGCATACAGGCTTCTTGTGTAAGCCGGTCAGGTAGCCCGTCAGCTCCAAAGCCAAGGCTCCTGTACCGCCGGTAATGAGGCAAACGCCTTCGCCCTGTTGGGGACTCTGTCGCTCCTCTAAGCTGATTGTTGTCAGCGTGGGACAGTAGTAGCTTCCCTTGCGACAAGCAAGCATCAGGCAATCGCTTTGGGCAAAAATCAGATCCAAGGGCAATGCACCCTCGTCTGTGTCCACGCATTGGAAGGAATAGTTGGGACATTCCGCCTGCAATGTCTTTGCGATGGAGAGGAATGCCGCTCCGTGGGGATTGCCGCTTTCTCCCTCCAAAATGGCATTTGCCAAGCGGGAGACAAGGGTAATATGTATGCTGCCTCTGAGTTTTCTCTGCATACTTCTGCTCAGATAGATGACACTGAGAAGACCCCTTGCAAGCTCTGCATTATAGTTGCCGGTTTGGTTGCACTGAGGGTGTTCTGCCGTCCATAAATGGTACACATTGGGAATGTTGCTTTCACCGATGGCATCTAAGAGGCGGTCATAATCCTCTTGCTCTGCGCCTACGGTAAAGCTACCGTCCTGCAAACGGGCGAAGCCATCACCAAAACGCACACGGTAGACCTTGCGTCCCTGCAAGGCACGCAAAAGTGCGGGATCTTCGCCAAAGATGAGCCAGCTTCCATTGGCTTGACTCGGCTTCAAATCTCCCGACCAAGGCTGCCACTGCATTTGATAAAATTCATTGGCAGTGTAGCCGCTCAGGGCGGTCACTCGCTTGGTCACATATTCATCAATGGATGCCAGCAGCTTTCCTGCTTCATCCACAAAGTAAGCGCGATAGGTCATGGTATCTGCACCGGGCGCGCCTGCAATGCGCTCTACAACGCTGTAGAATGCACCCGGGATTCTCTCGTAGATATGCAGACCGCTGTAGACATAGGGCAGATAAAGCTCCGAGCCCGCTGTGGCTTGAATGGGCAAATTCAATGCCGCATCTGTTAAAGAGGGATGATAGCGGTAGGAGGACAGCTCGCCTGTAAATGCAGACGGAATCTGCATATGCGCTAAAATGCCGCTGTCCGTTTGGGTCATTTTGCTAACGCTGTGCCAGTGAGGCCCTAAATAAACGCTGTCATCCCGTTCCTCCTCAGGAAGGGAGAATTCGATCACTGTTTTATGGGCAAGCAACGGTGTAATATCCCTGGAATCGGGCTGAGATTCCTCTGCAATCAGGGTCGCTTCCATATGCTTGACCCATACGGGAAGTCCGTCCTGACTTCCTGTCAGGCTTGCTGCGAAAATTTGCAGCTCCTCGCCCTTTTTATTCAGCACCAAATGTGCTTTTACCGTTCCCATTTCAGGTCGTACCACCAGAGGCGTACGGAAAACCACATTGGTAAAGCAAAGTCGATCCGTGTGGAAATACTGTCGTGCGGCTTCGATTGCCGCTTCCAAATAGGCAGTTCCCGGGACGATGTTCTGTCCGATAATTTTATGTTCCTTGACCACCCAAGGCTTTTCGCAGGAGAAGGGTAGCTCGTAAATGGCCTGCTCTGCCGAATCTGCCAGGCAAGCACCGATAAAGGGATGGGGATAGTTTTGCACAGTTTGCTCGATTTTGCTGACCTTTGGGTCACCCCAGCATACCGTCCGCGCAAAGGCATAGGGCGGCAGGGAAACCTTCTGAATTGCACCACCCTCAAATAATGGAGCCCAATCCGGTTGGGCACCTTGCACATAGAGCTGCGCCAGACGGGAGAGCTCTGCCTTTTCAGCAAGCAACTCTTGGGCTTGTGCAGTGAGCGCCTTCCATTCTGCTTCATACAGGTCACCGTCTGCTTTGTAGCTCTGCCGTCCGGAAATGATGTGGTGACGCCCTATATAGAAGGCTTTATCTGTTAATTTCTGCGCTAATTCTTCAACGCTGCGCGCCGTTGTCGCCACACGGTATTCGTAGTGGCCCCGTCCCAATGCTGCGGTACAGCATATCTCCCGCAGAGATAAGTTCTTGCGCTTGGGCAGGAACGCACAGTACCGCTCCAACAGCCGTTGCAGAGATTCCTCTGTTTTGGCCGACAGCAGGAAGAGCTCTTCTGTCTTAGACGGCTCTGAGACCGCAGACTCATATTCCTCCACGATCATATGCACATTCGTGCCGCTGAAGCCGAAGGAGCTGATGCCTGCACGACGGGGATGATCGTTTTTCGTCCATGGTATAGGACGGTCTACAATGTACAGGGGGGAATCCGCAAAGGTGATATGGGGATTCGGCTCTTCAAAATTCACCATGGGCGGCAATGTCTTATGCTGCATCGCCAGAAGCACCTTCAACAGGCTTGCACAGCCGGAGGCTGCTACCAAATGACCTATATTGGTCTTGACCGAGCCGATACCGCAGAACTGCTTCTTTTCTGTAAATCTGGAAAAGGCATTGCGTAAGCCCTGCACTTCGATAGGGTCGCCCAAAAGTGTGCCTGTACCGTGGGCCTCCACATAATCGATGGTATCCGGCTGGACGCCTGCCCGCTTCCACGCTTCTATAATGACATCTTCCTGCGCCAAAGGATTCGGGGCTGTAATGCCCGAGGATTTTCCGTCGCAGTTGATGGCACTTCCTTTTATGACGCCGTAAATGACATCCTTATCTCTCTGAGCGGCTGCCAAAGGTTTGAGCAAAAATGCCAGCACACCTTCTCCGAACACGGAGCCGCTGCTCTTTTTGTCAAAGGTGCGAACTCGCTGATCCTTAGCGGTAACGGCACCCAAACCGGAAATTCCTGTTTCTTCTTCTTCGGAATTTCCCACACTGCCTGCGCCGACGGCGACTCCGCCGGCAATCGCCATCTCACATTCTCCGTTTCTCAAAGCATTGCATGCTTCATGCAGTGCGACCAAGCCGGAGGAACAGGCTGTATCGATGACCATCGCTGGCCCCTTGAGGTTGAAGGCGTAGCTCAAACGGCTTGCCAAAATGCCCTCCCATGTGCCTGTCATTTTCATGCTGTCTGGCGCGGTAATATATTTGTAATTCAGGGTGTTTGTATAATCCTTGCCTACAAAAATACCCGTGCGGGTATTCTGAATCCGCTCCGCACCATAGCCGCCATCCTCGATGGCTTCCCACGCCACCTCCATAAAGATGCGCTGGGTGGGGTCGATATATTTGGCTTCCTTGGGTGGAATGCCAAAAAAGCCCGAGTCAAACTTATCAATATCCGAAATAAACGCGCCTAATGTTTGTTCCAAGGTGTCGTTCATATCTCCGTCGGTCGGAGGCATTTCCACAAATTCAGCGTAGTGTGGATTTCGGTAGGTTTCCGTGACTCGGGCTCGCTCCCGCCCAATGGCGGTAAAGCAATTTCTCATATTCAAAATGTTATCCCAAAAGGCTTCGGCAGAGTCTGCCATGGGCAGACGCGCTCCAATTCCGATGACCGCAATTTCACGGCCACCGGTATGGGTGTTCTTTATTTCTTTCAGCAGAGCAACCGCATCGTTCTGCGAGATACGCCCTGCGGTAAGTTCTCCCAAGATATACTGTTTCAGATCTATCATAAGTAAGCGTCTCCTACAGCAAGGTTGTTTTGATGATATGTAACAGCGCATCCGGCTGTTCAAAGAGGAAAAAGTGCGTTCCCTCAACCGTCATAATTTGCCCTTGACCATGCTCCAGCCAGCATTGCATGTCCGATTTCATGGCACTGTAGTCCTGTCGTCCGTTGACGACAGTGAATGGGCATGCAATTTTTTCCTCCTTGGGGCTCCATGTGTAAAGCTCCGAAAGCTTGAAATCTGCCCGCAGAATGGGCAAAAACAGGTTTTTAAGGGAAGGATTCTGCAACACTTCCTTGGTCGTGCCGCCATAGCGGTAGACAATTTCCAAAAACTCGTCCTCGGGAAGCTTATAATACTCCGTAGGTGCATCCATATCCTGAGGAGCCTTTCTGCCGCAGAAGAAAATATGTGCAGGCCGGATCCCGGGTTCTAAGCAATAGTAGGTTTCAAAAGCCAAAAGTGCCCCCATACTGTGGCCCAGCAAGGCATATTGCTCACCGTGCTGAACCTTTGCACGGATTTGACTTGCTAAATCTTCTGCGGCCTGTGCCACCGTTTCAAAAAAGGGTTCGCGTATTCTTCTGCCGTGACCCGCCAGCTCAATGGGGCAGATCTCAATTTCAGAGTCCATTCGTTTCTTCCACTGGTAATATGCGTCAGCAGAACCGCCGGAATATGGAATACAAAACAGCTTCAATCCTTCTCTCTCCCTTGATAAAGGTCTTCTCTCGTGACCTTTGTATTTCTAATCCGATGATCCAATGAAAGAAGACACTTTAAATTGGATCTTTGTGTATCGGACAAGCCTCCTTGGCTGGTTGTCAAACACTACATTTTCACAGCATATATTATACATTATTTGGGACATTATGCAAGACAAATTTCTTTAAAGTGAAAAATTTTTCAGTTTTTCGACAGTAGAATAGGGTGTTCGCGGTGATTGCAGAAACATATGATAGTGCAGGAGGTGTTATTTTGAAGCATCGTGAGTATATCTGCATCGGGAGCGACAGTGTAGAGATAGAAATTAGGGAAAATAAGCCTTTTCTCATACATTTCCAAAAAGCCATCCTGCTCTCTTTAGAGGATAAAAAACTGATTACCAGGCAACAAAGAATACAATGCGAGGAAGGACTGGAGAAGGAACTGATTCAAGAGAGGGTCTTGGAAGAATGAACCGATATGAGCGTTTATATCAGGAATTTCAGACGGAACATGGTAAAAAGCGTGTTGCCGCCTATTGCCGTGTTTCCACAGACCATGAGGATCAGGCGAATTCTTTTGAAAGCCAGCAACGGTATTTCCGTCAGTACATAGCCGCAAATCCCGACTGGGAGCTGTATGAAGTTTTTGCTGACGAAGGAATTTCAGGCACGAGTACGAAAAAACGAAATGAGTTTAACCGTATGATAGACTGCGCAAAAAATGGAGAAATGGATATTATCGTAACCAAGGAAATTTCCCGTTTTGCAAGAAACACCCTGGACAGCATCTACTACACGCGCATTCTGAAGAAGCTTGGAATTGG
>JAZOAV010000124.1:0-4992 GCA_045595645.1 Faecousia sp.
CTGATAGAAATCAAACATTTCTATCAGAAAGTAGTATCACAAATAAATCAAACCCGAACAGCGTGGCTGTTCGGGGTGTTGATTAACGCTCATAATCAAATTCAAAATCGTAAATGCTCACGGTATCGCCGTCCTCGATGCCCATTTCCTCCAAGCGTTGGAACAGGCCGCTCTTGCGCAGCTGCCGATCGAAATACATACGGGATTCATAATCGCCGAAGTTGATATCATTGATGAGCTGTTGCAGCCATTTGCCGGAAATCACCCATGTATCGCCAAATCTCTCGATTTGCAGCTCCTTTGCTTCGCCCGCCTCTACGACAGGCTTGACATATTCCGGTTCGTAGATAATCACAGGAGGCAAGTCCTGCAATCTGCCGGCGATCACCCGCATAAGTTCACGCGTGCCGTGGGTAGTGGCAGCGGAGATTTCATAGAAGGGATAGCCCCGCTCTGTCACATAAGCACGCAAACGCTCCAGATTATCACTACCCTCGGGAATCAGGTCGCACTTGTTGGCGGCAACGATCATGGGACGCTTCGCCAAATCCTCAGAATAGTTGGCAAGCTCCTCATTGATTTTTTCAAAATCATCCACAGGATCTCTATCCTCGCTGCCGGACACATCCACGATATGCACCATCAGGCGGCATCGGTCAATGTGGCGCAGGAAGTCGTGTCCCAAACCGGCACCCTCGGCAGCACCTTCAATGATACCGGGGATATCTGCCATCACAAAGGACGCGCCTTCGTCCACATAAATCACGCCCAAATTAGGATACAGCGTGGTAAAATGGTAGTTGGCAATCTTAGGCCTTGCGTTGGAGCAAACAGACAACAGTGTAGACTTGCCCACATTCGGGAAGCCAACCAAGCCCACATCTGCCAACAGCTTCAGCTCAAAAATGACCTCATGCTCTTCCCCGTCCAAACCCGCCTTGGCAAAGCGAGGCACCTGACGGGTGGGCGTGGCAAAATGGGAGTTGCCCCAACCGCCTCTGCCGCCCTTGCAGAGAATAAAATCCTTATCATCGGACATATCCTTAATAACTTCATTGGTCTCCGCATCGCGAACCACAGTACCACGGGGAATCTGAATCACCAAATCCTGACCCCGTTTGCCGTTACGACGACCGCCCTGACCGTCCATACCGGGAGAAGCGGTGTACTTGCGCTTATAGCGGAAATCCATCAGGGTGGACATATTATCATTGACCCGCAGGACGATATTGCCGCCGTGACCGCCGTCCCCGCCGTCAGGGCCGCCTGCCGCCACATATTTTTCACGATGGAACGCAACAGCACCATTGCCGCCGTGTCCTGCTTTTACAAAAATTTTAACCTTATCAACAAACATCTCTATGCACCTCCAAAAAAATCCCGAACATATACGGAATATGTTCGGGATTCCTTATTGCATCTTACTGTGCAGCGTAAACGGAGCACTGCTTGCGATCCTTGCCCTTGCGCTCGAACTTGACATGACCGTCGATCAGAGCGAACAGGGTGTCGTCCGTGCCGATGCCGACATTGACGCCGGGATGGATATGCGTGCCTCTCTGGCGAACCAGGATGTTGCCGGCCAGAACGAACTGACCGTCAGCGCGCTTCACGCCCAGTCTCTTAGACTCGGAATCACGACCGTTCTTAGTGGAACCGCCGCCCTTCTTATGTGCGAAGAACTGAAAACCGATCTTTAACATGAGTTACACCTCCATAACTTCGATATAATCAGCATAATCATCCCGCAAGGAGCACATGGTCAGCATAAAGCCGGTCAGCACTGCCTGCACTGCGTCCTCATCGTCGCAGGTTGCGGGAAGAGTGAGGGTGATACGAGGCTCGTCCTTTACACGAACATTGGCATGGTTGCCCAACACATCATTGATGGTACATTCTGCAAAGGTCACGGCTGTGGTAACGGCGGCGCACACAATGTCGCTGCCCTCCTCAGCATAGCCGCTGTGCCCCGAAACGGAGAACCCGTTGATTCTGCCGCCTTGATTGAAAATTTCTACCTTAGTCATTACACAGAGATCTTTTCAATCTGCACCTTGGTATAAGGCTGTCTGTGGCCGCGGATGGACTTGGAGTCCTTCTTGGGGCGATACTTGAAAACGGTAATCTTCTTGGACTTGCCGTTCTTCAGCACCTTCGCTTCGACGGAAGCGCCCTTGACGACGGGAGCGCCGAACTTGGAGTTTGCGCCGTCCACGACTGCCAGGACCTGATCGAAGGTTACAGTAGTGTCAGCCTCAACGCCCAGCTTTTCGACGAAGATGATGTCGCCTTCCTTGACGCTGTACTGCTTGCCACCGGTAACGATAACTGCCTGCATAGTTTTGTTGCACCTACCTTTTTTGTAGTCTCGCTCTTGAGGTGAGTTGCCTCTTTTGAAACCTCTTCGATGCGGCTGGTCTATTTTAACACTAAGATTCCGAAATGTCAAACATTTTTTTGCATTTTTTCAAAATATTTTTCAGAAATTCCGCACATTTTCCGAAATTTCGCTAAGTGCTTCCCACGCATTGCAGCCTTGCAGCTTGGCAAGGTCGCCCAAAGAAACCATGCCCACCACTTTTCCGTTCCGCTCCACAGGCAATCTGCGGATTTGCTCTCTACCCATAAGACTCACCGCCGACTGCGCCGACTCCTCTGCATCTACCGAAATGACCCGCCGTGTCATAATCTCCGAAACCTTGGTATGCGCCGGATCTTCCTCGGCGGCGACACAGCGAAGCACGATATCCCGATCCGTCACCATCCCCCGCAGCTTCCCTTCCTTCCCACACACAGGCAGTGCACCAATGTTATAACGGGAGAACAGCCTTGCCGCAACGGCGGCACTTTCTTCGGGCGATACGCTGATGACTTTACTTGACATGATATCCTTGATTTTCATAGTTCCCTCCATAAAATTCGCCTCCCCCGACAAGGCCGAGGGAGGCGGTTTGTCTATGGAAAGTATGGGAACGCTTTCGAAAAATTATACCTTACTTGTGAAAGGAAGCATCAATGGCCTCAGCAGCCTTCTTACCTGCGCCCATTGCCAAAATGACGGTAGCGGCACCGGTAACGGCGTCACCGCCGGCATAGATGGCCTCACGGGTGGTCATGTTGTCCTCGTTGACAACCAGACAGCCCTTGCGGTTGGTTTCCAGACCGGGGGTTGTGGAGCGAATCAGGGGGTTAGGAGAGGTGCCCAGAGCCATGATAACCGTATCCACAGCCAGCTCAAACTCGCTGCCCTCGATGGCCACAGGACGGCGACGGCCGGAAGCATCAGGCTCGCCAAGCTCCATGCGAATACATTCCATGGCACCCACACGGCCTTCGCCATCGTCCAGAATGCGGGTGGGGTTGCAGAGGGTGCACAGCTCGATGCCTTCTTCCTTAGCATGGTGCAGTTCTTCCAAACGGGCGGGCATTTCCGCCTCGCCACGGCGATATACGATGTACACATGCTCCGCGCCCAAACGCTTTGCACAGCGGGCAGCGTCCATTGCCACATTGCCGCCGCCCACAACGGCGACAGCCTTGGAGGCGATCACGGGAGTGTCAGCCTTTTCGTCGTAGCCCTTCATCAGATTGATACGGGTGAGGTACTCGTTAGCAGACATAACACCCTTGAGAGCTTCACCCTCAATATTCATAAACATAGGCAGACCGGCACTGGAGCCTACAAAAATGGCCTTGTAGCCCATCTCGAACAGCTCGTCCAGAGACAGCACCTTACCGATGACCATGTTGGTCATAACCTCTACGCCCATAGCTTCCAGCTTTTTAATTTCGTTGCCCACGATAGCCTTGGGCAGACGGAACTCGGGAATGCCGTACACCAGCACGCCGCCGGCGGTATGCAGAGCCTCAAAGATAGAGACCTGATAGCCCTTCTTGGCCAGCTCGCCTGCACAGGTCAGACCTGCAGGGCCGGAACCGACAACAGCAATCTTAATGCCGTTGCTCTCGGGCTTTTCGGGCATCTTGTTTACATTTTCCCGATACCAGTCAGCTACAAAGCGTTCCAGACGGCCAATGGCCACAGGCTCGCCCTTGACACCACGGACACACTTGCTCTCGCACTGAGACTCCTGGGGACAGACACGGCCGGACAGAGCAGGCAGGCAGTTGGTGGAGGTGATCACTTCATAAGCAGCGGCAAAATCGCCCTCTGCGACCTTAGCGATGAATTCGGGAATACGGATATTAACGGGGCAGCCCTCTACGCAAGCAGGCTTCTTGCACTGCAAGCAGCGCTGTGCCTCGTTGATGGCCATCTCTGCGGTATAGCCCAGAGCGACCTCCTTAAAATTCTTATTACGGACATTGGCTTCCTGCTCCGGCATGGGAGTCTTGGTCATTTGCATATTTGCCATTTTTGTTTCCTCCCTTACTGAATCAGGGCCTTGCCCAGCTTGTCCATACGGCACATGTGGTTGGATTCATTCTCAGCTTCCTTGCCGCGATAGGTGGTGTTGCGGTTCATCAATTCGGCAAAATCTACCTTGTGGCCATCAAAATCGGGGCCATCGACACAGGCAAACTTGACCTCACCGCCGACAGTGACACGGCAGCCGCCGCACATGCCGGTGCCGTCAACCATAATGGGGTTGAGGGAAACAATGGTCTTGACGCCGAAGGGCTCGGTGGTCTTGCAGACGAACTTCATCATGGGGATGGGGCCGATGGCCAGGACAGCGTCATACTTGTTGCCCTTCTCCAGCAGTTCCTGCAGCTTGACGGTGACGAAGCCGTGCTCGCCGTAGGAGCCGTCGTCGGTCATCAGGTACATATTGTCGGAAACGGCCTTAAATTCCTCCTCCAGAATGACGATGTCCTTGTTACGGAAGCCAACAATGACATCCACTTCGGCACCGGCTTCCTTGAAAGCAGCCGCAGAGGGCAGAGCAATGGCGCAGCCTACGCCGCCGCCCACCACGCAGCCCTTCTTCACACCCTCCGTGTGGGTGGGCTTGCCCAGAGGGCCGACAA
>JAZOAV010000125.1:0-7111 GCA_045595645.1 Faecousia sp.
TCTTGTTAAAAAAGTTTGAAAAACTTTTTTATAGCACCGAAGGTGCGTCAAGAATTTATGAGACGGGATTTTGCAATTTTCTATTCCAAAAATTGCAAAATCGCAACGCTTTTTGCGTTGCCTTTCTGATAGAAATCAAACATCTCTATCAGAAAGCAGTATCAGAAGCGTTTCTCTCACGAAAATTCGTTGCTTGCGGTTTGATAAAAAAACAGTGAAAGCCCTTGAAAAATCTGCAATTATGTACTATAATTGGTAGAGATGTAATTTCATATTATTTCATATTGAAGTGTAGGGACAGTGGTTGCGATTTAAGACGATTGTGCGTTACGATCCGCCGACAGACAGTATGCCTGCGCTCATTTTTGCTGCAATCTTTTTATACCGAGAATCCGTCTTGGAGATATGGCTGACCATACCTCTTGGATGGCTTTTACTTTTTACGAAAAGGATCATCTATGGGAAAGCAGATAGAAGATCAGGTCATACGGCAAATGCCCCGACCTGATGCCATCCGAAAAGAACTGAAAAGAGAACGCTACAAGCGTCGTTTCCGCAGATTACTCAGAAGCACAATCCATGCCTTGATTGTGGTGGCTGCGGTGGCTGCGCTGATTGCTACACTGGTGCTGCCGGTGCTGCAAATTGCCGGTACCAGTATGGAACCCTGCCTGAACGATGGGGACATTGTTCTGCTGGTAAAAACCAAGGAGATGGAGAGCGGCGACTTGTGCGCCTTTTACTATTCCAACAAAATTCTGATCAAACGCGTCATTGCCACGCCCGGGGATTATATTTGGATCGAGGCGGACGGAACGGTTTACTTGAACGGAGAGCCGTTGGAGGAGCCCTATGTTGCTGAAAAGGCATTGGGCGAGTGTGATGTAGAATTTCCCTATCAGGTGCCTGAGAACAACTATTTCGTAATGGGAGATCAGCGAGAAACCTCCATTGACAGTCGAAGCAGTGTGATTGGCTGTATCTCCGAAGATCAGATTGTGGGCAGAATTTTCTGCAAAATTTGGCCCTTATCGAAATTTGAGTTTCTAAATTAACGAAGATTACTACAGGAAAGGGGGTGTGAACTTGCCCAGTAAAATGCAACAACTCTTAGAACAACGAAATATCAGAAGCAGAGATAAGCACAGCTTGCGGCAGGTCGTCACTACCCTTTCTCTTGTGGTAATTACGGTAGTCTTTTGGAGCTTGAAGCTCACCGGCATCGGTATTGCAGGCGAGGCGTTCTGTGGAATGCAGGAGCATGTACATGGTGAGGAATGTCAAACCAAAACTCTGATTTGTGCTTTGGAGGAAATCGAGTCACATATCCACAGCGAAAGCTGTTTTTCACGCGAGCTGATTTGTGAGTTAGAGGAGAACGACGAGCATACCCACGAAGAATCCTGCTGGAATGTTGTCTCTGCCTGTGCACAGGAAGAAACGGAGGGACATATCCACACAGAAGAATGCTACGAAATTGCCAAAAACTGTCCGCAAGAGGAACATATTCACATAGAAAGCTGTTACAGCGACATTACCGCAGACCTTGAAACCTGTGACGATTGGGAGACAAGCCTTGCAGATATGGTCAAAGGCCCAACCACAAGGGAAAATGTGATATTGGTAGCCAAGTCACAGCTTGGCTATACCGAAAGTACACGGAATTACCAAGTGGATGCCGATGGAATTCGCCGTGGTATCACCCGCTATGGCCAGTGGTATGGCAACCCCTACGGCAACTGGTCTGCCATGTTTGCTTCCTTCTGCCTGAGTTACGCAGGTGTGGAGGATGCACCCGTCAATGCAGGAGCGGAGTCCATGCGACTGGAATGGGAAGCGGCGGGCATGTACCGCTCTGCAGTGGATGCCCTGCCGGAAGTCGGAAATTTGGTTTTCTTATATCACAATTCCAAAGCCCATTCTGTGGCAATTATTACCGCTGTGGATGAGACCGCAATCACCGTGATTGAGGGTGATTTGGATGATGCGGTTGCGGAAGTACAGTACGCAGCGGATGATCCGAGTATACTGGGATATGGCTTAGTGCCGAGCCGCGAACGCTTGGCGATGCTATCCTCTACGGATGTGATAGCTAAGACTACGACATATTCACAAAACATATTCTCAGGCAATCGCTTGTTTATTGTGTATACGACAAGAAATTCTCTGCACTATGCTTTTGACGGTAATGGCAATGCGGTGCCCATCTCCATTGATGCAAACGGCAACATTTACACCGACAGCTCCGATTCGGATGCGCTGTTCTGGACCTTTACCGCCTCCGGCACAAACACCTATCTGATTCGCAATGTGAGTACCGGCCGCTATATGCACAGCTATCCCGAGAACGGCTCAGGCGTTACGACTGTTGGCGCTTACACGAGCAAAACGGTCGCTTCCGGCAGCGGTGCGAAAATTCAGAGCAACAATGTGTATTCTAAGCTGAACAGCGATTTGAGTGCCTTCCAAATGACACAGAATTCGGCAGAGGGTGCGGTCTTCTCCTTCGGCGTAGCAGAGGGCTGTACCGTTTGGCTGGATGGCACGGACGGCGGCTTGGGACACCTGACCGGTTCTCCTGACACGGGATACACTGCCTATGTAGGCAGAACTCTGAAATTGCCCGAGCAGTGGACCTCTCCCAGCAAGTACAGCTACAAGCTGCGCGGTTGGTATGATGTCACGAATGCCCGATATTATTTGCCGGGTGAGGAAATGACAGTCACCGGCAATGCAGTGCTTTACGCCGATTGGGTTGCAAGCACCTACGATGTCGGCCAATTTAACGCCCATGTGACCGACTCCATCAGCACTGCTTCCTTTATCACGACACATGTATTTGACTATAACTATCTGTTTAACATCTACTCGGCGCAGGCACAGATCACTGTGGATGCAAACGGTCACTCGGAGCAATGGTCGATGGTCACAAGCGGAAATGTTGCTTACGGCAATCAAACGACCAGCGATTTTATCTTCGTAGATAATGACGCGGAGGGGCTGCTGTGTATCCCTTATGACCGAAGCGCCCAAAACATCTACCACGGCGAAGGCATTGTGACCCAAGGTGCGTATTCCGCACAACTGAAAAATCTGCTGTTTTCCACAAGTGATGGAGGCGACTATGTTGTAGGAAAAACCTATTTGGGCACCGGCGATTATCTGTACCAAATGATGGATGACCCAACAGATGAACATTACGGCTATTACTATTACGACTCTGCCCGCAACGCCGCTTCCTATAATCAGAGCAATGGTCGATTTTATGTGTATGAATATTTGTCTGCTACCTCTGACTCTGTTGGCAGCTCCTATTCGGACTTCCTGCCGCTTAACTCCCCCTATGCCAACACCAACGGAAAGACTATCGGCACTTACAATTACGCGGGTGTCGATGGCGAGTACAGCGGGATTCCCCACTTCCGCTATGACTCCAAATACGACTCCGGCGACTATAACAGTGCCAACAATGTGCAAACGAACTACGCCTACGGCTTGCGCTCAGAGATCAGGTTCTATCTGCCCAACGATCCCGGTGAAGGCGGCAACTTAGACTTGCATGGCAACGATATGCAATTCCAGTTCAGCGGCGACGATGACTTGTGGGTATTGATTGATGGCGTTTTGGTACTGGATATCGGCGGTATCCACGGTGCTGAGAGCGGCTTGATCGATTTCTCCACGGGCGAGATCACGGTACAAGGGGTTCAGCAGGCCAGCTTGATGGATTTAGGCGTCACTGCCGGCGACCACACCATGACCGTGCTTTATCTGGAGCGTGGCTCCTCCAAATCCAACTGTTCAATCTATTTTAATCTGGCACCTCGTTTCAGCCTGCAAATCCAAAAGGAAGATGTCCTGACCCAGGCACTGCTGGACGGTGCGGTATTCACTGTTTACAAGGATTTGGAATGTACCGTCCCCGCAGAGCTTTGGGCGAGCGTGAACGACTATAATGCGGATTTGTCAGATGGCGTGATAGACCAGTATCAAAACAGCTTCACTGTGCAAGACGGTGTGGCAACACTTTGGGGCTTGGGCTCCGGCAATACCTACTACATAAAGGAGACCAGCCCTCCCGGCAAGGAAGGCTATGGCTTGCCCGATGGAGTGATTCGATTGAAAATCGAACGGGAAGGTTACTCCACCTATCTGGCAGAGATCATTCCCGATGCGGACGGAAACGGGCCTTCCAATGGGTATACGCTCCACGGTGTCAGGATCGACGAGCATACCAAGACGGTCTATATCACGGTAACCAACGCGCCGCAGACAGTAACAGAAACCACCACGGTGCAGGTCATCAAGAAGTGGGAGGATACGCTTGACCACAGTAACGATTATATTCAGGCATATCTGACCGTGACCGATTCGGATGGCACTGTCCGACGAATCCGCGAGGTCACCCTCGGTGACGAAAATGATTGGATGTACCTGTGGACAAATCTGCCTAAGTACGATTATGATACCATGGCAGAGGTGCAGTACGGCATCGAGGAATCCTACGAATCCGGTTACTACTCTACGGTTCGGAAAATCACAGAAATCGTGATTACCAAGACCCAGTGGGCAGAAGCACTGACCTTCCAAAACGGAGAGACCTACATTCTGCGATCTGCAAGCGGGTATCTGTCTACCCTCGATAACAGAGAGGATACCGGCTACATGTGGGTAGATGAGCAAACGGCGAAATCCTCGCCCAATGCCCTCTGGACTGCAACGGTGAATAACGGAAAAGTAAAGTTCACCAATGGTCTCAGCCAAACGATCACTTTCTATTACAACGGTGGCAGTCCCACGGACTTCTATGCGAGAGTTCCTGCCCCAAGCAGCAATGACCGTCAGGAATTCTCCTACAGCAATCGATCCAACGGTTTACAAATCTTCTACCAACAGGGGTGGAATTACTATTATCTGACGGGTAGCATGAACGGATCGCAGAAGTTCGGCTACAGCACCGATGCCAATCAGTCGTTGATTTTGAATCCTGTACGAAAGATTACGCAAAACGAGATCCGCGAAGTGGAGGATTGGGCATATCAAATTACCAACAAGCCTTTGGCTGCTGATAATGAAACCTCTTTCTCCGTGAGCAAGGTTTGGGATATTCCGGAAGGCTGCGATGCAAGCCTGTATCAGGAATTTGCTGTAACCGTGCGGCTGCTTGCCAACGGTGTCAGCACCGGACGAAGCATCACCCTGAATCTGAAAAACAACTGGAAAGGAAGCTTCCAAGGTCTCCCCTATCGGGATGACAGCGGCAATGTGATTCGGTACAGCGTGGAGGAAGTTTGGCAAAAGTCGATGTGGACAAGCCACTATGGACCCATACAAGTCTCCGATGGTGCTCCCCCAACCTATTCAACAACAATCACAAATACCTATCATCCCGGCGGCCCCGAGCTTCCCTCTACAGGCTCACCGGCCCGTCTCATGTATATACTATGTGGCTCCGGCATCCTGCTGGGATCACTTGTATATGGAATCGGAACAAGGCGCAAGCGAGAAAGGAGGATGGAATAGGCCTTCTATCGCGGCAAATTCTGCGCCGTGAATTCGATTCACCAATCAAAAACATTATTTTAAGAAAGGAAACAAAACGAATGAAAAAAATCATCGCAATGATGCTTGCAGTTTTGATGCTTGCATCCCTGACCGTCACCGCATTTGCAAACGAAACCGAGCTGGGCTCCATCACCATCAACGGTGTGAACGAATCCGCAACCTATGAGATCTACAGACTGTTGGATCTGGAAAGCTACGATATAGCAGCAGGCGCATACTCCTACAAGGCAAACGCTGCATGGACTACCTTCTTTGCAACCGACGAAGCCAAGGCATATATGGCCACCGATGCAGACGGCTATGTGACCTGGATCGCCGCTGAAGACGACGACACCAAGGCAGCCTTCGCAAAGCTGGCACTGGCTTATGCCAAAGAGAACAATATTGTTCCTGTCAAGTCCTCCAAGAACGAAGGCGAATTTGTGATCACTGAAAATTCCGGTGTATTCAGCGAGCTGGATCTGGGTTACTATCTGGTTGACTCCACTATGGGTGCGCTGTGCGGCCTGACCACCACCAACCCCAACGCTTCCATCAATGCCAAGAACGGCAGCCCCACCATCGACAAGCAGGTTCAGGAAGACTCCACCATGCAGTGGGGCTCCAGCAACACCGCCGATATCGGCCAGACCATTGAATACCGCGTTACCATCAATGTTCACGCAGGCGCAGAAAACTATGTCCTGCACGACGCCATGAGCGAAGGTCTGACCTTCATCGGCGTCAGCAAGATCGAGCATGTGGTTCCCGGTACCAGCACCGAGGAGGTTGATGCCGCTCTGTACAGCGTGAAGACCGCTGCGGAAGATAAGCTTGACGATTGCACCTTTGAGGTTCACTTCTCCAAGGAGCTGTGCGATACACTGGAAACCAACGACAAGGTTATCATCTACTACTCCGCAATGCTGAACCGCAACGCCATCGTTGCAGAAGAGGGCAACAACAACAACGCCTGGTTGGAGTTTGGTGAAGATATTACTACCACTGAAGATGTTGTCACCACCTATACCTTCGGCTTCGATCTCGTTAAGACCGACTCCTCCAACAAGCTGATCTCCGGCGCAGAATTCAGAATTTATACTGCTGCTGAAGGCGGCGAAGAAGTCAAGGTCGTTCTGACCGACGACGGAACCGGCTACCGCCGCGCAAGAGACGACGAAGAAGGCGTTGCTATCGTAGTTGACGGCGGCAAGGTTCGTGTCAGCGGTTTGGACAACGGCACCTACTATCTGGAAGAAACCGTTGCTCCCGACGGCTACAACAAGCTGTCTGCTCGTCAGAAGTTCATCATCTCCGATGCCAATCTGGATGCTACCTTCAACAATGACATTTACTCCACCGGCTCCGGCGTACATGTGGTCAACAAGACCGGCTCCATGCTGCCTGAAACCGGCGGTCTGGGCACGCTGCTGTTCACCATCTTCGGCGGCACTACCGCTCTGGGCACCGGCGTTGTGCTGGTAACCAAGAAGAGAGCTTCCAAGTTTGAAGACGAAGAATAATCAAAAAAATCACCTTAAGGGGCCCAAGTTCCTGCAGGGGGAAC
>JAZOAV010000126.1:0-1592 GCA_045595645.1 Faecousia sp.
CACAACGGCAGCCAAGTGGCAAGGCAACACAACCTCCGCAATCCAAAGGTGATTGCAAAGGAAGACCACATCGACCCCAACGGGCATTTTGAGGTGTGGCTGGACGAAGACCCGAAAGCAGCCTACGAAAGGCTGTTCGGGGAAGCTGTCCAAGCCTACAATGAAAAGCAGAGCCGCCCTGACCGCCTAATCACCGACTACTACAAGCAGATTTGCGAGGACAGCAAGAAAAAGCCAGTTTATGAGCTTATCATTGGTATCTACGGCAAGAAAGCCGATGGCACACCCATTTGCAGCAAGAACGACGGCAGACGAATCCTGCGAGCCTTCACCGAGGACTGGGAAAGACGGAATCCCAACTTGAAGCTCTGCGGCTTGTACTACCACTGCGACGAATCCGTCGGCGTGAACGGCAGCCAAGTAGGTCATGTCCATATTGATTATATCCCCGTCGGGAGGGATTTCGCCCGAGGAATGGCAACCCAAAGCTCCCTGTCCCGAGCCTTGGAGCAGCAAGGCTTCCAGTCTCAAGGGACAAGCAACACCGCCCAAATGCAATGGGAAGCAAGAGAAAATCAGTTTTTGGCAACTCTCTGCGCTCACGCAGGCTTTGAGGTGGTGCGTGGCAAAGGCGGTAAGGAGCATTTGGACACAGCCACCTATAAAAAGGTTAAAGAGCTGCAGGAGTTAAAAGAAAGGCAAATGACCTTGGCACAGGATATTGCAAAAAAAGAACAGGAGTATGCTGAAATCCAAGATAGCTACGAAACTCTCAAAGCACAGAAATCTCTATCCCAAGCAGTTCTGGAAGCCTATGACGGCGGTGAGCTGGAAATTGAGGTACAACGCACCCCAGCCAAAACTAACCCCATCACCAAGCAGACAACGCCTGCCCAAGTGACGATGGCGGAGGCGGATTATCTCGTACTGAAGGAGCGAGCCGCCGCAAGCTCGTGGATTCGCAAAGCTATGGAAGACTTGAAGCACCTCGGGGCAAAGCTTACTCGAGAGCTGAATCAGCGCCGCCGAGTGGCAGAGCTGCAAGACCGAGCTGCATCAGCCGAGATAGCCGCCCGAGCTGCTGAAGTCAACCTTTCCAACGCACGAGCTGAAATAGCCGACTTGCAGCAGCAAGCGCGAGAGCAGCAAGACTGGATGGAGCAACAGACCACCCGAAGCGGCAAATCCCTGTGGGAATATTTTGTGGATTTCATCACCAAGCAAAGGGAACGGGATTACATTGACCACAGCGAAAGAGAATAACCCAAAAGCAGGTGCGTTTTGCGGCGCACCTGCTTATTTTTTCACGGGTTGGGACAGCTATGTGGCCCACCCGGGTTCCACCTATGTGGAACCCGAGGGGCGGCTAATCTCGCACTTGTTGCCGCTTAATCAATGTGTCCCACCCCGTTTAGCAGAAGAAATGGACATACTGCTCCCTTGATTTCTCAAGAGAGCAGTACAAAAAAACGAGGTCACCCCATGTTCCCTTCATCCCCTGTGCGTCTATTTTAGCCGATTTCTGTGCGGCGAACAACTTACACAGGATTTTGCTTTCCCTACTGCCCATACGCCTCTCGACGCATGGCGCA
>JAZOAV010000127.1:0-11578 GCA_045595645.1 Faecousia sp.
GGTAGACAGCAATCTTCACAGAGAGCATATTCTCCCTTCGGAGAAAGCCTTTGCCTATAAGATGAAGCTTGATGCAATGAAGCGTCAAGGATTACGAACAGATTTAACTTCCACCCAAGTTGGGCGGAAGTTAGAAACCGCAGAGATCATTGGCGAGGATACGGGCGAAAGTAAAAATCAAGTTCGTCGCTACATCCGCCTCACAAATCTGATTCCCGAAATTCTGCAATATGTGGATGAGGGACGAATCTCCTTCACCCCCGCAGTAGAGCTTTCTTATCTCACAGAAGAAGAACAACATGCCTTGCTGGAACAGATGGAAATACAAGATTGCACACCATCCCTTTCTCAAGCTTGTCGTTTGAAAAAGCTCAGTCGTGAAGGGGAGCTTTCCGGCGATGTGCTTGAAGCTATTCTGAAAGAAGAAAAAGCCAACCAACGAGAAATGATCAAGGTCCCTATGGAGCGACTGCGAAAATTCCTCCCCAAAGGGAATGCAAAGCAAGCGGAGGACTTCGTAATGAAAGCCTGTGAGTATTACCACAAGTATTTGATTCGACAGCGGAATCGAGACGAAAGGTAAGGTGAATCTATGATTCAGAAAATCAACTTTCAGGATATCCTTGCAATCAAGGGTATGGGGCGGATTGATGATTCTCTCCCTATTGACTTGCAGGAGTACGCCATTCCAAGCAATGAAAAATCAACTGAGCCGGTGCCGGTTGCATCTATTCCCAGAAGAATTTCCCTGTCCAAGAAAATCGGAAAGACCGTTTACGATGTCACCGCCAACTTCAATTTGGATGGAAAGGAAACTATATTACAGCAGTTTAAGAAGCTGATCCTGTCTACCGATTAGTAAACCGTAGAATTGTCACGAATGTACCGATCATTGTATAATGGAACTGCCCAATATGCAATGCTCGGCTTTCTAAGAAAGGAGTTAATTATGGCTAAGAAAAAAGCCGAGAACAAAGAAAAGATCACAGCTCTGTATTGCCGTCTGTCCGTTGAGGACATCAAAGACGACAATGATAAGAGAAGAAAAAACAAAGGCGATGAGTCAAACAGTATCAGTAATCAAAAACAGATCCTTCTTGACTATGCAAAGAAGCACGGATATCTCCACACCGAGTTTTTCGTGGATGACGGCATCTCGGGTACAACCTTTGATCGTCCAGAGTTTCGTCGTATGCAAGCTATGGCTGAAAATGGAGAAATCGGCACCATCATTGTAAAGGATCTTTCCCGCTTCGGAAGAGAGACCATTGAAATGGGCAGACTGACACAGGTGGTATATCCTTCTCTCGGAATTACCTTTATTGCAATTCAGGAGAATGTCAACACCTCTACTGGAACAGGATTAGAAATGATGCCCTTCTACAACATCTTCAACGAATGGTACGCAGAGCAGACCAGCAAAAAGATCAAAGCCGTATGGAAGTCTAAGTCTGATAACGGAGAACGCGTCGCCGGTGCTGTCCCATTCGGATACTTGAAGGCTCCCGACGACCCAAAACAATGGATTATTGACTCGTCTGCTGCAAATATAGTGAAATATATTTTTGAACTTTGCCTCTCAGGACTTGGTCCAAAGCAAATTGCACATCGGTTAGAAGACGAACAGATTGTTACACCCACAGAGCACTTTTATCGAATCGGAAAACGGACTAGACACAAGCAACCGGAAAATCCATATGCATGGAACGAAAAAACTGTTGCCCATATTTTAGACAATCGACAGTATACCGGATGTACGGTGAATTTTAAGACAACCTTCGTTAGCTTCAAGGTTAAGAAAACGGTGTTTCGTCCGGAAGAAGAATGGCAGATTATTCCCGATACGCAAGAAGCGATTATTGATGAAGATACTTTTGAAAGAGTGCATGAGCTTAGAAAGCATCGGAGAAGAAATTCTGCTACAGGAAAAACCAGCATTTTTGCAGGACTGTTATACTGTGCAGACTGCGGTTCCAAACTATATTATTGTGCATCAAAAAGCATAGAGGATGGGAAGGAATTTTATCGGTGTTCTGAGTATAAGGATAGACGTGGCACATGCACAATTCATTATATCCGTGATTCAGTTCTGAAAGAGATAGTGCTTGATACATTGCGGAAGGCTGCAAAGTATGTACAAGAATTTGAACCGGTGTTCTTGTACTTGTTTGCAAAACAGAATTCTCTTGGCAGGGAGACAATGCTCCGAACCATGAGGCAAAATGTTGAGAATTCCAGACGTCGCATTAAGGAAATCGACATGCTGATTGAGCACATATATGAGGATAATGTCTTAGGTAAACTTTCGGATGATCGCTACTACCGTATGTCTTCCAACTACGAGAAGGAACAAAAAGAACTGATCGCCACAGTTGAACATGCAGAGCAAATGATCCAGGAATCAGAACAGCAAAAAGTTAACCTAAAAGTCTTTCTTGATGCGATCCGAGAATGTATCGATCTAAAGGAGTTAACACCAACAATCGTAAATACCCTGATCCAAAGGATTGAGGTTCATCGTAGTCAAACAGACGATGATGGGGTAAAGCATGTACCGATCGATATTACCTTCACCGCTGTAGGAATTATCAATATTCCCACCGAAAAAGAACTACTATCAGCAATGGAAGAAATGCGAGCCAGACCGCTGCAAACCGCCTAAAACTAAGGAAAACGGTGCAACCCTAATGGGCTACACCGTATCCTTCATTAATTTGTCCTTTAGAGTATCGCTCTAACGGTTTAACCGTTTTATTAGAAATAAGTATAAGAAAGGTAAAACAGAAAACTCCGAAAGGAAGGATACATAATGAAGCTTGTTAAGGAGGCTTCCGCAGGCACGCTGGAATCCAGCGATGTGTATGTGGAGGTCAGCCCCACAGAGGGATTGTCTGTGGAAATTGAGTCCGTGGTCTACGCACAGTTTGCAGATGCCATTCGTGCATCCGTAATGGATGTGTTGCAGGAGTGCGGCGTAGAGAATGCCCATGTGCATGTGGTAGACAGAGGCGCGCTGGACTGCGTTCTGCGTGCCAGAGTGGAGACTGCATTACTGCGGGGAGGGGAGGAATAAGATGCGCCGTTCTATGCTGTTCTTGCCGGGCAATAACCCCAATATGCTTATCAACGGCAACTGTCTCGGCTCCGATGCGGTCATTTTCGACTTGGAGGACGCGGTAGCCCCTGCGCAGAAGGATGCTGCTCGCATTTTGGTGAGAAATACCTTGAAATATATGGATTTTCGGGGCTGCGAGCGCATTGTGCGCATCAATTCCATCGGCACTCCCTATTGGAAAGAGGATTTGAAGCAGCTTTTGCCCTACAAGCCCGATCTGATTCTTCTGCCTAAGACGGAGTCGGCAGAGGATGTGCTGAAGGTGGATGCCTATATGACAGAGCTGGGCGCGGAAACGGGTCTGATGGCTCTGATTGAAACGGCTCTTGGTGTGGAAAATGCCTTCCAAATCGCTACGGCCTCGCCCCGTTTGAAGGCACTGTTCTTGGGTGCAGAGGATTTGACGGCTGATTTGCAATGCAAGCGCACCAAGGAGGGACGGGAGATCGAGTATGCCCGCCATCGTTTGGTGGTAGCCGCCAGAGCAGCGGGTGTGGATGTGTACGACACCCCCTTTACGGATGTAAATGACGACGAGGGCATTGTGGCCGATGCCACCTATGCCAAAGCACTGGGCTTTACAGGAAAGGCTTCCATTTCGCCCCGTCATGTGGAGGTCATCAATGCTGTGTTCAGCCCCACCCAGAAGGATATTGACTATGCCTATGAGGTTATGGAGGCCATTGCGCTTGCCAAGGAGCAGGGCAAGGGGGCCATCGCACTTCATGGTAAAATGATAGATGCGCCCATCGTAGCTCGCGCCGAGCAGACCATTGCAATGGCAGAGGCTCTGGGCATGGGAAGGAGTGTGCAGGCATGAGCAAGCTGGTAAAATCCATACGGGAGGCCATCGGCCTGTGCGGTCTGCGAGACGGTATGACCGTGTCCTTCCATCACCATTTGCGCAACGGTGACTATGTGCTGAACATGGTCATGGAGGAAATTGCGGCGTTGGGTCTGCGGGATATGACAGTGAATGCCAGCTCCCTATTTGATGCCCATGCGCCCCTGTTGGAGCATATGGAAAACCGTGTGGTCACAGGGCTGACGGCTGACTACATTGCCGCAGGTGTGGGCCGTGGCATTTCTCAGGGCATTATGGATAAGCATGTGCAGTTCCGTACCCACGGTGGCCGCCCCAATGACATTCGCTTGGGCAGAACGCCCATTGATGTGGCCTTTATCGCCGCTCCTACGGCTGACCCCATGGGCAACTGCACGGGTAAGATGGGCCCCTCGGCCTGCGGCTCCTTGGGCTATGCCTTTGCCGATGCCATGTTTGCCAAGAAGGTCGTGGTCATTACGGACAATTTGATGCCCTACCCTCTGACGGACTTCTCCATTTCGGAAAACTATGTGGACTATGTGGTTTCCGTGGACGCCATCGGCAATCCCAAGGGCATTGTCTCCGGCACTACCCGCATTACCCGTGACCCCGTGGGCCTGGTCATGGCCTCCCATGCGGCCAAGGTCATTGAGGCTTCGGGACTGTTAAAGGACGGCTTCTCCTTCCAGACGGGTGCCGGCGGCGCATCTTTGGCGGCGGCAAAATTCCTCAAGGACATTATGCTGGAAAAGAAGATTCAGGGCAGCTTCGGCTTGGGCGGCATTACAGGTTATATGGTGGATATGCTCAAGGCGGGGTGCTTCCGAAGTCTGCTGGATGTGCAGTGCTTTGATCTGGAGGCGGTGGAGTCCCTGCGAACCAATCCCATGCATCAGGAGATTTCTGCCCTGCAATATGCTGCTCCCACGGGTCGCAGTGCGGCGGTGGACAGTTTGGATGTGGTCATTTTGGGTGCCACGGAAATTGACACCGAGTTCAATGTCAATGTTCATACGGATTCCCGTGGCTATATTATGGGCGGCAGCGGCGGTCACAGCGACACGGCGGCGGGTGCAAAGCTCTCTATGATTATTGCGCCCATGTTCCGTGCCCGTCTGCCCATTGTCACCGACCATGTGACCTGCATTTCTACCCCGGGCAAGGATATTGATGTCCTTGTCACCCAGGGAGGCATTGCGGTCAATCCTGCCCGTGAGGATTTGCGGGAACGCTTGACAACAGCGGGGCTGCCTGTGGTGGATATCCATGAATTGAAGGAAAAAACCGAGCGCATTACCGGCAAGCCTGCCAAGGCTCCCCATGGTGACCGTGTGGTTGCCGAGGTCATCGGCAGAGAGGGTGCGCTGCAGGATGTGATTTATAATATTGAGGAGGCACAGGCATGAGAGAATTGCAGGCAAGTGTGCTGACCGATGTGGTCAAGCGGCTGTGCATCGAGGCCAACTGCTATCTGCCCGAAGATGTGAAGGCGCGCATTGCCGACTGTCGGCAGGCAGAGCCTTGGCCTCAGGCGCAGGAGATTTTAGACCGTATCATTGAAAATTATGAAATTGCCCACGAGGGTTTCCGCCCCATCTGTCAAGACACGGGTGTGGCTTGTGTGTTCCTGACCATCGGGCAGGATGTTCACTTTGAGGGGGACATTGCCGCCGCTGTCAACGAAGGTGTGCGGCAGGGCTATGCTGAGGGCTATCTGCGCAAGAGTGTCGTTGGCGATCCCCTCAATCGGGTGAATACCGGGGATAATACCCCTGCTATGCTCTATTTTGACATCGTGCCCGGGGACAAGGTGGAGATCACCGTAGCCCCCAAGGGCTTCGGCAGTGAGAATATGAGCCAAATCAAGATGCTCCGTCCCTCCGATGGCTTGCAGGGTGTCAAGGAGTTCGTATGCAAGGTGGTAGAGGAAGCAGGCCCCAACCCCTGTCCGCCCATCGTGGTGGGCGTGGGTGTGGGCGGCACTTTCGACAAGGCGGCGTATCTGGCGAAGAAGGCACTGATGCGTTCCGTAGACGAGCGCAATGCCGATCCCTTCTATGCCAAACTGGAAGAGGAATTGCTGGAGGAAATCAACGCCTTGGGCATTGGACCTCAGGGCTTTGGCGGCAAGACCACCGCTTTGGCGGTCAATATTGAGAAATATCCCACCCATATCGCCGGATTGCCTGTGGCGGTCAATATCAACTGCCATGTGACACGGCACAAGACGGAGGTGCTTTAAGATGGCAATTTCCATTTCTTTGCCCCTGACAAGAACTGCCGCACGGGAACTGCGGGCAGGGGATAGCTGTCTGCTCAGCGGTGTGATTTACACCGCAAGAGATGCGGCTCATAAGCGTTTGTGTGAGTTGTTGGAGAAAGGCGGGGAGCTGCCTCTGGACTTGCGGGACAGCGTGATTTACTTTGTCGGCCCCACTCCCGCCAAGCCGGGACAGGCCATCGGTTCTGCCGGCCCCACCACTTCCTACCGCATGGACGCCTACAGCCCTGCCCTCATCGCCCAAGGTCTGACGGGCATGATCGGCAAGGGCAAGCGTGGCCCCGAAGTGGTGGAAGCCATGAAGGAGCACGGTGCGGTTTACTTTGCCGCCATCGGCGGTTGCGGCGCCCTGCTGAGTCAGTGCATCAAGAAGGCAGAAGTCATTGCCTACGAGGATTTGGGCGCAGAAGCCATCCGTCGTTTGGAAGTGGAGAATTTTCCCGCTGTGGTAGTCATCGACAGTGAAGGCAACAATCTCTACGAAAGCGGTCGTGCGGCATACTTACAGCAACGCTAAAAATCCCTAAATTTCGGGGATTTTACTTGACAAACTGTGGCAGGAGAGATACAATCAAGACGGCCAAATTTGTCGAGACGGTCATACCGTAACGACAAAAAGAAAGGCCCTTTGATATGTCATTTAATGAAAACTATTTCAAATTTTTGAGGTGTCAACATGGAAAAGCACGAAAAGAAGGTGCTGGTGATCGGTGTCATCGGTGCCGATGTCCACGCTGTGGGCAACAAGATTCTCTACCATGCCTTCACTGAGGCGGGATTCGAGGTCGTCAATTTGGGCGTTATGGTCTCTCAGGAGGAGTACATTGCCGCCGCTATCGAGTCTGATGCGGATGCTATCGTTATTTCCTCTCTCTACGGTCAGGGCGAGCTGGACTGCCGCGGCATGCGTGAAAAGTGCGACGAGGCCGGCCTGAAGGGAATCCCCCTGTTGGTAGGCGGCAATATCGTCATCGGCAAGCAGAAGTTCGAGGATGTGGAGCAGCGCTTCAAGGACATGGGCTTTGACCGTGCTTTCCCTCCGGGAACCGACCCTCAGGTTACCATCGATGCACTGCATGAGCTTTTGGACGGTGAGACTGCGTGAAGCCTGTCTTGCTGATTGATTTCGGCAGTACATATACCAAATTAACCGCCGTAGATGTGGAAAACGAAGTGCTTTTGGGCACGGCCTCGGCTTATACCACCGTGCAAACGGATGTGAATGAGGGCTTGGAGGAAGGCCTGCGGCGATTGGAAGCCATTACAGGCAAGCTGGACTATGAGAAATGCTATGCCTGTTCCTCCGCAGCGGGCGGTCTGCGCATGGTCACCAGCGGGCTGGTTCCCGAATTGACGGGAGAAGCCGCCAAGCTGGCAAGCCTGGGCGCAGGGGCCAAGGTGGTGGGCGTGTACGCCTTCCAGCTCACGCAGGACGACTTGGAGGAAATTCAGGCATTGAAGCCGGATATCTTCCTTCTGGTAGGCGGTACGGATGGGGGCAATACGGAATGTATTCTCCACAATGCCCGTATGCTCGCCAAGCTGCCGCCGGAGTTCCCCATTGTCATTGCGGGCAACCGTGTGGCGGGACGGGAATGTGAGGAGATTTTATCGGGGCATGAAACCTACCGCTGCGAAAATGTCATGCCTAAGTTTGGTGTGCTGAACATCAAAGAAACGCAAAAGAAAATTCGGGAAATTTTCCTCAATCGTATCATTCATGCCAAGGGCTTGTCCAAGGCGGCAGAGCTGCTGTCGGACATTATGATGCCCACCCCTTCGGCGGTCTTGCAGGCGGTGGAATTGCTGTCGCAGGGCTGTGAAGGCGAGAAGGGGATCGGCGATCTTGTTGCTGTGGATGTGGGTGGTGCCACCACCGATATCTATTCCGTGGCAGACGGTATGCCCGAGCAGATGAACACGGTGTATAAGGGTCTGCCGGAGCCCTTCTCCAAGAGAACGGTGGAAGGGGACATCGGAATGCGCTACAGCGTGCAGGGCATTGTAGATGCCGCCGGTGTCAAGCGTATCAGCGAAATCTCCGGCCTTGCTACAGACAGGGTAGAGGAGTTGGTTTCCTATCTCCGCAATCACACGGATCAGGTGCCCGGTGAGGACAAGGAGATGGAAGCTCTGGACTTTGCGCTGGCTTCCATGGCAACGGAGGAGGCGGTGCGCCGCCATGCCGGTACCATTGAGGAAACTTATACCATGATGGGTCAGACCTTCGTGCAAAGCGGAAAGAATCTGACCAAGGTGAAGCAGATTGTCGTCACCGGCGGCAGCCTGATTCACACGGAGCGGACGGAGAAAATTGCCGCCTATGCTCTGTATTCTCCCCAGAACCCCGCCTCCCTGCGTCCGAAGCAAGCGGATGTTTGGGTAGATCGAAGATATATCTTGGCTGCCATGGGCTTGCTGTCGTCTTACTATCCCCAAACGGCGCTGAGAATTATGAAAAAGGAGTTAGAGTTCCATGGATATTCAGAATAAAAGAATTCCTGAGGGTGAATTTGAGGCCCTGCGGCAGGAGGTTTTGACCCAGTGGCCCACAGGCAAGGATGTGGATATCGACGAGGCGGTTGCCTATCATAAGGCCATGCCCGAAGGCCGCAACTTTGGCAAGAAGCTCATTGAGGCAAAGAGAAGCGGCCGTACCTTGGTACAGCCCCGTGCAGGTGTTCCTGTCATTGAGGAGCATATCAAGCTCATGCAGTATTTGGAAAAGTACGGCGAAGCCGACCTGCTGCCCTCTACCATTGACAGCTATACCCGTCAGAATCGTTACGAAGAAGCAGAAAACGGCATTTCCGAATCCATCCGTCTGGGCAGAGCCATGCTCAACGGCTTCCCCGCTGTCAACCACGGCGTTGCCAACTGCCGCAAGGTCATTGAGAGTGTCAATGTGCCCATGCAGGTGCGCCATGGCACCCCCGATGCCCGTCTGCTGACGGAAATTACCTATGCCGGCGGCTTTACCAGCTACGAAGGCGGCGGTATTTCCTACAATCTGCCCTATTGCAAGAATATCCCCATGGAACGCACCATTCGGGATTGGCAGTATGTTGACCGTCTCACCGGTCTGTACGAGGAACGGGGCGTTTCCATCAACCGTGAGCCCTACGGCCCCCTGACGGGTACGCTGGTTCCTCCCTGCATCTCCCATGCCGCCGCGATTATTGAGGCACTGCTGGCTGCGGAGCAGGGTGTAAAGAATATCACTGTCGGCTACGGTCAGTGCGGCAACTTAGTGCAGGACATCGCCGCCATCCGTACTCTGGAAGAGCTGACTGAGGAATATCTGAAGAAGTACGGCTATGACGATGTGGTTGTCACTACCGTTCTGCACCAGTGGATGGGTGGCTTCCCCGCCGACGAAGCCAAGGCCTTCGGTGTTATTTCCTCCGGCAGCCTGATCGCCGCTCTGTCCCATGCCACTAAGGTCATCGTCAAGACCCCCCACGAAGCCATCGGCATCCCCACCATGGAGGCTAATGCACAGGGTCTGCGCTGCACCAAGCAGGTGGTCAACATGATGGCTGACCAGAACTTCCGTGCCGATACTCTGGAGACAGAGAAGGAGATCATTCGTCAGGAAACCCGCTGCATCGTGGACAAGTGCTTCGAGCTGGGTATGGGCGATATCGCTGTCGGTGTGTGCCGTGGCGTTGAAGCCGGTGTTCTGGATGTTCCCTTCGCTCCCTGCCGCTACAATGCAGGTAAGATGCTGCCCTGCCGTGACAACGACGGCGCTGTTCGTATTATGAACACCGGCAACCTGCCCTTTACTCAGGATTTGAAGGACTTCCACGCTGAGAAGATTGCACAGCGTGCTGCTGCCGAAAATCGGAAGGCTTCCTTCCAGATGGTCACGGACGATGTGTACGCTATTGGCAAGGGCCGCCTTGTGGGCCGCCCCAGATATTGATATAAAGGAGAAAAAACGATGAAAATTGTAGATCTTGTTTGCTCCGCAGGCCGTACCGGCTTCTATTTTGACGATCAGCGTGCCATTAAGCAGGGCGCAGGCCATGACGGCACCTTCTATGTCGGCGCACCCGTGACTGACGGCTTCCGTGCTGTCCGTCAGGCAGGCGAATCCATCTCCGTCATGTTGGTGCTGGAGGATGGTCAGATCGCCTTCGGCGACTGCGCCGCTGTGCAGTATTCCGGTGCAGGCGGCCGTGACCCCCTGTTCCTTGCCGAGGACTTCATTCCCGTGATCGAAACCTATATCAAGCCCGAGCTGGTAGGCAAGGAAGCTGACGACTTCCGCGGCCTGTGCAAGCACATGGAGGCCATTGAGGTCAACGGTAAGCGTCTGCACACCGCCATCCGCTACGGTCTGTCTCAGGCTATTTTGGATGCTGTCGCCAAGGCAACGGGCCGCCTCATGTGCGAAGTCGTGGCTGACGAGTACGGCTGCACCGTGTCCGAGACCCCCATTCCCATCTTCACCCAGTCCGGCGACGATCGCTACGACAACGCCGATAAGATGATTATCAAGGGCGCACAGGTTCTGCCCCATGCCCTTATCAACAATATCGACACCAAGTTAGGTCGCAAGGGCGAAAAGCTGGCTGAGTACATCGGCTGGCTCCGTGACCGCATTCTCCAGTTCCGTGCAGACGAGAGCTACAGCCCCGTTATGCACATGGATGTTTACGGTACCATCGGTGCCGCATTCGGCAACAACAACTACAAGGAAATGGCTGACTACATCGAGGAGCTGGGCCGCATTGCAAAGCCCTTCAAGCTCCGCATTGAAGGCCCCATGGACTGCGACTGCGACCGTGAGACTCAGCTTGTGGCTCTGGCAGGTCTGACCAAGGAGCTGGACGACCGTGGCTGTGATGTAGAGCTGGTTGCTGACGAATGGTGCAACACGCTGGAAGACATCAAGCTCTTTGCTGACCACAAGGCCGGTCACATGGTACAGATCAAGACCCCCGACTTGGGCGGTATCAACAACACCATCGAGGCTGTTCTCTACTGCAAGGAGAAGGGCATCGGCGCATATCAGGGCGGTACCTGCAACGAGACCGACCGCAGCGCACAGGTCTGTGTCCACTGCGCCATGGCAACGCAGCCCGTGCAGATTCTCGCCAAGCCCGGTATGGGCGTGGACGAGGGCTATATGATCGTGTTCAACGAAATGAACCGTATTATGGCCATGCGCAAGGCTAAGAAGAACCTCAACAAGTAAACAACAAGGGCGGACAATCCCTGTCCGCCCTTTTGCACAATATTAACAGGAACTGCCGTTTACAACTTTGTAGCGCGCGGCATCCTTGACGCGCTCCGCGTAAGCGGCAGACAGTACAAAGTATCGAATTTGTACGCATTTGGTAGTTCC
>JAZOAV010000128.1:0-3425 GCA_045595645.1 Faecousia sp.
AAGTATCGAATTTGTACGCATTTGGTAGTTCCTGCATGGCGCGTCAAGGATGCCGCGCGCTACGATTGCAACAAATGAATGTGCCGTAAATAAGGAGGCAGTATGGACTACGCAAAAGAATCTCTGCGTTTACACGGAGAATGGAAGGGGAAAATCGAGGTCGTCTGCAAGGTGCCTCTGAACAGCAGGGAGGATTTGTCCTTGGCATACACCCCAGGCGTGGCAGAGCCATGTTTGGAAATTCAGAGAAACCCGGAGAAATCTTATGAGCTGACTCGCCGTCATAATCTCTGCGCCGTGATCACTGACGGCTCGGCTGTGTTGGGCTTGGGAGACATTGGGCCGGAGGCGGGCATGCCTGTTATGGAGGGCAAGTGCGCCCTTTTCAAGGGCTTTGCCGATGTGGATGCCTTCCCTTTGTGCATCAAGACTAAGGATGTGGACGAGTTTGTACGCGCCGTACAGCTCCTGTCCGGCTCCTTCGGCGGTATCAATTTAGAGGATATTTCTGCCCCTCGTTGCTTTGAAATCGAGCGGAAGCTGAAGGAGTGCTGTGATATTCCCATTTTCCATGATGACCAGCACGGCACGGCAGTGGTGGTGCTTGCAGGTATAACCAATGCGTTGAAATTGGTAGGGAAGGGGAAGGATGTAAAAATCGTCACCGTGGGTGCAGGTGCGGCAGGAATCTCCATTGTTAAGCTGCTCCTGCGGGCAGGCTTCACCAATATTACCATGTGCGACAAGCAGGGCGCACTCTATGTGGGTGCCGAGGGCATGAACTGGGCGCAGGCAGAGATGGCATCTTGCACCAACCCCGAACAGACGGGTGGTACACTGGCAGAAAAACTGGTGGGAGCCGATGTGTTTATCGGAACCTCTGCGCCGGATCTGCTCACAGCGGAAATGGTCAAAACCATGAATCGGGATGCCATCCTCTTTGCCTGCGCCAATCCCCGTCCGGAAATCATGCCGGAGGAGGCGCAAAAGGGCGGCGCAAGCATCATCTGCACCGGAAGAAGCGACTATCCCAACCAAATCAACAATGTGCTGGTATTCCCCGGACTGTTCCGTGGTGCCTTCGATGTACGGGCACGGGACATCAATGAGGAAATGAAGCTGGCAGCCGCCGAAGCACTGGCAGGTATTCTTACGCCGGAGGAATTGAGCCGCAGTTCCATCCTCCCCAAGGCGTTTGATCCCCGAGTTGCCCCCGCAGTTGCCGCAGCGGTCGCCAGAGCTGCAAGAGAAACGGGCGTTGCCCGCAAATAATGCAAAACCCACCTTTGCCGTCGCAAAGGTGGGTTTTCGTTTATTTCTTCAATACCTTCTTGCACCACGTACGCTGTCCGCACTTCGGGCATTTTAAGTAACGGGTCGTTCCCATGTGCATGGCATTCAGGGCCTGCGTATAGGTAGGCACGATCTCGTGACCGCAGTTTTTGCACTTATACGCACCCACGCTGACTTCCAGTTTTAAGGCATAGAAGCAAGGTATCAAAAAGACGATGCAAAGCGCAAGAATGGCAACTCCTTGCCAAATACCTTCGGGAATCAGGAACGCGACAAGAAAAATTCCTGCAAGCAGGGCGGTCATGCTCACGCCCATAATGACCCACATGGTAGTCCAAATGGTCTTGTTTTTTTGCTCTAATTCTTTTGACATATTCAGCAAAAGCTGTTCGTTTGTCTGATTGGTGTTTTCCATACTGATTCTCTCCCCACATAGTAATTCATTTACATTGATTTTCAGGATTTCACATAGCTGTAGCATAATCGCAGTGTCGGGCATGGATTTACCCGTTTCCCATTTGGAGATGGCTTTGTCGGTGATGCCAAGCTGTTCTGCCAACTGCATTTGGGTGAAGCCCTCCGCTTTTCTGCAGTCGGCAATGAATCTGCCGATTTTCATTTGGTCCATACAGTAGCTCCTTTCGCATTCAGTATAGGTGATTTGGAGAGCAAAATACACCCACTGCTGGTTTAGTGAGGAGAGATAAACCAACGGTAGAGTGGAAAATACAAGGGAAATTCCAATTTGCTAACCTGCACGATACCTTTGTTTTGATTTTTTCTCGCTTTCTCGTATTTCTTGCAATGAATATGTTTTACCACAGGCGGGACAGTGGAACGCCGTCCGGATAAATTTGATATTTCCTATCATATAGGTATCCACATTTGAAAAATCATAGTCCTTTGCTTCTTCTGATTTAGAATTGACGACTTTTGACACCTTGGTTGTTGTAAGTAATTCCGTACAGTTGGGGCAATCGTGCTTCTTAAAGTGAACCCAAAAAGGTTTCCGCCACTCTCTTTTTACACCGTGAATCTTCAAACGAACCACCTCCCATGGAGGATATTTTAGCGTAAATTATGCTAAAATGCAAGAATCAGCGAAGCTCGGCTGTTTTAAAAATAAGAATTTATTAAATGAAATGTTTCTTCATTAACAGATACAATATGCGCCTATCTTCATCAAGTAATAATTCCTCTTTTTTTAGCGCGTAGTGATGAGCAAATTCTGTATCTTCGTATGAGTGTTTGTTAATAACAATAGCGTTCTTATATCTTGGTCTCATATGTATGTGCAAATGAGGGTTGGGTATCGTTTCTTTATAAAAGTTGTTCAGCAAACAGCTCAAATTACTTAGTTCAGCACCTAATACTTCTTTATAGATACATTCTAATCTATCTATAATTGTCTTCAGTTCAATCCATTCGGAAATATCCAATTCTGAAAGGCTTCCGCAATGCCTGTTCAACATCAGAATACATCTACCTACATAATCTTGTACATCGGCTAAATAAACAGACCAATGTAATGATTTATGCAGTAGCCATTCATTATTTTCATAATCACACCATTCACACTTGCTCATCGTCAACTCCTGCAAACTTAAATTTGTCTGACTGATTATATCATAAATATTGATCTTTCGCAATGTTTAGTGAAGTTTTGTCGGCGGAATCTAAATGCTTCTTCACTATTCCCTATTACCTATTACTTTCCAAAAATCGCCTTTTTGATTCAGTGAATAGTGAAGAAGTAAAAATCGCCAACCTTCTGACGAAGATTGGCGATTTTTGTGTAAGGACTATAAAAAAGATATTTTTGCTGTTTTTGCGTATGAATTTGAACTCTCGCATAAATGAAATATCGCTTACGCAATATGATATACGGTTGGCACCGTATGATATATTTCCACTTCGTGAAAATATGATATAATATCCGTTCCTTCATATGCCGCAGGCATATATCACCACCGAAGGTGGATATCATATCGAAGATATATCACCCGTTCCGCAAGGAACGGATATCATTGAAAAACGACAAGTTTCGACAGAAACTTCTCGTTTTTCATGGCAGGGGATGAGGGATTCGAACCCCCGCAAACGGAGTCAGAGTCCGGTGTGCTACCGTTACA
>JAZOAV010000129.1:0-3540 GCA_045595645.1 Faecousia sp.
GCAAAGCGTGTCGGCGAGCTGTACGGCTGCCATGTCATTCCCTCTCCCCATGAGGATGTGGAAGGCATTCTGCCCACCATCGGCTAATGTATATCGGAGAAGTCGTCGGCACGGTAGTCGCCACCGTCAAGGAAGTGGGCTTGGAAAACATCCCCCTTTTGGTGGTGCAGCAAATTGAAAAGGGTAAAAAAACAAAGATGATCGTGGCGGCGGACTCCACCCGACAGGCAGGCAGAGGCGATTTTGTCTACCTGATCGGTTCCAAGGAGGCCGGTCGGATGTTCCGCGAACGGAAGCTCGTCCCTGCCGATGCCGCCATCGTAGGATTTATCGATTCTTATAATGTTGTATTAACGGAGGATTCACAATGAAATTAGCACTTGGTATGATTGAAACCCGTGGCCTGATCGGTGCCGTTGAAGCTGCCGATGCCATGGTTAAGGCTGCAAATGTTCAGCTCATTGGCAAGGAACAGATCGGTTCCGGCCTGGTCACCGTCATGGTTCGTGGCGATGTGGGCGCAGTGAAGGCTGCTGTGGATGCAGGCGCAACCGCCGCAAAGCGTGTTGGCGAGCTGTACGGCTGCCATGTCATCCCCTCCCCCCACGAGGATGTGGAAGGCATTCTTCCCAAGCTGGGATGAAGCTGGCAAGAGTCGTAGGCAATGTGGTCTCCACCATTAAGGACGAGGGCTTCCATGGGCAAAAGCTGATGATCATCGACTATATCGATGAGGAAGGCAAGCTCACGGGCAATCATGCCATCGCCTTTGATGTGGCAGATGCAGGCATTGGTGACACGGTGCTGATCAATGTGGACGGCGGTGCTGCCAATATGTTCCTGGGCAAGCACTGTATTGCCGACCTGACCATCTGCGGTGTCATTGACCATGTTACCATGGACGGCGAAACAAGGGAGTATCATTGACATGGATATTGAAGCAATTCGCAAGGAAGTGGAACGCCAGGTGATGGCCTACTTCCATATAGATGCCGCTCCCGCCCCCTATGCAGGACTGGTGACGGGAATGGATGTGGTGTCCCATCTGGAGCATTCCCTGCTCAATCCCGATACGACGGAGGAAAAGATCCGTCAGGAGTGCGCTGTGGCACGGAAATATTCCGTGGCGGCGGTCTGCGTTGCCCCCTACTATGTCCCCGTGGCAAGAGAGGAGCTGCTGGGCAGCCCCGTCGCCGTGGGTACAGCCATCGGCTTCCCCCATGGCTGTATGTCTCAGGCGGCAAAGATCGCAGAGCTGAAGGAATGCATGGCCAACGGTGCCACGGAAATCGATGTGGCATTGAACATGCTTGCCATCAAGTCCGGCCGTTTGGATGTTGCCCAGCGGGAACTGGAGGAGCTTGTGCGCATGGCCGCAGGCAAGGCCAAGATCAAGGCTGTCTTTGAACACAGCGCATACACCCCCGCCGAAAAGCGGGCCGTTCTCACTATGCTGCGGGGCAGCGGTGTGGACTATGTAAAAATTCAGAATATGCTCAGCGGCCACGGCGCACGGGTAGAGGATGTGAAGCTTGCCCATGAGATTTTGGGCCGCAATGTGGGTATTAAAATCGACGGCGGTATTAAAACCCTGCAGCAGGCAGAGGCTCTGTTGGCAGCGGGCGCAGCCCGTTTGGGCCTGACCGCCACGGCGAAAATTGCCGAAGAAGCCCGAAAGTAATACAGGCAAACAAAACGAAAGAAAGGAATCCCGTTATGGATATTAATGAAATTATCAGACAAGTAACGGAGGAAATCTGCTCCAAGTACGGCAAGCAGGCTGCTGCTCCCGCCGGTGGTCAGAATCCCGCCGATATGGCAAAGTACATTGACCACACCTTCCTGAAGCCCGAAGCCAGCGTTGCTGACATTCGCAAGATCTGCGACGAGGCCAAGAAGTATCACTGCGCCAGTGTGTGCGTCAACCCCTCCTACATTCAGTATGTCGCCCAGCAGTTAGAGGGCAGCGGCGTGACTCCCTGCTGTGTCATCGCCTTCCCCTTCGGCACCTGCACTCCCGAAACCAAGGCTTTCGAGGCTGCCGATGCCGCTACCAAGGGTGCTCGTGAAATCGACATGGTGATCAATATCGGTGCCATCAAGTCCGGCGACTGGATGCTGGTCAAGCGGGACATCGAGGGTGTTGTCAATGCTGTCAGAGGCCGTGCCACCGTTAAGGTCATCATCGAAGCCTGCCTGCTTACCGATGAGGAGAAGGTCAAGGCTTGTACCGTTGCCAAGCTGGCAGGAGCCCACTTTGTCAAGACCTCTACCGGCTACTCCACCGGTGGTGCTACCGTGGAGGATATCCGCCTGATGCGTGAGACTGTCGGCCCCGAAATGGGCGTCAAGGCTTCCGGCGGCGTGCGTACCTACGACGATGCTGTTGCTATGATCAACGCAGGTGCCAGCCGTATCGGTGCCAGCTCCACCGGCAAGATCGTTTCCGGCGTGAAGCAGGACGAGCACAAGTGCATCAACTGCGGCAACTGTAAGAATACCTGTCCCAGCGGCAATGTAGAGATCCGCAAGACCCTCTATTGATATGAGACGGCCCATGATCGCGGGCAACTGGAAGATGAACAAAACTCCTTCCGAAACCGTTGCCCTGTTAAAGGAGCTCAAGACCATCAACCCCGGTAAGGTGGAAGTGGTGGTCTGCCCCATGACCGTCAGTCTCTTTGCCGCCGCTCCCATTCTCAAGGGATCGGAAGTGCATTTGGGCGCTCAGAATGTCCATTTTGAGGACAAGGGTGCCTTCACCGGCGAGGCCAATGCCGCTTCTTTGAAGGAGCTGGGCGTGGAATATGTCATTTTGGGTCACTCGGAACGCCGCCAGTATTTCGGTGAAACGGACGAAACCGTGAACAAAAAGACGCTCCACTGCCTGAAAAACGGCCTCAAGCCCATCATTTGCGTGGGCGAAAGCCTGTCGGAAAAGCAGAGAGGCATCACCAATGAAGTTGTCTGCCTGCAAACCAAGGCCGCGCTTAGCGGTGTCAGCGGTGCGCAGATCAGTGATGTGGTCATCGCCTACGAGCCCATTTGGGCCATCGGCACAGGCATGACCGCCACGGCGCAGGATGCCAATGCTACCATTTCCGCCATTCGCCGTGCAGTCCGTGAGGTTTACGGCGATGCGGCCGAGCAGGTTCGCATCCTCTACGGAGGCAGTATGAATGAAAAGAATGCCTCCGAACTCATGCGCCAGCCGGAAATCGACGGCGGCCTCATCGGCGGTGCCAGCTTAGTGGCAAGCAAATTCGAGCAAGTCGTGCATTATTGATAAAAAACCACAGGGATGCCTTCGAGCGTCCCTGTGAGTTTTTATACTGAGTTTCCCTAATAGAAATGTTTGATACTAATTCTTGTTAAAAAAGTTTTGTGCTTATTGCCTTAACTCAGCATTACATTTCTCGGAAGGACTGCCAAATTGAGTGGTCCCCCTTTTAAGGGGGACCACGGGGGTTGCCGTGCAGGAACTGTCAAATTTGCACCATGTCGGTTCTGCATACGGATTTGCACCCCCCCGTCCCCCCC
>JAZOAV010000130.1:0-6479 GCA_045595645.1 Faecousia sp.
CCGCCGCCGATATCCACAACCATGTGTCCCTCGGCGGGAGTAACATCCACCTGCGCACCAAAAGCCGCCGCCAAGGGTGCCTCAATCAGATAGACCCGTCTTGCACCGGCTTCCATAGCCGCCTGCAACACAGCTCGTTCCTCCACCTCCGTGATGCCGCTGGGCACACTGATGATCATACGGGGCTTGATGATGGCGTGCTTGATGATGCCCCGTACCATTTCCGTCAGCATTTGCGCCGTCAGCTCATAGTCGGAGATCACTCCCGCCCGCAGAGGACGGCTTGCGACCACATTTCCGGGGGTTCTGCCCAGCATATTCCGAGCCGCCGCACCCACCTGAAGCACACGGCCTGTATTCTTGTCCAGTGCGATCACTGCCGGCTCCCGCAGGACAATTCCCTTACCCGATTGGTAAATCAGCACATTGGAAGTGCCCAAATCAACACCTAAGTCATTGGAAAAAAATAACATACACTCACCTACTGTTTCTTCGCCGCCGCAAAGCTGGCGCAAACCAAGCTATCTGCTCCGGCGGTTTTTAAGATGCGGCAGCACTCACTGAGGGTTGCTCCGCTGGTAATCACATCGTCTACGACAAGCAGCCGCTTGCCCTTCCAGTTTTCCACATTTACCGCCCGATAGGCATTGACCACATTGCCTTGACGGGCAGCGGTATCCTTTCGGGTGGATTGGGGCGGGTTATTGCGAACCTTCCTCAAGGCTCTGCCCCAAGGCACTTTCAGTTCCCTTGCGATTTGCTTGGCAAGAAGCTCTGCCTGATCGTAGCCCCGCGTCCTGCGACGGCGGCGACTGACAGGTGCCCATGTAACATAGTCAAATTCCACATTTCGCCGCAACAGCTCCATAGCCATCAGGCTGCCGAAGCAAACGGCATAGTTTTCTCGTCCTCGAAACTTGAAGCGTTTGATGGCCTCAGCCACTTCATTTTCATAGTGATAAAGGCTGTGACATTCGTCAAAGAAGCTGCCCCGCTTCACCGGCTGCTCCATGCGCTCTATGCTTCTGCGACAGTGCCCGCAGATGTCCGTCTCCTCGTCCTTGAGAAGCCTCGTGCAGAACACGCACTTGGGCGGGTAGAGGAGCTTCAACAGCCATTGCAGCAGCCTCATCGTGTCAAGCGGCAGCACAGGCCGCTGTAGCGTTTATTGCGGCGATTGTTATAGGTCATTTGTGCCACAACCTCCTCATTTCCCACCATGATCAACAGCTCTCTGGCTCTTGTCATGGCGGTATACAGCACACCTCTGGTGAGCAGCATGGGCGCGCCGGCGTAGGGGACAAAAATCACCGCCCGATACTCGCTGCCCTGACTTTTGTGAGCGGTAATGGCATAAGCCAGCTCCAGCTCCGGAAGCAGATCCGTATCGTAGAGCACTTCTCTGTCGTCAAAGGCAATGCGAAGCTGATCCTCCTGATGGTCAATTTCCAAAATTGTACCGATATCGCCGTTGAAAATACCCGTTCCGGCACCGCCGCCTGCCTTTTTCCACATAATATCATAGTTATTGCGAATCTGCATCACCCGATCCCCCTCTCGGAAGCAGCGTTCCCCGCTGTACTTCTCCTTTTTGGTGGGATGGGGCGGATTCAGTGCCGCCTGCAAGATACGGTTCAGATTCACCGTACCCGTCTCGCCCTTGCGTGTGGGGCTGATGACCTGAATATCTCCAGCAGGGATACCCATATTTTTGGGTAAGCGGCTGGCACACAGCTCCGCAATGGTCTGATTGACCAGCTCAGGGCTGCGCCGCTTCATAAAAAAGAAATCTCTGTCCTTGGCAGTCAACACGGGAAGCTCCCCACGGTTGACCGCATGGGCATTCATTACGATGAGACTCTCCTGCGCCTGACGAAAAATCTCTGTCAGGCAGACCGTTCTCACCCGTCCACTGCGAATCAAATCCGCAAACAGATTCCCCGCTCCTACACTGGGAAGCTGGTCGGGGTCGCCTACCAAGACCAAGCTCGCTTTCTCCGGCAAGGCTTTCAGCAGACTATGCATCAAAAGCACATCCACCATGGACATCTCGTCCACAATGAGGGCATCACACTGCAAAGGCTCGTCCTCGTCCCGCATGAAGAACATTTCTCCCGTCTCCGGTGAAATCTGCGCCTCCAAAAGGCGGTGAATGGTAGAAGCCTCGCAGCCCGTCAGCTCCGACAGGCGTTTTGCCGCCCGTCCCGTGGGAGCCGCCAGCAGGGTCTTCCGATGGAGCAAACCAAAGAGGCTGAGAATGCCCGACAGGGTGGTTGTTTTTCCTGTACCGGGGCCACCGGTGAGAATCAGCACCTTTCCCTCCGCGGCGCAGGCAATGGCCTCCTTCTGCTTTTCCGCATAGGAAATCCCCTTGCGCCGTGCAATCGTCTCCAAAAAACGCTCCGTTTCGGGCAGGGTCGAGGTCTCCTGCCCCGCCATGGTCAAAATTCGATGGGTGATATAGCTCTCGGCCTCATAATACTCCGGCAGATATACCGCCGTCAAGCCGTAAATCTCATCCGTTTCCACCCGCCCCATCTCGCACAGGCGATCGATGGCGGCGTGGATAGTGGCTTCGCTCAAATCCAGCATCATGCCGGTGGCCGCCGCCAGCTTGTCCATAGGCAAAAAGCTGTGACCATTGTTCAAGTTGTGGCGCAGGGTGAAAATGACACCTGCTTCCACACGGCGGTCATCGTCTGCATCCATGCCCAGCTCAATGGCCAAGGCATCCGCAGCAGAAAAGGCCGCTCCAAACTGGGGCTGGGTCAGCAGATAGGGATTCTCCTGCACCCGCTCCAGTGCCGCCTCCTTGTATACGCGATACACGCGAACCGCAATTTCCGCAGGAATATGGTAGCTGCCCATAAACTCAATGAGCCGCCGCACGCCTACCTGCTTGCGGAAGGACTCGCCCATAGCCTGCGCCCGTTTCAAGGAGATCCCGGGTATCTCCGCCAAGCGCTCGGGAGCGGTCTCCAGTATTTTCAAGGAATCCGCACCAAACATAGCAATGATCCGCTCAGCAGATTTGGGGCCGATGCCCTTGACGGCACGGGAGGACAAATACGCTCGAATTTCCTCCGTGGAATCGGGCAGAAGTCTCTCCAAAAACTCCGCCTCAAACTGCTTGCCGTAGGTGGAATGGCTCGTCCATTTCCCTGTTACGATGAGCCGTTCCCCCGCCACAGGCATGGGAATCACGCCCACCACCGTAACCATGCCGCCCTCGTCACTATCTAATTTGAGAACGGCATAGCCGTTTTCCTGATTTTCAAATACCACAGCGGCGATAGTGCCGCTAATCAGCTCTTGCTCCAAGGGTCGTCTCCCATTCCAAATAATCCGTTAACTGCTCAGAAGCGCAGAGGAAAACGCCCTCTCGCTTCTCCAAAAGAAGCTGTACGCACAACTGCGCCTCCGGCTCCATGCCCTTATCCACAAACACAATGCGTCCCCGCAGGCCACGCAGACAGGCTCGCACCCGCTGCTCCACCGATGCCGCACCGCCCCGCAAAGGAACGATGTGCAACGCATCCCCCGGGGTAGAGACAGACAGTGACTCCCCCACGGCCCACAGAACCAAAATGACTGCACTCAAAGCCAGCAGCCCCGCCAGCACCGACAGTATCATAACACCACCTCATGCCATTGTATGCTGCGGCACGATAGGAAGTTCCTACTGTATATCTTACACCATAATCCGACAATTCGCAATGGTTTTTTGAAAAATCTTTGTCATTCTTCTAATGAAAAACGGAACCGACGAAAATCGGTTCCGTAATTTTAAATGTCTCGTCTGCCTTCCAGCGCACGCAGGAGTGTAACCTCGTCGGCATACTCCAACTGACTGCCCACGGGGATGCCGTATGCCAAGCGGGTGACACGCAACTCCATGGGACGCAGCAAGCGGGACAGATACATGGCTGTCGCCTCCCCCTCCGTATCGGGGTTGGTGGCCATAATGACCTCCCGCACACCGCCCTTGGCGACACGCGCCAGCAGCTCCCGCACACGGATATCATCGGGGCCAATGTGATTCAGGGGCGAAATGACACCGTGCAGCACATGGTACACGCCGGAAAATTCCCGCGCCCGCTCCATGGCAATCACATCCTTGGGCTCAGCCACCACGCAAATCACACTATGATCCCGTCCTTCGTCATCGCACACGGGACAGATATCCTTATCCGTCAGATTCTGACACACAGGGCACAGATGCACCGACTGTTTGGCTTGCAAAATAGCCTCGGCAAACTCCTGTGCCTCCTCCTCGGTAGACGACAGAATATGGAAAGCCAAACGCTGGGCCGTTTTGCCGCCAATTCCCGGCAATCGTGCAAATTGTTCGCTCAGCCGCTCCAACGCGGCAGGAAATACCCGCATTTTAGAACAGACCGTTGAGATTCAGTCCACCGGTCAGGCGGGACATATTCTGGGAAGCCTCGCTGTCTGCCTTGCGCATGGCCTCATTCACGGCTGCCATGACCATATCCTGCAACATTTCCACATCCTCAGGATCGACTGCCTCGGGCTTGATATGCAGACCCAGCACCTCATGCTTGCCGTTGACACGAGCCGTGACCACGCCGCCACCCACGGTAGCTTCGTACTCCTTGTTTTCCAGCTCCTCCTGCATCCGCAGCATATCCTGCTGCATCTTCTGCGCCTGCTTGATCATGTTTGCGTTCACGCCGCCCATGTTGGGACGGAATCCACCTTTTGCCATTTTTATTCTCCTTTTATTTCAATGATATCCGGGTGTGCCCGGGCAAAATTCAATACTTGGTCAAAACCGGCACTGCTGCGCTTGCGTTCCTCTGCCCTGCCCACACGGACACGGACAGGTCGTCCCAGCAGACCGCCGGCGCATTCCGCTACCACTTGCAGTACATTCGGTCGGTCAATGATGCCGGCAGAGGCCCCTTCCTTGACCTCTAAAATTAACACATCGCCCTGCAAATAGCCCTGCACAGGAGCGTTTTGGTTGATGACGAACATGCCCACCGCAGGGGGCTTCAATACTGCGCGTAATCGCTCCACTAACTTGGGCCAAAAGCCCGCGGGCGTTTCATCCAAGGGCATGGGCGGCAGCTCAGGTTCTACGGGTGGAGCTTCCTCCTCCGTGGGGAAGGGTGCTTCTTCCTCCTCCACAGGAGCTTTTTGCGCCACCACCAAGCCCGCTGCAATCTTATCCTCCAAGCGGGACAGGCGGGCATTGAGTGCTTGCGCATCCAGTTCTGCCTCCGGCTCGCACAGGCGAATCAGGCACAGCTCCGCATCGATTCTGCGATTGGCACTGGCATGGAAGCCCGCCGCCGTATCCCGCAAAATCGCCGTCATGCGCAACAGCTCTCCGGCAGAAAACAGCCCCGTCAGTGCCCGCAATTCTTGCGAAGTGCAGACCCCCGACAACAAATTGATGCCGCTCTGGGGCGCACTTTGCAGAATCAGCAAGTCCCGCGCCACAGAGCAAAGCTCGTCCAGCATGGCAGGCAAGTCCTTACCCTCGGCATACTGTCCGTTAAAAATTTCCAACGCTTTGGCCGTATCATGCTTTCCCACGGCTTGCAACAGCTCGGCAGTCTTTCTCGTTCCCGCCAAGCCCAGCACCCGACAGACCTCGTCCGTGGTCACAGCTCCCCGCGCGGCAGAGGCGCACTGATCCAACAGACTCACTGCATCACGCAGGCCGCCATCGGCCAAGCGTGCCAAAAACGCTGCCGCCTCCGGCTCCAAGTCCAAATGCTCACAGTAAGCTATATAATTCAACCGTTCTACAATATCCTCCGGTAAAATCCGACGGAAGGAGAACCGCTGACAGCGGGACAGAATGGTAGCCGGCACCTTGTGCAGCTCCGTGGTCGCCAAAATGAACAGCAAATGCTCCGGCGGTTCCTCAATGATTTTCAGCAGGGCATTGAAGGCACTGATAGAAAGCATATGCACCTCGTCAATGATATACACCCGCTTTTTCACCTCGGCGGGCAGATAGATGGCATCCTCCCGCAGGGAGCGCACATTATCTACACCGTTGTTGGAGGCGGCATCGATTTCCAGCACATCCATACAGGCACCGGAATCAATGCTCTTGCAAGCGGCGCAGCAGTTGCAGGGATTGCCGTCCACAGGATCCTCGCAGTTGACCGCCTTTGCCAAAATCTTAGCACAGGTGGTCTTGCCTGTTCCACGAGTGCCCGTAAAGAGGTAAGCATGACTCAGGCGGTGATTCAAAAGCTGATTCTTCAAGGTTTGGGTAATTCCCGGCTGCCCCACCACATCATCAAATCTCTGTGGCCGATATTTCCGATATAATGCCTGATACATCCTGTCCACCTCCAATCCATTTTATTATATACGATTTTTGCAAGAAATGCAACAAAAAAGAAATCGGGTCTGTCTCAAAATGTATATGTAGGGAATGACCTATGTGTCATTCCACAGAATATTCCTCAAAATATGCAATAAGGAACGGCACA
>JAZOAV010000131.1:0-21957 GCA_045595645.1 Faecousia sp.
GTGTGATAAATCTTGAGAGCTTCGTCCACGGTCAGCTCCTTGTCGCCGCAGAAACAAGCACCATTTTCAAACGCGTGGTTTTCTGTGAAAGTGCTGTCGCAACGGGAGCAATCAGCGGTGTGCGTTCCGTCCCCGTTGCCGGTGTAGCTGTAATCGTGACCCAAAGAGGCAACGGTTTCCTGCGCCACAAGAACTTCATTACAGACAGCGCAATGCTTACCTTCTGTCAGACCTGTTGCGGTACAAGTGGCGGCAACAGCCTTATCTACCACTTCCGTGTGACCCCTGGCAGGGACAGTTTCTTGTGCTACAAGAACGGTGTTGCAAACGGAGCAGTGAGAGCCTTCGGTCTTGCCGGCGGTTGTACAAGTTGCGGCAACAGCCTTGTCGGTAACAACAGTGTGACCTGTTGCGGCAATGGCTTCGGTATAACTATGATTGCATTTGGAGCAAGTATAAGTCTTAACACCTTCCTTGGTGCAAGTGGCCGCAGTTGTGACCTTACTTGTATAATTGTGACCCGTTGCGGGAATGGCGGTTTGCGCCTTAATCACTGCATTACAGACGGAGCAGTGACTACCTTCGGTCTTGCCCGCTGTTGTGCAGGTTGCGGCAACAGCTTTGTCAGTAACAGCAGTGTGACCAGTTGCAGCGATTGCCTCAGTATAGCTATGATTACACTTAGAGCAAGTGAAAGTTTTCACGCCAGCCTTGGTGCAGGTTGCGGCAGTGGTTACCTTGCTTGTATAGCTGTGGACTTCGGTTTTACCGTAACCGCAGGCGCAGGTTGTCTTATGGCTCGTTGCATCCACCTTGGAATAGGTGTAGCTGTGAGGCAGTTCAGTATAGGACGCTGTGATGATAGTGTCAGCCTGAATGTTGGTCAAGGACTGATTCCATCCCTTGAAGATGTAATGATAGGAAGCATCGTATGCCTTGATGGGAGTTTCGCCTTGGTAGACCGCCGTTTCTCCCTTATAAACCAAGCCACTTTGCAATACAGTTCCATCCTCGTTTTGGAAGATTACAGTATATTGCAGTTTAGGAAGATCCTTCTCGGAGCCGATGTAGATGTAGTCGATCATCACTCTGGAAGCTGTGGTGAAGCTCATATTGGCAAAATACAGACGGAGCTTTGTATATCTTCCCTTGCTGCGGTGGGCATCCGTAAGAGGAATGGTAACCACTGAATACTCAGCCCCCTCCACCTGCTCTTTGGAGAAGATGTAATCCTCCGTATCAAGCTTGCGCCCTTCCGCATAGGGGTCGGCGGCAACAAGAGGGGTCTTTCCGCTGATGTAGCCCACATTTTCAAATTTCATTCTGAACTGAATCATCTCCGCATTCGCAGGATCGAAATACAGCGGGCTGACAGGTGTGGTGCTGCAACTTTCCGAAGGCTGTACCACCAGCACGGTTCCTGTACCTCCCGGAGAAACGGTCAGAATGCCGTTGTTTGGATCCACGGCTGCATTGCCGAGCATAGATCCATTATTGTTTACATTCCAGTGGTCTTGCAGATCAAAGTTGCGGAAACCGTATACCGCATTGTTATAACGCGCTTGATCTGTAGCGGTATTTTCAAAGCCCATATAGATGCTTGCATGGAGCTTTTCTGCGCTTGCCTCATAAGTGTAACCACAACCTCTCTGACAGGTGTAGAGTATCGTACCCTCAGTGGTGAGGGTAGGAAGCTTCGTGAGCACACCCATGTCATAGTCGTGCCCCAACGCCTCGGCAGACGCATCGAAGGTGAATATGCCGTAAGTGGTAATCTTCCACTGATAGCTGTCTGTGCCACATTCCGTGCAGGTGGGAGACTTGAGGGTGGTTACAGTGTAATCTGTAGCGTTCAGCTTAGGCAGAGTTATGGTACTGCTGTTTCCACAATCGGAACAGCTTCCACTCAAGGTGCCCGTTGCACAAAGCGTGGGACGCTTGCTCACCTGTCTGACATAGCTATGATTCGATGGATCCTTATCTGTATAGCTGTCCTGATAGCTGTCGCCGCAGTATTTGCAAATATAGGTGGTATAGCCCTGTGCGGAGCAGGTAGGCTTGGTAACAACAGCCTCATAGCTGTGCTTGGTGGGAACACCGGCCTTTGGACCTATGTAGATGTAATCAATGGTCACAGCCCCCTCCCCGGAAGCATCTGCAAGGGTAAAGTCATGGAACTCAATCCGCAGGCCTGTAACCTTGGACAAGCTGTTCATGGTTTGCGTGGGGAAGCCGATGACAGCGCTGTTGGCTGCAATATCCTGCGCTGTATACAAATCCATGTTAATGATTCCGTATTCCCCGTCGGAGATATAGCTTTCTCCAAAGAAACGGTTTCTGTCATAGATGCAGGTGCCGTCCTCCTTGTAATACCACAAACGGAAGTAAGGATTTGTATTCTTTACCGCTCTCAGATTGTCCATTTTAAAGCGGATTTGTACACTTTCTGCGTATTGGGGATGGAAGGCCAAAGGCGTCGTACTCATTGCGTAGGCCTCTACAAACACACTGTTGGATTCTTCCGTTGCCTTGGTTTTGCGGACGGTCAAGGTGCCGTCTTCTACCTCTCCGGGAAGCTCCGTCGTGCTTTGATTGGAGACTTCACTGTAGACCCATCGGGAAGTGCCGTCAAAGTTAATCTCCTTGTACTGCGCTTCGTTCTTGTATTTGTAGCGATCAGTCGTGGTATTGCCAAAGTCGAAGAACAGCTCCTTAGGAGCAGGGTCCTGAGGATCGCGATTCTCTACATGCACAGTAAACGCGCCCACCTCAAGGATTGTGCCGTTGGCAGTCTTATAGCGAATGCTTACTTCATAGTCTCGTGCAACAGCAGGCTGATAGGCAGGAGAAAATTCCAGCCAGTAATCCCCCGGATTCTTCCTCCCCATGGAGGTGTGGAAGGATTCTCCGGAGCCTTCAAAGCTGTCAAAAGCCCAGCCGACCCGAATGTCCGCAGTCAAGAGGGAGAGCAGATTGTTTGCCGGAATTCCCGTGTAGCAGGTATAGTTCTTATGTCCCGTCCATGTGATATACATTTTGGAAGCGGCTTCCTCGTACAGGTACAAATTGGTTTTCAAATAGTCGATTGCCTGACCTGCCTGCGTCTTGTTCATCCTCGTTGTACCCCAGCCGCCCTGGTCTGCGATATTTCCGTCGCGATACAAGGGGTAGTAGACTCCGCCTGTATGACGGTAGATGAGGAAGCTGCCATCCTCCAGAGCATCAAACCACGTCCACTTGGACGCAGCTTCCAGCTCCTCGGTAAAGGGGCACCAGCTGTTATACATACCCGAAGATGCAAAGGTATCTCCGTTGCCCAGAACAAGTCCTGCAGGCTTGGTCCCGTCGGACCAATACTCTCCCCTTCCCTTTTGAACGGGCACACTGCCGTAATATGTAGTTGTCGTACCTCCCACGGGCGAATTGCCGTAGGCTTGGGCAGAGTTTGCGCCATAAATCAGCCAGTTGACTGCGTGACGGTCTTGTTCGGCTATATACCAGTGTGTCCCGTCAAAGAGACCGCCCTTTGCGCTTCCTGTCGCGGCATCTGTGGCATCATAGGAGAGAATCCGATTGAGCTTCCTGTCAACAATGAGATAGGCTTTTTCTGTAGCGGCAAGACGGTTGACCTTGGTGTAGCGATAGTACAGCTCAGGGGCATAGACCTTGTTTTCTCCCTTGTAGGGATTGGCTTCCTGCATATCATAGCTTCGGGCATTCCAATTCAGAAAGTCCACAGCCTTCACGCGTTCCTTCAGAAATATGCCTGTGTCGGCTGCATAGCCCACCGTGTGGGAGCCACCGTAATAAATCGTTCCCGCATAGGGTGCCCATGCTGCATCAAAGTTATGAATGTTCTTCTTGTTTGCCACAGCGCTTCCCGATTGATTCAGAATGGAAATCGAAGGAGAAACGGTTTTCGCCAAGGTGGTGTGATTGTCATAGCCGTGGTGAGGGAGCTGTAAAAGATCGGCTTTCAGGGCGCTGGCGGGATACATCTTCATAAGAATCGTATCGGCATTTCCAATATCTCCCGTCAGAATGAGCTTCTTTCCTCCGAAGCTTACGCGCAAAACAGAGGAGATGTTATTCTCATTGGTATTGTCCATGCAGCTTTTATCTCCCTTGATCAGCTCATTGCTGCTGTTGGGGAAATAGCGATCCTCGACGGTATAGAGCACATCGAACTGCACATCGCAGACATGAAAGCTCTCGCCTGTGTGCTGTTTATAGTATCGAGCGTCAGGGTACAGACGTGCCACGCGCCGCACATAGTCCGTTGAGGCACTTAACACATCAAAGTTGTACATGATATTCATCAGATCGAAATGCTCGCTGTACTTGTGCAGAAAGCGGGAGATGCCTGCGCCGTGATCTACATGGGGATGGGTAATAAACCAGGTGTTGATCAGGATTCTTTGCCCCTCGGGAATGCCTGTGATTCGCCGCAGAAACGCATACAGCTCCTCGCAGCTCCGATCACCCATCTGGTCATATCCACCGCCGTCGATGAGAAACAGACTGTTGTCTGCCATTCTCATAATCAGCGCTGCGCCGCCTGTGCTTCGGTTTTGACTGCTGATTTCTCCGTCCGAAGGGGAATGACCGTCCTCCGAATTGGAAAGACCGTACATATAGAATTCTGTTCGGTAATTGCCTGTGCCGGTATAGGAATAGGTGCGGAAGCTGTCTCTTTGCGTATCTACTATGATACGGGTCTGGCTGTAAGCTGCCGTAAAATAGGTGTAGAGGGAATGGGTTCCATCCTTAGCGAGATACTTAGCATAAAGGTTGTTTCCGCTTTGGGCCGGCACCGTTTTGGAATAGATTCTGGTATAGCTGCTGCCATCCAGCTTTGTGCAGTAAGCTTTGTATTGTTCCTCGGCGGTATTGGTAACAATCCGCATTTTGGATTCTGTCCCGGTATTTCCATAGGTAGCGCCCACTCCGCAGTCATAGGTCATCCAACCGGAGGATGTGCCACCGGAATAAGCAGGAACAGAACCTTCTATGGCAGTGGCAACTGCTCTCACATCGGGTTGGCTATTCGGAAGCACATCGGCCTCCGTCGCCTGAGCAAACGCAGAAACCGGTAAAACAGAAAAAATCAAGCTCAGAACAAGGCATAGCAAAAAGCTTCTTTTGATTACAATCATGAGAGAGTCCTCCTTTGTTATCGGTGCAGGCAGCAAGTATATTATACAGTGATATCCCCCTGTTTTGCAATATTTTTCCATATATAATTTGCATGCCGGAAGCCTTTTTATCTCCTCGCCTTTTAATACTGCTTTCTGATAGAAATGTTTGATTTCTATCAGAAAGGCAACGCAAAAAGCGTTGCTGTCATGGTCGTTTATCAGGCCATTGTAGCAAATTCTATCCGCTTCTCTCCTTTGGGGAAGAACTTCATCATTAGCTCGCATAGGATATCGGGATTTAGTTCGACAATTTCCATTGCAGTTCGGTTATCATACCAGCTCCGGGTTGTGAATAGAATTCTACAGCGGTACTTCATTGGCTTTGTTCTGAAGCTTCCGAGCATTATCTTTCTTCAAATCGCATTGAATGATATCGGGGCTAAGCTTTGCAAGACCGTTCAACCATCTACATACCTATCCATTGTCAAATCAACCGGCAGGGACACCATCAATATCCGCATCTTGAAACAGAGTACGGATTAAGTCCATCTGTTCAGGGCAAAAAAGTGTAATCTTTTTGCAAGCATTCATTCGATAATGATCGACAACATTCCTACATTTAAGGTTTTCCATGTTCAGGTCCATGTCCCAAGGAGGTGATCGTTATTCGAAGCTCAGCACCCATGAATTTTATCATGTACTACCCCAAAACACCGGAGGGTCAAAAAGAATTGGCCAAACGGGTATCCGATGTACACGCATCTTCCGTCATGCAGCAAATCAAGGCTCTCAAATGTCCGCAGAGCCAAAAAACACAGCTTTTGGATGCGGTCATCAAAACAGTAAAAGACAGAAGCAGAGAACAGTCTTAATCATAAGTCTGTTCTCTGCTTCTGTTTATGCTTTTCCTTTGAAATGCCCTTCCCAGCTTGCTCGTCGTAAGTTCCTTGATGTGAGGATAGGATTTTCTACACAACGGGCGGCATAGGTGGCCAGACGGGCACCTTTGGTGGCATCGAAGGTCGAGATACCTTTGATCAGACCGATGGTACCGATGGAAATCAAGTCCTCCTGGTCTGCTGTTTGGGCGTAGTATTTTTTCATAATATGGGCAACCAAACGCAGGTTGCGCTCGATAAGAATATTGCGTGCCTGTAAATCTCCCTTAGAGGCAAGCTCCAAGTAGTGTTGCTCCTCCTTGGCCGACAAGGGTTTGGGGAAAGAACCGTTGGATAATCGCAGAGAGTACAAAATGCTGCCAAGCATCAGCCAAACCGCTGCTCCCAGCATAACACCACCTCCGAATCCACTGTATTCGGAAGCAGCCCGTCCCCTTACAATTATTTTAGGGCTCCTTCGTCCACTCGCAGACATTCCAGAAAATGCCCACGCCCTTATATCCCAGCACCGTATCGGACGCAATGCCCTTCAGGTCGGGGCTTGCACCGTAGATCGCATCCAAATAGCACAGGAAGGTATAGGCAGGGGTTTGCGACAATGCAGTTTGGAATTTGGCATAGGCAGCCGCACGCTCTGCTTTGTCGATGGTCTGTCGTGCCTGCGTTAAGCAGGCATCCACTTCCCTATTGGAGTAGCCCGAAGCATTGGCGCCCTTGTCCGTGCCAAACACTTTATAAGTATGGTCGTCCGCATCGAAGGGAGATCCTCGTCCGATGATACAGCACTGCTGCCCGTACCAATCAATCCCCTCGGCAGGTGCCTCTGCCCGCACATCCAGCCCGATATCCCTAAGCTGTCGGGCTGCCATCTGCGCCATTTTCATTTGTATCGAATCTCCCGCATCAGCATTGATCACAAAGCTGATGCGGTGACCGTTGCGGTTCCAATAGCCCTGTCCGTCCAATTCGCAGCCCAGCTCACCCAAAAGGGTCTGCGCCTTCTTCAGGTCATAATCGTAATGCTCTACATTATCATAGTTATAAATATTTCTCTGCAAGGGGCTATAAGCCGTTTCGCCGTATCCCAGCAAAATCTCATCCACCATTGCTTGTCGGTCAATGGCATAGTTCAATGCGGGAATCAGATCTCCATTGTGCCGCCAATAGGGATTGCGAAAATTGTACAAAATCCCACGGTAATCGGCTGTAGTCATGGGGTACAGCTCCAAGGACTTCCCTTCCGATTTTTTGGCATCCGCGGGATTGATTTGCGCCAAGTCCAAATCTCCGCGAAGAAGCTGTATATAACGCACAGCCGCATCGGGAACGATCTTGAAAATGATTTTTCTGATGTTGGCAGAGCCGGCAAAATAATCGCTATTCCGTTTTAGGGTGATGGATTCCCCCTTTTCCCAGTCCGTCAGCCTGTAGGGGCCTGTGCCCACGGGTTCCTGAAAAAAGTCGGATTCCTGCCAGTTTTCCCCTTCCAAGCAATGCTTCGGCAGAATCGGCATGGTCATATAGTCCAAAAACGCCGCATTTTCCGCCGACAAGCGGAAAGCAACCGTGTGCTCGTCCAGCACCGTGATTTCTGCCACATCCTCGTAGTCGGGGGCATTGTGGGAGCGGTTTGCCTCGTCCATAATGGCATCAAAGGTGAATTTGACATCCTCGGCGGTAAAGGGCTCGCCATCGTGCCACTCGACCCCTTTCACAAGATAAAAGGTGTATGTCAGGGTTGACCCATCATAGTCCCAACACTCTGCCAAACGGGGAACGATTTGATTGTTGCCGTCGTGATCCGTCAGACCGTCAAACAGCAGCAGGTCAATTTCTCTGCGCTCGTCCATGGCAGGATTGATGCGGGTGTAATCCTCACTGCCATAGATCAGCGTATTGCTCCTGCCGCATGCCGTCAGGCTCAGGCACAGCAGTATCAAACAGAAAAACAGCTTCTTCATCTCGTTCCCTCCTTCCTTTTATTCACAAGCCTTGCATCAACGCCTCGGCGCAGAGCATACCGTCCAAGGCGGCGGAAATAATGCCTCCGGCATAACCTGCACCCTCGCCACAGGGGTAAAACCCTTTACAGGCAGGGCTTTGATAGCTTTCATCCCGCAAAATCCGCACCGGTGAAGAACTGCGGGTCTCCGGTGCCGTCAGCAGTGCATTTTCATCCGCATAGCCCTTGAGCTGTCCATCCAAGGCAGAAATCGCCTTTCGCAGGGTGTCCGTAATGTTTGTGGGAAACAGCTCCGCCAAATCACAGAGCGCGACCCCGGGGCGGTAGGTAGGCTGCACCGCTCCCAAGTGCACAGAGGGCCGTCCCGCCAGGAAATCTCCCACAGTCTGGGCAGGTGCATGATAATTGCTGCCGCCCATCACAAACGCCCGCTGCTCTAACTCCTCTTGCCAGTACATGCCTCCCAACACGCTTTGATCGGGAAAATCCTCCGGCTTCAAAGTCACCAGTAAGGCGGCATTGGCATTTTCTCCGTCCCGTGCCCGATAGCTCATGCCATTGGTCACCACGCGCCCCTCTTGGGAGGCTGCCGCAACCACATGTCCACCGGGGCACATACAGAAGGTATAGGCACTGCCACCGTCGGGCAGATGCACATTCAACTTATAATCCGCAGGGGGCAAGCCCTTCTGTCGAGGACCGCCGTACTGACTTTCATCCACAGCCTTCTGAAAATGCTCGATGCGCACGCCCATAGAAAAGGGCTTGGCTTCCATGGGAAATCCCGCCGCATGAAGCTGACGGAAGGTGTCCCTTGCACTGTGCCCGATGGCTAAAATCACGCTGTCGCAAGGTAAACGATGTTCTTCCCCGCCGCACACATAGCGCACGGCGCAGACGGAGCCGTTTTCCTGCTCCGTGGCAATGTATTTTGCGCCAAAGCGCACTTCGCCGCCTAACTTGCAGATGCGTTCCCGCAGGCGTTGCACGACTTCGTATAACACATCCGTCCCCACATGGGGCTTGGCATCATACAAAATATCCTCTGCCGCTCCAAAACGGACAAGCTGAGAGAGAATCCAGCGGATTCGCTCGTTTTTGACTCCCGTGTTCAGCTTACCATCGGAGAAGGTGCCTGCGCCCCCCTCCCCGAACTGCACATTGGACTCCGGATCCAGTGCGCCGCCGTTCCAAAAGGCTTCTACCTTGGCTTTCCGCTGAGGTGCGGCTTCGCCCCGTTCCAACACGACGGGGCGCAGACCGGCATTGGCAAGCACCAGTGCCGCAAACATTCCCGCAGGGCCAAAGCCTACCACAACCGGCCGTTGGTCAGCACTACACTTGGGTATTTTGTAATAGTAGGGTTGCTCCAAAGTGATTTTCTTGTTGCGAATCCGCCGCATAGCCTGTTTTTCGCTGCTGCGCAGAGTCACATCTACCGTGTACACCCAAAAGAGCCGGGGTTTCTTCCGCGCATCTAAAGAACAGCGAAAAATCTGCAAGCTCGTAATCTCCGAAGCCTTGATCTGCAACGCCTGTGCCGCACAATAGAGCAGTGCCGATTGGTCATGCTCCGGCGGCAAAATAATATCCCGAATTCGTATCATAACGATCCTTTCAACATTCCTGCCAGACGGCCGGACGACCATGCCCACTGCAAATTGTAGCCGCCGCAGTCACCGTCAATATCCAAAACCTCACCCGCAGCATACAAACCGGGGCAAAGGCAGCTTTCTAAGGTATGGGCGCAGAATTCCGCCGTGCGGATGCCTCCCGCCGTCACCTGCGCCTGCTCCATGCCCATGTTACCGATAACAGGCAGGGCAAAATGCTTCACCATATGCACCAAATCGTCTAACGCCCCCAACTCTCCGCAGGTCGTTTCCAAAGACAGGCCGCAGGCACGGAGCAAGGTTCTTCCCAAACGATTGTGGAGCATTCCCGTGAGCAAGTCCTCCGCTTTCAGCTCAGGCATATCCTGACAGCGTTTCCGCAAAAGCGCTTTCAGCTCCTGATTCGACACATCAGGCAGGAAATCCAACAGCAGCGTCCCCTCGCTCAAACCACGGGACAGCTCAAAAATTACAGGGCCGCTGATGCCATAGTCCGTAAACTGTACCTCGCCCCGCCGGCACTGCCCATTCAGGCGCACCTGTGCCTCGGCACGCACTCCCTTGAGGGAACGCACCCAACGGGTGTCCGTGCGAAGCTGTACCAGGGAGGGATAGAGCTTGGTACGGCTGTGTCCCAAGCTGCCCAAGAGCTTATAGCCCAGCTCCGTGCCGCCTAACTTACTGCCCGCCATGCCACCACAGCAGACAATCACCTTGTCCGCCTCAATTCCGTCAGCTATGAATCTTCCTTTTTTCCGCTGTAGGGACAGAATTTCCCGTCCCGTTAAAATCTCCACATTCTTCCGCTGTTCCAAGGGCAAACGCAAGACATCGGCAACGCTGTTTGCGCTGTCGCTGTAGGGATAGACCCTTCCAGAGGGCTCTGTCACCGTCAAAAGTCCCAAGGAGCGGAAATAGTCCAAGGCCGCCCCCACTCCAAAGGCCTCCAGAGCAGGACGGCAAAACTCCGGCTGTTCCCCGTGATAATGGGACAACTCCAGATTTTGATTGCTCAGATTGCAGCGACCGTTACCCGTTGCCAAGAGCTTGCGCCCCATTCGGCTCTGCCGCTCTGCTAAAATCACATGATGTTCCGCCTGCTCCGAGGCAGTCAGGGCTGCCATCATACCGGCCGCACCGCCGCCTATGATTAAAATTCGCATACATGCCCTCCTTTTTCAAGCAATTTCCCTTTATTCGGTTTTACGCGGCGGCGCGTCAAGGATGCCGCGCGCTACGACCAAATATCGAAAACCCAATATTGCTCCCATTATAACCGAAAAAACGCTTCCCGACAAGTATCTTCTTGACAGGAAGCGTAATTTTCGTTATTATGACTGTAGGAGATGATATTATGACCATGCAAGAAGTAATCGCTCGCATCAACGAGCTGGCCCGCAAAGCCAAGGCCGAAGGTCTCAACGAAGCAGAGCTGGAAGAACGGACAAAGCTGCGCAAAATCTACATTGATTCCGTCTGCGGCAATCTGCGCAGCCAGTTGGATAACACCTATGTGGTAGATGCCGAAGGCAATAAGCGCAAGCTGGGCCCGAGCGAACAAGAAACGAAACAGGCATGATTTGACTCATGCCTGTGAGCGTGTCAAAAAAACTGTATCGTAGGGGCGATTCATGAATCGCCCGCCTATGAAATGTTTCGGATTCGCCGAAAATTATGTAAGAAAACGGAACTTTTGAGCCGCGCGGGAGGTTCGTGAACCTCCCCTACAAAGTTTTTTGACAGTCTGACAGGCATGATTTGACTCATGCCTGTTTTGCTTATTACAGGAAGGATATCAGATCGCCTGTTTCCCAAAAACGGATAAACAGGTACACATGCACCATCATCATAATCGGAAGCCCCATTTTGAAGCTCATGTGCAGAGTCTTATGACGGAACATATGCATTGCCACAAAGCCGCCGAAGCATCCACCAAGGGCTCCCACGCCCAGCAGAACCGCCTCGGGAATACGCCACTGCCGCCGCTGTGCCCGCCGTTTATCCCGCCACATCAAAACAAAATCAAGGGTGTTCATAATCACCAAATAAAGCACATAGTATTTTAACATCTCAACAATTCCTTTCGGAGGTGGAAGCTATGAAACGCTTTGTCGCATTTCAGCTTATTGTCACTATTGTACTATTATTCGGTTGCTCTGTCAAGGAAAATTTTTCCATCGAGTGTGTCAATGACAGCATCGAAGCACCCTCCCTCCCCTGCTTTCGCATTGAAGCAGAGGTACCACAGCAGGCAATCCTAACGCTCTCGGAGGACGAGGGCCGTCGTGCCGTATTTTCCCATACCGACTACACCATTACCGAGGAAATTTTTCAAGCTGCCTCCTGGGATGCCGCCTTTGTCCATATCACCGGCAGAAACCGCGACAGCCTAAAACCCATTTTGGCAGGAAATTACCCCTTTGAAAAATACCGCTGTGCATGGAGTGTAGCAGGAGAAAACGGCACCAAGCTGTGTCAAAGCACCGTGATCTATGACGGCAGCTACTACTATGCCGTAAGCGTGGAATGTACCGCAGAAAAGGCTCCCCAGCACGAAAAAACCTTCTCCTCTCTCCTTTCCGGCGTACAGTTGGATGCTGTATGATTGACTTTTGATACAATTAGGGGTACAATAGGAACCGAGGTGAACTCCATGAAAAAAACACTTTTGATCCTGTTGCCCCTTTTGGCAGTGCTTTTGATCATTGCCATTGCCGCCTGTGTACTATTTTTGAAGCTTTATCCCGGCAGCAGCAAGCCAACCGAAAGCCGTGACACCGACCTGCTGTCTTATGTACAGGAGCACTGGCAGCTTAGCGATACGCAATTTTCCGACGGCACCCTGACCGTTCGTAAGAGCTTCGACATCACCTATGAACAAGCCTGCAAGCTGGGCGGCAACATTTTTGTCGATGATCTGGCACCTGAAAGCTACCTCTCTTTGGTGGCAACCTTAGCCGCCGATTTGGATACCCAATTTGATAACCCGCCCAGCCTTGTCCTTCTGCGCTATTGCAGCAATGACGGACAGACGATTTTCTCCGTAAACAGCAATGGTGAAATTTCCACCTGCTGGGAATAAAAAGATATGGAGGCTAACATGAAACAAAAGATACTCTCTCTATTTGACGAAAAAGCATGGAAATTCCTCTTGGTAGGCATCCTCAACACCCTTGTGGGCAACGGGCTGTCCTTTCTGCTTCTGAATGTGGCAGGCTGGGGCTATTGGCTTTCCTCCTCCGTCAGCTATGCTCTTGCCAGTGTGATGAGCTACTTCCTCAACCGCTACTTCACCTTCAAATACGCAGGCAAGGGCTGGGGCGTGGTGCTGCGCTTCGCCCTGAATATCGCCGTGTGCTACGGCTTGGCCTACGGGCTTGCCCAGCCTCTGGTGGAAACCCTGTTAAGCGGACTTGCTCCCAAGTGGCAAGAGAACATTGCCATGCTTGTGGGCATGGGACTTTTCGTGGCCTTTAACTATCTGGGTCAACGCTTCTTCGCCTTCCGCGAGGAAAAGAAGGATTGACAAGCTCGAAAAAGGTGGTATAATTTTTACAGTCTTTTTTTCGAGGTGAAGCCCCTTGTTCCGACGGCTTTTGCGGAGACTCATTCCCACCTACGCCATTTTACCCCTGTGTTTGACAGGTCTGACCAATCTCTTGGCCTATCAGGGTGCCAAGGTCTTTCAGTGGATTTTCGGCGTTGAAAATGCGGTGGATATCACCTCCGCCTTTGATGCTGCCACGCCCTTTGCCCCTGCATGGGTGCTGGTCTATATCGGCACCTACCTGTTCTGGATCTACCAGTATACAACAGTTGCCAAGGAAAGTCCCCAGCTGGCCTGCAAGTTAGCTGTTGCCGACGGTGTGGCAAAGCTGATCTGTCTGTTCTTTTTCATCGTCTTTCCCACTACCAATGTACGCCCCGAAGTAGACGGCAGTGGCATCATTCCATTTCTGATGCGTGCGATTTATTTTTTGGATACCCCAACGAATCTGTTCCCCTCCATCCACTGCTTCGTGGCTTATATGGGCACCCGTTACCTCTTTGAGTGTAAGAAACTGCGGCACAAAGCCCTGATTTGCACGCTTTGCTGTACGGGAACGCTTTTGGTATTCGCCTCTACGCTGTTCACCAAGCAGCATGTGCTGGTGGATGTGCTGGGCGGCATCGCCGTAAGCGAAATTGGCTGGCTGGTGGCTCGTTTTACCAAGCTGCCCCAAAAGTTAGAGTCCCTTGCCGAAGCCTTCCCCAAAACCAAATTGGGCAAATTCTTATAAATCAATGCCGCCTCCGATGCTATGACCGGAGGCGGCAAATTCTTTATCTTACACGGACGATGCAAATATACTTCTCGCCATTATAGACTACGGTAACGGTGGTAGTGCCCTTGCCTACACCCTTGACATAGTTGTCCTCCACCTCGCAGACGCTTGTATCGTCCACAAGATACTCTATGTCGTCAATATGTTCACTGTTAGAGTTATACAGATACAGGGGGAACTTCTCGCCCACCTTGATGGTTGCATCGGTGGTTTCCAGATGTGCGCCATCATTATCCACTTCTTCCTTGAAGGTGCAGCGCACCTCGGCGATTACGGTCTTGCCGTTCACCTCAGCAGTTACAGTAGTCTCACCGGGAGCTACAGCCGTCACAACGCCCTCCGCATTGACAGAAGCAATGCTCTCATTGTCACTTCTCCACAGCACCTCAGCCCCCTCGGGAAGATTTGTCACCTTCAAAGTCACGGTGGCATCCTTTTCCTCTAAGTCCACGGTCATGCGGTTCAGCTCGGGCAGATAGTTCTCATCCATTGAAGGCTCAGTATTCTCTGTGTTCTCACTGATCTGGGGCGTTCCCATTACGGTCACAGGGCAGGACAAGCTCCGCTTGCCGCAGGCGATGGAAATCTCCGTTGCACCGGGAGCCACTGCGGTAATGGTGAAGGTGACAGATTTTAGCTCCTCGCCCTCTGTGGTAGTCGCCTCCTGAGACACGGTTGCAACCTCAGGATGATTACTGACACAATAGAGCGTTTCCGTGCAGCTTCGATTGACACTGATGCACAGCTCTGCCGTCTCGCCTACATTCAGGAAGTCGATGCTGGGGCGGTCAGAAAGAAGCTGGGTGCAATCCGTATTTTCCACCACGGTGGCCGGCGGCTCCCGATCAATCAAATCCTCAAAGCCGGGCCACCAGCCTACCATGTCTCCGATAAACCACAGCACCAGCACCACGGCCAGCGACAGGAATATCAAGGCCGCACGCAAAATCTTTTTGTTCTGACGAGACTCTTCCTTCTTTTGTTGTACAGGTTTCGCCGGCTTGCGTTTCCGCTGGGGTTCGGGGCGACGCTCTCTGCGCAAGGGCATGGGTCTGTCCGGCCCTTCTGCCTGCTTTGTGCTGCCACAGAGCGGGCATTTGCCCTCCTCAGGACGATACGCCGTCCCACAATAATAACAAAAAACCTTTTCTTCCATAATAGAATGCATACTAAGTATGCCTTCCCTCCTTTCTTTTTTTCATATCATACCATTTTCTTTTCAATATGACAAGAATCTTACTTGATTTTTTTTAAAAAATATCATACTATATATGAGTGAGAATTTGAGTTCATATGAGGAGGCGTATTTTAATGTCCGAATTAAAGATGGTCTCGCCACTTTTGGACAACCTCATCGTCGAAAAAGAAATCAGCCGACAGGCAGAGCAGACCTGCTACACCATGCAGAATCCGGTCAACGGAGAGCGTCATGTTCTCAAGTACCAGTCCATTCCTGCCTCTGACGGTCATGTGCGTGCTTTGATTCTGTCAGGAGCCTATGCCGATGATGCCGCCGTTCACGAATACTATACCCGTGTCGTGGAGGACATGCGCCGTGAGCTGGACATTGGAAAGAAACTTGCCGCTTCCGGTTGCTTTGTCGGTGCTCTGGATTATCAGATCGAACCCAAGAGCGAAGGCGTCGGCTACGATGTATACATACTCTATCCCCTGCATGTCCCCCTGAACGAGCTGCTCAATCGCAGCCCCATCACCCATCTCAAGGCTATCAATATGGGCATTGATTTGTGTGATGCCCTGATCGCCTGTCGGGAGGCCGGCTATCTGTTCCAAAATCTGAAGCCGGAGAACATTTATCTACTATCCTCAGGTCGCTTCCTTTTGGGTGATTTGGGTCTGGTTCCCATCAGCGAACTGGACTATTCCAGTACACCGGAAACCTATATCGGGCCCTACTCCGCACCGGAGTTGAGCGACATTGCCGCTTCTCCCAATATGACCGTTGATATGTATGCCTTGGGCATGGTGCTCTACCGCATCTACAACGGCAACCACGGCCCCTTTGTGGACGAGAATACAACGGAGGCTATGGCAGAACGACTGCGTTCCACCGGCAAGGCCCTGCCCACTCCCCTGTATGCCGACTACGAGCTGACGGAAATCATTCTGAAGGCGTGCTCCTTCCGCACGGAAGACCGTTTTGCTGATCCTTCTCAGCTGAAGCTGGCCCTGATGCTCTATATGCAGCGCAACGAGGTTCCCGATGATTTTATCACCCCGCCCATTGTGACCGATCCGGAGCCTGTTGTGATCGAAGAGGAACCGGATGAGGAAGAACCCATCCGCATGGTGGATGTGGATACCTTAGACGCTGCCTTCCGTCAGAACTTCGCTCCCGATACCACTAACAGCGGCACAGCGGAGGACAGCGAGCCCGATGAGCCTGTTTATGTTTCTGCGCGAATACCCGTTATCCCCACAGAGGAAGAAGTACCCGCCGAGGAATCTCCTGTTGAAGAATCTTCTGCCGAAGAAGCATCTGCCGCAGTAGCTTCTGCGCAGCCTACGCCTCAGCCCGAAACTTCTACCAAGAAGAAAAAAACGGCAAGGCACGCAGAAGAAGCCCACGAGCCGGAGCAGGTAAATCTGGACGATCTGATTGCCTCCGTCAACAAGGCGGTCGGCGCAACTCCCGCATCGAAGGCAAAACAGGACGAAGCTCTGCATTCCGATAGCCGACTGACCATGAAGGTCGCGCCCATAGAGACCAGCCACGACTATGAGGATGCCAAAACGCCTGACCAAGAGGAAGACTACCCCGCTCCCAAGAAGAAGGGTGCACATCGCTGGCTCATCCTCATCATTTTGGTGATTCTGTTGGCAGGCATCGCCGCAGTAGGCTACTATCTCATTACCGACTACTTTGTAAATGTCGCCGAACTGAAGGTAATCGATGAAAAGAGCAGCATCTCTGAGCTGACTGTGGAGCTTGTCTCCCCCGACGAGCAGGAGAAGTTCCTTGTGACCTGCACCGACAGCTACGGCAACGCTTACCCCGGCAGCCGCGACGGAAGCTACTACACCTTCACCGGTCTGCGCCCCGAAACGGCCTATACCATCACCGTAAGCGCGTCTGAATATCATTGTCTCAGCTCCGGCAGCTCCCATACCATCAATGTCATTACCCCCGGCACCACTGAGGTCAAGAGCTTTACCGCCCGCCGTGGCGAACAGGACGGACAGATTCGACTCAGCCTTGCTTATGAAAGTGCCGAGCCCATCACATGGATCGTACAATATACGGACGAAGCCGGCAATGCAGGTACCCCCTTCTCCTTTGAAGGCAAGGAATATCTGGTGAGCGGCTTGGAAATGAACCATCAGTACAGTTTTACCCTGACAGCCAATACCGAGGATGTATTCCTTTCCGGACAGCTCAGCACACAATATGAGCTGCTTCCCATTGTCACAGTGGATTCCCTGCATATTTCCAATGCTGACAGCCACAGCGTCAGCCTTTCCTGGCTGTGCGGCGAAAATGTCCCCGCACAGTGGACGGTAAGCTGCGAAAGCGCAGGCTACAGCTTCACGGAAACCACCACTGCTACGGAATTTACCTTCAAAAGCCTGCCCGGCTTCCACGAAGATTACACCTTTAGCGTCACAGCCCCCGGCATGGACGATCCTGCTGTATTGGAGCTGCCCGCCAAGCCCATCATCGTGGAGAATCTCCATGCAAGAACCAACGCCGACGGCACCATCACTGTAAGCTGGTCTACTCCCGCAGGTTCCCCCAAGGGTGGCTGGCACTTGGCTTATAATGTCATCGGCAGCTATCATGTCCCCTATGTTCTCAGTGCCGGCAGCGAGGATATCGACAGTAATTCCGCCGTGCTGAGAGGTCTGATTCCCAATGCGGAATACGAAATGGTGCTGCACCTGACCGCCGCTGACGCTGCAACCGTCTTCGGCTCCGTGCGTACCACCTTCACCACTCCCGAAGCCGATGCCTTCAACGGACATGCCCTGTCCCCCGCCGCTCCCTTTGCCGCCGATTCCGATGCTGTTTCCATGTGGAAGAAGCCGGAAGAGGAAAACTGGACCTACAAGGAACTGACCAGCCTGCGAGACACCTTTGCCACCGACGAAGACATCGTCATCTGTGCGCAGGTGGAAAGCGTGGCCGCCTCGGATGAGGTTGTCACCTTGCTCTATGTTCTGCGAGATGAAAACGGCATTGCCGTCACAGACAGCTCGAAGGAACTGAAATGGGATGAGCTGTGGTTTGATAAATACCATACCAATCTGGTGCCGCGTCCGATCAAGGAAGGTGAAGCCCAATCCAACCCCGGCAAATACACCTTGGAAATCTATGTAGACGGTCAGCTTCTGTTGACGCGGGATTTCACCATCGTTTAGTGCAAAAGTCGCCTTCTCCCCAAGGGAGAAGTCCGCAAGTAATACAAAGGCTCCACGCCTTATCGTAAAGGAGGAAAACAATGCAAGACTGGTTTGTTGTTCTGATGGGCATGGCCACTGTTTTCGCCGTCCTGATTCTCATCATTGGGCTGTGCTACCTGCTGGCACTGGCCTGCCGTGAAAAGAGGGAGCCGGTGGAAGAGGTGCCTGTCCCAAGCTCTGCCATCCCCAATTCTGCTGCCATCCCCAATCGCGGCGAATTGGCCGCTGCCATCGGTGCAGCCATCGCAGAATACAGCGGTACCGAGCTGTCTGCCATCCGCATTCTGTCCATCAAAAAAATCTAATATAACGGAGAAAGGATCATTATATGAAAAAGTATCGTGTCAATGTCAACGGCTCTCTGTATGAGGTCGAAATCGAAGAAATGTCTGCTCCCTCCACCATGAGCACCCCCGCCGCCAAGCCCGCCGCTCCTGCTCCTGTCGCAGCTCCCGCAGGCGGCAATGCTGTTAAGGCTCCCATGCCCGGCACCATTCTGGATGTCAAGGTGCAGAACGGTCAGAGTGTCAAGAAGGGTCAGGTTTTGGTCATTCTGGAAGCCATGAAGATGGAAAACGAGATTCAAGCTCCCTGTGACGGCACAGTCTCTGCTCTCAATGTCCGTAAGGGCGACAGCGTTGAAACGCAGGCCATTATTTGCACCATCGCCTGAGTCTTCCAAATATGCGAATCCTATGCTGAAAAATAAAAAAACTCTGCACCGTATCATTCTATCCGTTCTGCTCAGCTCCATTTTGCTCTGCCTGTGCATGACGGTATTTGCCGAAGCAGCCACCTTGCCGGAAGAAGCCAATATCGAAACAAAGACCAATAGCGAAGCTGTGGAGGACTTTCTTGCACAGACCGGTCTCGTACAGTTGATTCAAAATTGCGATTGGAAAAGCCTTCTCATGATGCTTATTTCCTTCCTGCTCATGTATTTGGCAATCGGTCGTGGCTTTGAGCCTCTGCTTCTGCTGCCTATCGCTTTTGGTATGCTTCTGACCAATCTCCCGGGAGCAGGCATGTTCCACAGCGAAATTTTTGAAGGCGGTCATGTGAATTGGAGCGCCTTTCACAGCTCCGAAACCTTTGGTTTAATTGATGTACTCTATTTAGGTGTCAAGCTGGGCATCTATCCCTGCCTGATTTTCATCGGAGTAGGTGCCATGACTGACTTTGGCCCCCTCATCGCCAACCCCAAGAGCCTGCTTTTGGGTGCTGCCTCCCAGCTTGGCATTTTCATCGCCTATCTGGGTGCCACAACTATGGAATTGGGCGGTCCCATTATGGAGGATATCCAAAAATTGGCTGCCTCCATCGGCATCATCGGCGGTGCCGACGGCCCCACGGCCATCTATGTCACCACCAAGCTCTCCCCCGCTTATCTTGGCCCCATTGCCATTGCTGCCTACTCCTACATGGCTTTGGTGCCCGTGATCCAGCCCCCTATTATGAAGGGTCTGACCACCCAAAAGGAACGCCTCATCCGTATGGATGCTCTGCGAAGCGTATCCAAGAAGGAAAAAATCGTCTTCCCTATCGCCGTTACTGCGTTTGTCGCCTTGCTGGTTCCCAGTGCTACCCCTCTTGTCGGTGCTCTGATGCTGGGCAACCTGCTCAAGGAGTGCGGCGTGACCGACCGTTTGGCCAAGACTGCCCAGAATGAGCTGATGAATATCTGCGTAATCTTCCTGGGTATTTCCGTAGGAGCCACTGCCAAGGCCGAATCCTTCCTGACAGGTGAAACCTTGGGTATTCTGCTTCTGGGCGTAATCGCCTTTATGTTTGGCAGCGCCGGCGGTGTCCTGCTGGCAAAGTTTATGAACCTCTTCCTGCCGGAAGGCAAGAAAATCAATCCCCTCATCGGCTCGGCCGGTGTTTCCGCTGTTCCCATGGCCGCCCGTGTTTCTCAAAAGGTCGGTCAAGAGTCCGATCCCTCCAACTTCCTGCTCATGCACGCTATGGGCCCGAATGTGGCAGGTGTCATCGGCTCCGCTGTAGCCGCAGGCGTGTTTATCGCCCTGTTCGGCTAATCCTATGGTAAAGGAGAAATGACCATGCAAAAGAATCCCCTGAAGATTACAGAAACCATTCTCCGCGATGCCCACCAATCTCAAGCAGCTACCCGTATGCGCATCGAGGATATGCTCCCCGCTTTGGAAATGCTGGATAATATGGGCTACTGGTCCCTGGAATGTTGGGGCGGTGCCACCTTCGATGTGTGTATGCGCTTCCTCAACGAAGATCCCTGGGAGCGTCTGCGCACCTTTAAGAAGCATATGCCCAAGACCAAGCTGCAAATGCTGTTCCGTGGGCAGAACATTTTGGGCTATAAGCACTACGCTGACGATGTCGTAGAGGAATTCTGCAAGAAGTCCATTGAAAACGGCATTGATGTGGTGCGCGTCTTTGATGCCCTGAACGACATCCGCAATCTGCGCAAGGCGGTGGAATCCGTAAAGAAGTACGGCGCATGGGCAGAGGTCGCCCTGAGCTATACTGTCAGCCCCGTGCACAACGACGAATATTTCGTCAAGGTTGCCAAGGAGCTGGAAAAGATGGGCGCAAACTCCATCTGTATCAAAGACATGGCAAACCTCCTGCTTCCCTACCACGCTTTCGAACTGGTAAAGAAGCTGAAGGATAATGTATCCGTTCCCATCCACATGCATACCCATAACACTGCCGGCACCGGCGATATGGTGAACCTGATGGCTGCACAGGCAGGCGTAGACATCGTAGACTGCGCCCTGTCCCCCATGGCCAACGGCACCTCTCAGCCTGCGACGGAGGCTCTGGTCGCCACTTTGGAAGGCACAGATCGCGACACCGGTTTGGATCTGGTCAAGCTGAACGATGCCGCTGCCCATTTCCGCAAGGTGGCAGAACGGCTGAAAAAGGAAGGCACACTGGACCCCAAGGTTCTGAATGTAGATACCAAGGCTCTCATGTATCAGGTTCCCGGCGGCATGCTGTCCAATATGCTGGGTCAGCTCAAGCAGGCAGGACAAGAGGATCGCTACTACGATGTGCTGGCAGAGGTTCCCCGTGTGCGTAAGGACTTCGGCTACCCCCCCTTGGTCACTCCCACCAGCCAGATCGTTGGAACGCAGGCCGTGATGAACATCATCGGCGGTGAACGCTACAAGATGGTTCCCAAGGAATCCAAGGGTCTGCTCCGTGGCGAATACGGCAAGCTGCCCGGCAAGGTCAACGAGGAAGTTCGCAGAAAGTGCATCGGTGACGACAAGGTGATCACCTGCCGTCCCGCAGACCTTCTGAAGCCGGAGCTGGCGAAGTACCGTAAGGAAGCCGGAGACCTTGCCAAGAGCGACGAGGATGTGCTGTCCTACGCTCTGTTCCCCCAGGTCGCATCCAAGTTCTTGGAAACAAGAAATAACCCCCAGGCCACCGCAGCCCCTGCTGCCCCCGCTACCAAGCCCGCTGACCCCAACGCCGTCCGTGAGCTCTACATCGAGGATTGCGGCAACTAATTAGATTATAAAGCGCGCGCATTTGCCATCATCGGCAAATGCTCGCGATCTATTTACCCGGGAACAAAACCTCTTTTAGGTTATCACCTTTAGTAAGCAA
>JAZOAV010000132.1:0-3205 GCA_045595645.1 Faecousia sp.
TGCGGTACTGTGAACTATGCTTCCAACGGCTGTGGCTGTGGCTCTTTCTAACCAAATAAGAAAGAACTTACTTTTCCCACTGTGGAAATGGTCGAGTATCATTTTCGTGGCCTCACGAAATTGATTGCTTGACACTGTTTACCGAGGCGGTGGGATGCCATATCCTGCCGCCTTATTTTATTTGAAAGGAATGATTTAATTTATGGCTGCTGAATACAGCGCAATTCCCGTCCAGACGATTGCTGTGGACGAAAATGTAATCTTTGCCAATGGTAGCCGTGCTTGCCACAAGGGTTACATTCAGCACCGGGACACTTCCGGCATCTTCTTTCTGAAAGGTTCTAACGGCTGTAATAAGGCTGTTTACCGTGTGACCTTCAATGGCAATATTGCTATTGCAGAGGGTGGCACAGTTGAGCCTATCAGCATTGCACTTACTATCAACGGTGAGGAACTGGGCAATGCCCTCGCTACCGTCACGCCCACCGTCGCAGAGGCGTTTTTCAATGTGTCGGTCACGACATTTATTGAAATTCCCTGTGGCTGTTGCGTGACCGTATCCGTTGAAAATGTGAGCGACACCACGGCGATTGATGTTTCCAATGCGAACATCATCTTTGACCGTGTAGCCTAACGAAAGGAGAATGAACTATGCACTATATGGAAGATTTGAAAGACCTGCTCTGCGCTGAACTGGAAGATTACGCAGAGAAAGGCAAGAAAGCAAACAAAATGTCCGCCGGTGATCTTGAAGCAATCCATAAACTGACCGATACCGTCAAAAATATTATGAAAATTGACACCTTGAAGCAGGAACTTGGCTACTCCGAGGACGGTCACTATATGGGCGAGGGTCGTATTTACGGCACTTCCTACGAAAGCGGCTACTCCGAGCGTGGCGGTTCTTCCTATGCCCGTGGTCGTGGTCGCTATGCCAAGCGTGACAGTATGGGCAGATACAGCCGTGACGGCGGTATGTCCTACGATGACGATATGTCCTATGCCCGTGGTGGCAGAGGTGGCAACCGTGGCGGCAATTCCTCTTATCGTGGCGGTGGTTATTCCCGTGACGATGGAAAGGAATATATGATGGAACAGCTTGAGGAAATGATGGAGCAGGCACAGAAGCCTGCCGAGCGTGAAGCACTCAAGCGGTGTATGCAGGCACTCGAAAGAGCATAACAAGGGTTTGATTGAATGATAACCGAAAAGGAAGTTGCACAGGCGATTGAACAATGTATGGAAGAGCCTGTCACGGGCAACAAGAGAGCCGTCCTTGCTGATTTGATAATCATACAAGACTATCTTTTCGGTGAGCCTACACGGGCGCAGGAAGTCCCACATCCAATGCCGATGCAATCCTATTCCGCACCGCCTATGGAACAGGTCGAAATATATGTTGAGACGAATGGCGACAGCGAATTTCTAAAGGCGGTAAACGATAAGAAAGCAGACAGGGCGTGGCGACTAATGAACGAATTGGTCGAAGCTGTGAGGATTTTGCACCCCAATATGTATACATCGTTCATCGACAAAGTTTTAGACCTATAACCAATCAAGGAAGCAGGGGGAGAAATCCCCTTGCTTTTTCGTTATAAATAATTATATAACTTTTTTCTAAAAATTATAATTTAGTTGTTGACATTTAGGCGAAGATATGTTAATATATAGTCACAGGGGGCAACCCAATAAAATTTTTAGATTAAAATAAAATGACATATGTCAAAATTGTGTCCGAAAATGCAAATAATTTCAAGAAAGCAAGGCATATAACACAATTGGGTTCTAAACTTCCATCCAACCATTTGAAGGGAGATTCAACATGAATAATAAAGTAATTAAAAATGCAATGGACAATGTAATCGCTAAAATGGCAGCAGTATACGCAGAAGATCTGCCGAAATACAAATTGAGAATCGAACACTGGCACACATCCGACATTACAGGTGAAAGAGTTGTGCATGGTGTTGACAATTGGGTGATTGACGAAGATGATCTGTTTGATCACATCAAGAAGGCTAAAAAACTTCCTGACGCAGTTATCATTGTTACAGACACACTCGTTACTGTTGAGAGGAAAAACCTCGCTGGCAATATTGGTTCTACTGCAAAATACACACCACAAGTAGCTTAATGGGAGAAAAGATAAATATGAAGAACCCATCAAAAGCAAATAGTAGAGGGTTGAGAAATAACGGAAGGTTAGAGTTTTTTCGATACACCATCTACGACAACAAGACTGACGAAGCTATCATATATGATGGTAATTCAGAAGAATGTGCAAAATCACTTGGGAAAACAAAATCCTCTTTCTATTGCTTTGTTTCCAGGGTATTTTCTGGTAAAGTAAAGCGGTATACAATTATCAAGCGATATAGTATCGATGGCGAAGATTGCGAAGAATGGGTGTCTGACGGCATTCGTTTAACGCCAACAAGGCAACCACATTCAATTCGGGTAAGACCGATAATTTGCCTTAACACGGGCAAAGAATATCCTTCTATCAGGTCTGCGGAGATAGACACAGGTTGTAATCATATAGTTGAAGTGTGTCAAGGAAAGAAAAAAAGTACCAATGGTTTTATGTTTCGATATTCTACTACGGGCGTGGTTAAACGCCAATATAGTAGCTATTTTGATTATGTTAGTGAGGGATGTAAACATGAAAAACAAAATTCGGTTGATTGACGCCACTGCGTTAAAATCGTTGTTCGATGAACGATACGATGATGCTTTTATGCAGTTTCATACAAGGGAAAACAAAGATCATTGGAACTCGTATTCTATTGGAATAAATTGGGGACGGAACACAATAACAGATGCACCAACCGTGGATGCCGTGGAAGTTGTGCGGTGCAAAAATTGCACTTACCAAAGAGAAGTTGTACCAAAACAGCCAAGATGTTATTGTTTAAGACACGATAGATATACACTGTATGAAGATTTCTGTTCAGACGCAGAAAGGAGAAACAATGAATAGACAACGCAAGTGTAACGATTGCGGCTATGTGTTCGATTTTGAAGATCGCACGGTAGTCAAGGAAAGACACGGTTTTGACGATGGCTTTTATGAAACCTTTTCCTGCTGTCCTAACTGTGGCGGTGACTTTGAAGATGCCGCTGATTGCTGTGAGTGTGGCGAAACGTTCACCGAAAATGAACTTTACGACGGCTGGTGTGAAAAGTGCCTGCGTGAAACCATCAA
>JAZOAV010000133.1:0-4343 GCA_045595645.1 Faecousia sp.
GATGTGGGCATCGACCCCTACGGATTCTAACAAGGGTGGTATGCTATCGTACAGGCTACGGGGCGAACCAGTTGGCTTCGGTGGTATGGACATATTGCAGCTCAGTAGCTTGGAAAGCGGGAGAGATGCCTTCGATCAGCAATTCTACCCGTTCTACCTCGGGCAAGGCGCAGAGGGTGGCAATCAGACAACGCAACGCTAAGCGTTCCTGTCGTTCGTCGCCACAGCCGTCTATAAATTCCGCCGTCAGGTCCACCACGCAATCGCCGCCGTTCATTCGCACGGACAGGAGCTTACTGCCCCGTGGAATATAGCTGCTGCCCACGGTCATTTCATAGCTCAAAAGGCTCTGCACCAGTGCCTCGGCACTTAGTTCCTGGAGGGATACGGGCACGGGTACCAATAAATCCTCTGCGCCGCAGACGGCATACAAGAAAGCATCCACGCCCCCCTCCGTGCGGATGATGCGATCATCCCGCAGAAGGCCCGTGGCAGAACCCAGCCATTTCAGCTCCCCAATGGGCGCATGGGCTACCCACAGATTCACGGTATGGATTTCTTCCAGCTCCGTCAGGGAATTAACGATGCTGTAGACCGCCAAACGCTCCGTGGCAAAATCGTTCTTTAAGTCCCGCAGAAAAATGCCCGATAAATCCACGGTACACACACCGTTTTCTACCCAGAGATTCAAAAGACGGGTGCCATAGGGGATGCAGCTATGGGGCTTGCTCTCCAAAAGCTGTCGGATGATGTAGGCAGGCTTGTCCTCCGCCGCCATCGCCTCCACGGTGCGGGTCTCCCGCAGAAGATAGCGCAGATTTTCGTCAGGATAGTACAGAACGATCTGCTCCTGCTTGGGCAGCATGGAGGTGTCGCTGAACAGCAGGTCGTCCTGAGATATCATCAGGTCTTCCTCTCGCCCCGGGAGTGTCAGGCAAAGACTGCGCACGCCATCCACGGCAGAAAAGGTGCGGGTCAGACAGGCGGCAGCGATGGAATCCTCGATTTCCGTAGCATCCCCGCCCTGAAAGGACAGGAGCAGCACGCCATCCACCAGCTCTGCCGCTTTTTCTGCTTTCCAATCGTCCGGAATGGCGGAAACCGCTCCTTCGGGGGGAACGCTTTGTATGTACTGTTGGACCAATTCCGGCAGCATGGGCAAGCCTTCGGAAAAATATACCGTTTGTTCCACCAGCGTTTCTCCACCGCTGACGGCAGGATAGCAGAACACAAAGGGTGTGCCGCTGTTCCCCTGTCCCACGCTCTGACAGCCTGTCAAGAGCAAAGCCAGCAGAAGCAGAACTGCAAAGAATCGTTTCATAGGTGCCTCCTTTCCCCATATTTATTCTTTATTCTCTATTCTCTATTCTTTATTCTTTCGTGCAGGCACTTCCGATCGCCAACCCCCCTCCCCCCCTTCAAAAGGGGGGCTTGGTGCGGTGCGTTATCAGTGCTACGGTTTTACACACATATATAATATGTATCAGGTGCCGAAGAAGCTGAAGTGCATATAGTCCTTATAGCCGCTGTTCCAGTTGATGCACCAGACGAAGCCGTACTTTTCAAAGGCACGCACCACATCGCCATCGGGGGTGATGGAATAGGGATCCTCGTAGGGCTTCCAGTAGTTGCCCGTGATGGCGTTGCCGTTGGGGTCGCAGTAGTAGTTCTGCAAATAGTTGATGTCAATGGCACAGCCGATGCTGTGCTCTGACTTGCCCGACCAGCCGTAGCTGCCCAAATACTGAATGGGAAACTGTTCCTCGCCTGCGTAAATTTCCGCAAAAATCGCTTCCACAGCGGCGGCCAGGTTCTTATGTACCGTGATCGTCCAGGTGCGGGTGTATTTTTCCCCCGCCTTGTTCAAATCCCAGCACTGCACGGTGATGTTGCGCATATCGGCAAAGGCTTCTTCGCCTGTTTTGTAGTACAGACGAGGGTCGGACACATATTCTCCGAAGAGGTACATGCACTTGTCTTCCTTGGTGAAATCGGCGTTGGGCAGAGGATTGACCACGCTGACACGGCAGGAGGCTTGCAGACCGTTGGTGGTGCTGACCGTAACCGTGGCTTCGCCCAAAGCCTGCGCCGTCACCACGCCCCGCTCGTCCACAAGGACACATTCGCTGTCACTGCTCCAAATCAGCTCGCCCGCAGGCTCGACCGTGGCTTGCAGAGCGTAGCTATTTCCGACTTCCAGCACCAGCTCCGTCACATTCAGACTCAAACTTTGGGGCGGAATTTGGTTCAAAGCGGCATTCATGCGGCTGAACACGGCGGCAGCCTCCGCACGGGTTGCCGTGTCTTGGGGCTTAAAAGCAAAGCTCCCATCCTCCAAGGGGATACCGTTGAGAATCCCGCAGCTTTGCAGGGCAAGGACGGAAGGTGCCGCCCAATCGGAAATCTCTGCGCTGTCGGCAAACTCGCTTGTCGTATTACCGAAATTGGGCAGCTCATGTCCCAATTTTACACTATAATAATGAATCATTTTTGCCATCTGCTCCCGCGTGACGGGCTCATCGGGGGCAAAGGTCTGCTCGTCCATACCGTTGACAATGCCGTGAGTCGCCGCCCAGCTCACATAGGGGGCATAATAGCTGTCCTCTGGCACATCGGCGAAGAAGGGCAGTGCCATCCATTCCTCAGGATTCACGCCCTCAAAGCGGCCCAGCACCGTGACGAACATGCCGCGGCTCATGGAAATATCAGGGGCAAATTGGTCATCGCCCGTGCCCTGAAAGAGGCCAAGGGCTGTCACTTCGTCTATGTATGCCTTTCCCCAGTGGTCTTGGGTGTCGCTGTAAGCGGCGGCGGTGGGAATTGCCGCAATCAACAGACAGAGGGCTAAAAAACAGGCTAACAATCGGCTATGCATGGAAAAAACCTTCCTTTCGGTATTTTTTCCATCATACCCCATTTTTCTCCAAAAAGCAACAGGTGATTTTTTCCTGCGGGGATTGTATTTTTTTACAAAGCATGATAAAATCAATTTGAGCTTTCTTAGAAAGCAGTGTAACAACGATGGTTCTTACGGCGGGCGATTCGTGAATCGCCCCTACAGAGTGTGTTCCGTTTGTTTCGTAGGGGCGATTCATGAATCGCCCGTGCAAGCACTGTTTTCATGGAAATGAAAATTTACAAAGGAGTGAGGCAACATGATTTCTATGGAGCTTTGTCAGCGTGTCTTGCAACGGGCGATTGCCACGGGTGCAGACTATGCGGAGCTTTATGTGCAAAACACCGTCAATCATGCCATCAACATGATCGCAAGCAAGGTGGACACCATCAGTGACACGGTCATCGCAGGTGCCGCCGTGCGTGTCTACAAGGGTCTGCGCAGTGTCATGGCGACTACCGTGGATAAGAGCGAGGCAGGTCTGCTCCGCTGTGCCGAGCAAGCCGCCGAAGCATTGGGTCAGGGCACTGCCGCTATGGATATCGTTCTGCGGGAGCGCATTTTTGGGGACATCCACCCCATTCGCATTGTGCCCTCCTGCGTGGGTAACAAGGAAAAAATCGCCATTCTCAAGGAAGGCTATTTCGCCGCCAAGGATTTTGCCCCCGAAATTACACAGGTCACGGGCACCCTCTTGGATGTAGACCACAATATTCTGATTGCCAACACGGAGGGCTTGTATACGCAAGATCGTCAGATCCGTACCCGCATGAGCATTCAGGCCATTGCCGAGAAGAACGGCGAAAGTCAGACGGGCGGCTTCAATCCCGGTCGCCGGGGCGGTCTGGAGATGTTCGAGGAAGTGCTCCCCAAGTCCGTGGGCGAGCGTGCCGCACGGCAGGCTGTCACCATGGTTTCCGCCGGCTACTGCCCCGCAGGTGTCATGCCCGTTGCCATTGACAACGGCTTTGGCGGTGTCATCTTCCACGAGGCCTGCGGCCATTCTCTGGAGGCTTCCGCCGTGGCCTACGGCAGAAGCCAGTTTACAGGCAAGTTAGGCGAGAAAATCGCCAACGAAAAGGTCCCCGCCATTGACGACGGCACCATTCCCAATGCCTGGGGCTCCATCAACATCGACGACGAGGGTACCCCCGCACGGAAAAATGTGCTCATCGAAAAGGGCGTGCTCAAGTCCTACATGATCGACAAGTTCAACGGCCGCCGCATGGGCATGGAATCCACCGGCTCTGCCCGCCGTCAGAGCTACAGCTACACCCCCACCTCCCGCATGACCAATACTTACATCGCCGCAGGCAACGACAAGAACGAGGATATCATCGGCTCCATCGAATACGGCCTGTACGCGGCCTCCATGGGCGGCGGCTCCGTCAACCCCGTCACCGGTGAATTCAACTTTGCCGTCAACGAGGGCTACATGATCCGGCAG
>JAZOAV010000134.1:0-6586 GCA_045595645.1 Faecousia sp.
AGGGATAATTGTTAGCGCTCAAACCCTCATATTCCTTCCATTTTTCCACGGTTTTTATGAAGTTGACAGCATTGGCTTAAAAAGGGGTACGGGGTGCAAAATCAGAAGTGCCTGCAAGCGCGTCAAGGATGCACCCCAAGGCATTTCTTCGCTTCGCTCAGGGCACCGCGCGCTACGGCACAATACGGCAGTTCAGCGGATGTCGAAGGTTCCTGCAACCCCCTTTGATTCCCCCTTAAAAGGGGGACACGCGAAAAGCAAAACGGAAGTGCCTGCAAGGGTTGGAAAACCCGAGGCTCCCGCCTCGGGCGTTTGTCAGGACTTCACATGGTGATACATTTTTGTGACAGCCTCATTCATGTTGACAGGAGTTAAGAGAATGTCCGGATGGGCATTTTGAAATACAACAAACACCTGATGCGCAAAGCCCTGCCCCATCCAGTCCAGCCCTTCAAAGTCAAGAATGACTTCTTCAAAGCATTCCAGTCGATGACAGACACGCTTTGCTTGGGAACGGGAAACAGGGGAAGTGTCAAACATATTTCTCAGTGGGATGCGTGTTTTTGTGAAGCCGCCATCCACATCGGCGTATAAATTAAACACATCTTCCGCCTTCTTTTGCGTAAAATTCGACAGCTCCATCATAACGCAGGTTCCGGGCATCTGATAGCCGGGGATGTTTTTCATAGCGGAGTCCTCGAATTTATTGTGTGTAAAGATTTTTTGGTCGGACACTATTATAAAATTGTCCATCAATCGGGAGCTGAAGAAAATGCCTTCGCCGGAATGGCGGGTTGCATCGGTGGTCAGCTTACCCTTGAACAGCTCGCCGATGGCATCCTCCAGTGTCTCAAAGCCAAAGTGGTCTTTGATTTTTTTGAAGATTCCGACACCATCGTCCATGATAAATACTTTTGTCGTCAGATAGTTCTGCATGATGAGCAAATGCAGATTCTCAGCCTCAGAATGATCCATGACATTGTTGACCATTTCGCTGAAGGTGTATGCCCAGATTTCACGGACATTGGGCGCAAATGCAGCGATGTGCTGTTTGAAATGCGCCTCGTATGCGTAGGTGTCGCTGTCTAAATGCCCTTCGGAACGACGGAGCTTGTAGGTAAACACCTGCGTTGCAAGCTCGTATTCTCCACGCTTCACCCGCTGAACAATTTTATCGTCCATCAGTTCTCTGATATAAGCATGCACGGTTGCCTGATTGATTCCGAAGGTTTCGGAGACAGTTTTGGAAAGGGCAGGATCCCGCTGGTCAATCTTTTCTAAAATGTAGTGTCGGATCGTTTGCTTTTTATTTTGATCAAAGCGCATGGCTTACACCTCCTTTGAGCATAGTATACCGCAAGTACGGCAAAAAAGTCAAGTAAAAATCTGTAGAAATTTGTTTTAAATCAAAAGTTATTTGTTATAAACGAAAAGTTATTTGTCGAAAAGGGGTTTAAAACAAATATCTAAAGAATTAGTACATAAATAAATCACGAAAGGGGGATGGGGATGTACAAAACTGCCAACGCATATTACAGGGAAACATTCGGCTGCAAGGTGTACAAGCTGTCTCTGGACGGCGGCTTTACCTGTCCCAATCGGGATGGGCGGGTTTCTGTGGGCGGCTGTATTTTCTGCTCTGCCCTTGGAAGCGGCGAGTTTGCGGAGAACGGCGCGGATATTCCCTCCCAGTTGGAGCTTGCCAAAAAGCGGGTGGAACGGAAAATCAAGGACGGGAAATATATCGCCTATTTCCAATCCTTCACCAACACCTACGCCCCCGTGGAGCGGCTGAACGATTTGTTTTCGCAGGCGATTGCGCCGGATTTCATCGTGGGGCTGAATGTTGCCACGCGGCCGGACTGTCTGCCCGACGATGTAATTGCCTTGCTGAAAAAGCTCAATGCGGTCAAGCCGGTCACGGTGGAGCTGGGCTTGCAGACCGCAGACGATGGGGTTGCGCAATATATCAACCGAGGCTACAAAACAGAGGTTTACCGTGATGCCCTGCAACGCTTGAAGCAGGCGGGCTTGGAGGTGATTACCCATATTATCATCGGACTTCCCGAAGATGACCCCGTGTCTACCACCCGGTTTGCGGTGGATTGCGGCACGGACGGTGTGAAATTTCACCTCCTGCACATCCTTAAAAACACCCGCCTTGCGGCAGAATACGAAACCGGCAAAGTCAAAGCTCTGTCCTTGGAGGAATATGCCGAAGCATTGAAGCAGTGCATTTCCCTTCTGCCTCCCCATATCGTCGTACATCGCATCACAGGAGACGGCGCAAAAAAAGACCTCATCGCCCCCCTGTGGTCAGCAGATAAGAAAAAGACCCTGAATTTCCTCACCGCCTACCTGCAACCGTAAGATCGTTTCATTCTATAATCGTAGGGGCGATTCACGAATCGCCCCTACGAAATGTTTACCACATTTTTGTTGCACTGCGGTAAAAAATGGATTATAATACTGGGAAAAGGAGGCGATAGATATGTATCAGCCCTTGGCAGACGAGCTGCGGCCGTTAAGCTTGGACGATGTAGTGGGACAGGAAGAAATTTTGGGCGAGGGGAAGCTCCTGCGGCGGATGATCGCATCGGGAAAGATTCCTAACCTGATTTTCTACGGCCCCAGCGGGACGGGAAAGACCACTGTTGCCAACATCATAGCCCAAGCCACGAAGCGCACCCTGTATCAGCTCAACGCCACCACTGCTTCTACGGCGGATATTAAAAATATCGTTGCCCAACTGGATACCTTTATGGCGCCCAACGGGGTGCTGCTCTATTTGGACGAGATTCAGTCCTTCAACAAAAAGCAACAGCAATCCCTCTTGGAGCATATTGAAAACGGCAAGATCACCCTCATTGCCTCCACCACAGAAAACCCCTATTTTTATGTGTTCAACGCCATTTTGAGCCGTTCCACGGTCTTTGAGTTCAAGCCTGTGAGCAAGGAGGCGGTTTTGCAGGCGGTAAAGCGGGCGGTTTCCCATTTGGAGAAGAAAATGGGGCTGTCTGTCACCGCCGAGGAAGGGGCGTTGGAGCATATTTCCACCTGCTGCGGCGGCGATGTGCGCAAGGCCCTCAATGCGGTGGAGGCGATTTTCTTAGCGGCAAAAACAGGCGACACCAGCCTGCATATCTGCTTGGAGGATGCAAAAGCCGTCACCCAACGCTCCGCCATGCGCTATGACCGTGGCGGCGACAATCAGTATGATTGTCTTTCGGCTCTGATGAAGTCCATTCGCGGCTCTGACCCCGATGCGGCGATCCACTATTTGGCTCGTTTTTTAGAGGTGGGCGACCTCCCCGGCTGCTGCCGACGGATTCTCTGCTCTGCCTCCGAGGATGTGGGACTGGCCTATCCCATGGCAGTGCCCATCGTCAAGGCTTGCGTGGATTCGGCATTGCAGTTAGGTCTGCCCGAAGCACGGCTGCCCTTGGCAGAGGCGGTGATTTTCTTGGCAACCGCTCCCAAATCCAACTCGGCATACGAAGCCTTTGCCGCTGCTGCGGCAGATGTGCGCAAGGGAAATTTGGGAAATATTCCCCGCGAGCTGCAAAATGTGCACGCCGACAGCGCAGGACAGGAGCGGGAGCAGGGCTATCTCTACCCCCACGACTATCCCCGCCATTGGGTGCAGCAGCAATACCTGCCCGATGTGCTGAAGGACGCGAAATATTACGAATACGGCGACAACAAGGTGGAGCAAGCCGCAAAAAAATACTGGGAGGAGGTCAAGGGAAATGGAAATTCTGTTAAATGACATTCTGACCCTCAAAAAGCCTCATCCCTGCGGCAATCGGGAGTGGAAGGTTCTGCGCACCGGCGCAGACCTGCGTATAAAGTGTCAGGGTTGCGGCCATGAGCTGCTTCTGCCCCGCCATAAGATCGAAAAACAAATCAAAAACCTGCAACGAGAAACCTGATTCTGTCGCTCGTTATGCTTCGTCGTACCTTGTAACAATGAAATCTTTCCTTTTGTGGCACTGCACTCATTATAATCGTCGCACTCCGAATGTCCCCCTTTTAAGGGGGAATCAAAGGGGGTTGCCCATGCAGGCACTTCTAATTTTGCAACCCCCCTGTGTCCCCCCTTCAAAGGGGGGCTTGGTGCGGTGCGCTGTCGATAGGAAAGCAGATGCCGCGGGAGCAAGCCCCCGCCCTACAAATATGTCAATTAAGACACCGTAGGGCGGGGGCTTGCTCCCGCCGTGAGGCTTTTTTTAGTGAATAAGTTATAGATCGGGGAGCTCGAACAGGGGGAAGGTGACGGTAAAGCGGGTGCCGCCTTCGGGGTTGGCTTCTACGGAAATGGTGCCGTAGTTTCGTTGCACCATGTCGTAGACGATGGAAAGCCCCAAGCCCGCGCCGCCTGCGGCACGGGAGCGCGCCTTATCCACCCGATAGAAACGGTCGAAAATATGGGGCATGGCATCGGGTGGAATACCCACGCCGCGGTCGGAAACCACCAAAATCACATCATTTTCCGTTTTTTGCAGGCTGAGCCCTACCCAGCCGCCGTCCCGATTGTACTTGATGGCGTTTTCCGTCAGATTAAAGACGATTTGATACAGGTCATCCTCCACGGACATGACAATGCAATCCTTTTCCCACGACAGCTCCATGGAAATATCCCGTAGCTGTGCCAAGGGGCGCAGGGTGCGCATGACCTTCTGCACCGTGGGCACCGCATCTAAAATTTCCCGTTCCTCTGCGATGGCACTGTCTAACTTGGTGAGCAGCAGCAGCTTTTGGGTCAGGCGACCCAGTCGGTCGGCTTCTCTGCCGATGTCCTCCACAAATTCCCGTTGGGTGTCCCGATCCATTTCGTTGTGCAAAATGGAATCCGCCAAGAGCTTCATGGTCGCCAAGGGCGTTTTCAGCTCGTGGGAGGCATCGGACACAAACTGCCGCCGCTTCCGCTCCGAATCGTCCAAACGATCTGCCAAATTGTTAAACTCAGCACCTAAGCGCGCCAGCTCGTCATTGCCCCGCAGACGGAGCTTTTGGGAATAGTCGCCGTCTCGCATATTCCGTACAGAGTTTAGAATATGCCGCAAACGACGGGAAAAGGCAGCAGAAAACGCCAGGGAAAATAGGATGATCCCCAGCTCCAAAGCCACGGAGATACGCAGGACATTGGTTTGCAGTGTCGTGACCAAGCGTCCCTGATCTTCGTTGTATTCCATTAAATAAACCGCACCCAGCAGCTTGCCGTTCAGCATCAGCGGCATGGACATTCGACTTTCCACCGCTGTGCCGTGATACACACCGTAGAACACATTCTCGCCTCGCAGTGCCGTACACAGCTCGGGAAAGAGCAGCAGCTTGCCCTCGCCCACCTCCTGAGAATCGTACAGGGCCGTGCCCGAAGCGTCCGTCACCACCGTGCGGGTGGTGTGTAAATCGTCAATGGACTGCACCGTTTTGCGAATCTCCGCCGCAGACAGCTCCTCTAATTGGAACAGGGCGCGGCTCAGAAGCTGGGCTTTGCCCTCCATAGAACGGTGCTGTGACTCAAAAATCATGGTACGCACGCTGTTGGAGGCGTAGTAGTTCAGGAAGAACAGGGCAATGGCAGTGAGCAGGATGTATGCCACCGCAGAACGGAGCTGGGAGCTGGCGAACCACAGCCGCCGTCTTTTATGCTTTGAAATAGTATCCTACCCCCCACTTGGTCATAAAATATTTGGGCTCGGCGGGAACCTCCTCTAACTTTTCCCGAATGCGGCGGATGTGCACATCCACCGTGCGGATGTCGCTGCGATAGGCATCGCAATCCCAAATCAGATCCAGCAGATTTTCACGGGAATAGACGCGATTGGGGTTCTTCATCAGCAGTTCAGCCATGTCGAATTCCCGCGCCGTCAGCTCCACGGGCACGCCCTTGCGGTAGACATTGCGCTCGCGGGGATCCAGGCTCAAATCGCCTATGGTGATGCGCCCCGTCTGGGGCTTTGCGCCGCCGCTGCGCCGCAGCAGGGCACGGATCCGCGCCTTCAGCTCCAAAATGTTAAAGGGCTTGGTGAGATAGTCGTCCGCACCCTGCTCAAAACCAAGGAGCTTATCCATGTCCTCCGTGCGGGCGGTTAACATAATAATGGGCACATCGGAAAATTCCCGAATCTGGCGGCAGGCCTCCAAGCCGTCCATCTCGGGCATCATCACATCCAGCACGATCAGATGGATGTCCTGATTTTTTGCCAGCTCCACCGCTTCCCGACCGTTGCAGCCCGTGACCACCTGATAGCCCTCGTTTTGTAAATTAAAACGGATTCCTTTGACGATCAGTTCTTCGTCGTCTACAATCAGAATTTTCATGGAGTCTACTCCTTCCCTTTCGTTTATTCTTTATTCTCTATTCTTTATTATTTATTCTTTTTTTGCAGGCACCATCTAAGAAGAGATGAATTGACACTTCGTCTCATGAATTGATGCTCAGACTGTCAAAAAATCATTGTAGGGGAGGTTCATGAACCTCCCGCGCGGCTCAAAAGTTTCGTTTTCTTACATAATTTTTGGCGAATCCGAAACATTTCATAGGCGGGCGATTCATGAATCGCCCCTACGATACAGGTTC
>JAZOAV010000135.1:0-5241 GCA_045595645.1 Faecousia sp.
AGTATCAGTTATGGCGGAGACGGCGAGATTCGAACTCGCGGGGGATTGCTCCCTAACTGATTTCGAGTCAGCCCCGTTATGACCACTTCGATACGTCTCCATATTAAATTGTAAAGGCAAAGCCAAATTACCAAATTGCGAGAAAACTGCGAGATGCGGTTTTCTGAAAGTGCAAATGCACACAGCGTAAACGCCGATAAATAGCGGAGTTTCAAAGATAGGCGCGTGACAGACCCGACTATGTTTCGAGTGTCGCACCTTCGACCTCTCGGACAACTCTCCGTGTGTATTCTGAACTGTAGTTTTCTCGTTCAAAAACGATTTGGAGAGAACTACAGGAGAGAACAGGAAAAAATATTCGATTGTAATGTTTTGAAACCCCGATGAATCAAGGGCTTTGTGCGGACGAAACCGCCTAAGCTCCGGAGAATTTCGAGTCAGGCCCGTTATGCCCTGTTGCGGTGCCCAAAATTTGTTGCTTGCCTACGCTCACCAAATTTTGACCGCTGCTACTCCTTATTGCTCGCTGTATCTGCCACAGGCAGCGCTCGCAAACGCCCCCGCTTCGATACCGCTCCGTATGAAAAAAAGAAAGTCGCCGCAAGCGATTGCCTGCGACGACTTGGTCCGAGTGACTAGATTCGAACTAGCGGCCTCTTGAACCCCATTCAAGCGCGATACCAAACTTCGCCACACCCGGATTTTCTCAGCTCCGATATAATATCACATCTTCTCCGATTTTGCAAGTCTTTTTTTTAAGTTTTTTGAATTTTTTTTTCAAAGGCCAAAACTTCTTTGTTGCATTGACAAGAGGGGGCTTTTTCCGTATAATAATGGAGAAAAAGGGGGCGAACACTTATGGACGAAGTACATTACGACAATTCCAACCTGCCGCCGGAGTTTCGGTTTATCCGTGTCATCAGCGACAGCGGTGTTTTTTACGATCTTTTGCCAAAGGTCTACTCTCGCAAGCATCTATTCGAGCTTCGCAAGCAATACTATTCTGCTGAGCCTGTGATTCGCGCCCATGTGCCGCCTTGCATCTGCCGTGATTTCACCCAAGAGAGGGGACTGGTTTCTTATCGGGAGGCGGTTTGGAAGAACGGTCGTACCCTGCTTCTGCCCTTGGAGCCCAAGGATCAGCTTTTGATTTATGATTTGAAGCACCCCCAGTGAAAAAAAGGTGGACTTTTTGTAGGAAATTTGATACAATATCCCTTGGTAATTCCCTAATATGCCAAAGGAGGCTATTTTATGAAGTGTCCCTATTGCGGTTATCAGGAAAGCAAGGTTGTGGATTCCCGCCACTCTGACGAGGGCAACAGCATTCGCCGCCGCAGAGAGTGTTTGTCGTGCCAAAAGCGTTTTACGACCTACGAAACGGTGGAGAGCCTGCCCATCAATGTGGTAAAAAAGGACAACAGCCGTGAGCCCTTTGATCGCGACAAGATCATGCGGGGCATGGTGCGGGCTTGCGAGAAGCGGCCGGTCAGCATGGCAGATATCGAAGCCGCTGTGTCCGAAATCGAGCAGATCGTGCAAAACTCTCTGGAACGCGAGGTCAATACCGGACATATCGGCGAGCTGGTCATGGAGCGGCTGAAGCAGTTGGATGAAGTCGCCTATGTGCGCTTTGCTTCCGTGTACCGCCAGTTCAAGGACATCAACAGCTTTATGCAAGAGCTGACCCGCATATTGGAAGAAAAATAATCCACCCAAATTAGAACAGGTGCGGTTTTGCTTGCGCAAAACCGCACCTCTCGTGCGTTATAATACTAAGGCAAAAACAACCGCTATGGCGCAAAGCAGAACAAATAGCACCATACCAATGTTCAGATAAACCGTTTTAATAACGGTGCCTTGAGGGAGCGGTTCGGCTGATTCCTTCCAAACCAAACGCTTGCGCTCCGTAATCAGCAGTATCAAACCGGCGATGGAAGCGCCAAGAAGAATCAGGATATACATCACATAGATTGCCAGCTCCGGCAGAATCTCCTGATATTGCTGCATCAGCTCCTCTGTAGGGGCAGTGGGATCCATATTTTGAAGGGCTTCGGCGTCGAGCAAAGAGAGAACCCAAGGGGCGAGAACCGAGCCCATAAAGTTGAAGATGCCGTGCAGAAGGATCGTATAGCGCAGCCGCCCCGTGCGGATATAGATGTAGCCGAAGACCAGTCCCAGCGCAAATGCGTAGAAGAATTGGTACAGATTTTGATGAAGCAGACCAAAAATCAAAGCAGACAGGAAAACGGCTGTTTTCTCGCCATACTGACGAGTTCGATCGATGATCTGTCTGCGGCAAACATACTCCTCAATCAGGGGTGCTAAAATCACCATAACGAGGACTTTTAACGGATTGGTATCCATGGCGTATTCTGCAACCGTATTTTGGGCACCGCCTCCCGATAAAAGCAGGGACAGCACCGTTCCGATCAGGCTGCCACTATATGTGAGGCACATACAGACGGGGACAATGACCCAAAAGCTCACCGCTTCCAGCTTATGGCTTTGCGGCATTTGGGCGGGCAGCTTGCGCATGATCCACAAACCGATCGGAATAGCCACCAAATACAGTGGCGCAAAGGAGCCGATCCAAATTCCCCACGAAGAGCTCGTTGCCCAGTTTTCTTCGCCCCAAATCAGTTCCGGAATCATCACCCATGCGATCTGCAATACCGTGCTAATTGCCAAAATTGCGCAAAATGCCAAACCGATTCGTGAAAATGTGTTTCTTGCCGACGGCAAATCGTATCTTGCCTCGTCCATTTTCTAACCCCCCCATTCGTAGTGTTGAGTATGGAAGTATTATATCACTTGGAAGGGAATTGCGCAATACTCACTGGAAGTTTTTTTAATTCTTTGGTTTGCTGGCGGCAAACGGCGACTGCTGAAGGCAAAATGGAAAACCATGCGGAGGAAATGCTTATGAACGACATGATCTTTGAAGCAAATTCAACCCTATTTGACGGCATTGCGCAGGAAGACCGAAAGGCAATGTTTGATTGCATTGGTTATCACATCGGCAGCTTCCGCAAGGGGAGCATCGTGGCCTTTGAAGAAGAAAATATTCAGCATATCGGCGTACTCTTGTCGGGTGCTGTGGATATGGTCAAGGAGGATGTTTGGGGCAACAAGACTATGCTCCTTAGGATGCGCAAGGGTGAGGTGTTCGGGGAAACCTTTGCCTGCGGGGAGGACAACCTTTCTGTGGTGACTTTCCTGGTTTCCGAGGATGCCAAAATTCTCTTTCTGCCCTTCCGTCGGGTGATGCACAGTTGTACCATGGCCTGCGCATTTCATCACCGCTTAATTGAGAATATGCTGCACATTATCGCCAACAAAAACCGTGATCTGATGCGCAAGGTGGAAGTGGTTTCCAAGCGTACCATTCGGGAAAAGCTGTTGGCATATCTTTCCATTCAGGCACAGCTTCAGGAGTCGCGCTACTTGCAGATCCCCATGGGCAGAGTGGAGCTGGCAGAATATCTCTGCGTTGACCGCAGTGCCTTGACCCGTGAATTGGCAAAAATGAAGGAAGATGGACTGATCGATTACGACAAGAACTGCTTCCGCATCCTTGAATAAGGCGAAAATCCCGATTGATGTGATAATTGCAACATCAATCGGGATTGCTATCGTGTATAATGATTATAAATCATATGAAGGAGGTACTGCCATGATTATGGAAGGCTGTCAGGCGAAACCGAAAACGCCCACGATTTCTGAAAAGGTTTGTCCCCAATGCGGGAATATGATCGAACTGTTTTCCATTGATACGCAGGTGGCTTGTGACCACTGCGGCTTTATCGCCTACAATGACGAGTTGAGCTGTGTCCAGTGGTGCCAATATGCACGCCAGTGTGTTGGTGACGAAATGTACGAAAAGCTCATGGCGATCGCTGCCATGCAGAAGGAGAAAAAGGAGGTGCAGGGATGATCCGAAGAATCATCACCATTGACGAAGAAAAATGCAACGGCTGCGGTCTGTGCGCCGATGCTTGCCACGAAGGGGCCATTGGGATCGTAGACGGAAAGGCGAAGCTGCTGCGAGAGGACTATTGTGATGGTTTGGGAGACTGCCTGCCCGCCTGTCCCATGAAAGCCATTTCCTTTGAGGAACGGGAAGCCCCCGCATACAACGAAGCCGCAGTATTGGCGGCGAAAAAGGAAAAAGCATTGCCCTGCGGTTGCCCCGGCACTGCCTGTCGAAGCATAGAACAGAAGCCCGCCGCTCCTTCCACGGATGTTCCCAGCCAGCTCCGCAATTTCCCCATACAGATAAAATTGCTGCCGCCCAATGCTCCCTACTTCGACGGGGCGCATCTGCTCATTGCCGCCGATTGCACAGCCTATTCCTACGGCAACTTCCATCAGGATTTTATGCGGGATAAGGTGACTCTCATTGCTTGTCCCAAGCTGGATGCGGTGGACTATTCCGAAAAGCTGACGCAGATTTTCAAGAATAACGATATCCGCGCCATCACCGTCACACGAATGACCGTACCCTGCTGCGGCGGCTTGCCCTATGCGGTAAAAACCGCCATTGAGAACAGCGGAAAAAACATTCCTCTGGATATCGTAACCATCAGCCCTGATGGGCGCATTGTTCCATAAAAAATAGAGCACGGCTCTCTGGCTTGGCAGAAAGCCGTCCTCTGTGTATCAATACGATGCACCAAAGGGGAGCTAATGGTTCCTTACGATGCATTTGACAAGGCATTGTCTTAATCTCCTGTGTAAATGGTGCGAAAAGGGTTCACGGCTATGGTGAAAATCAAAGGTCTCTATGGCTTTTTCCAACTCATGGAGGCAGAGATACACCATATATAATGTCTGAATATCCTTGGGGTAGCGTCTCATGCAAGCTGCGATCATAGGATAGTAGCTTTCTGCGAGTTTGGGATCGATGGTGCCCTTGGCGGCATATAGTTTTTCTTCTTCGCGGGTCAGCCTCGTGACACTGTCTGCTTTCCGATAAAAATCATCAACACAAATAAATAGCATTTCGTACCCCTCTCCGTCGTAGACAGCCTTAGTCAATACTATTATGATAATACGACTTTTTGCTGAATTTGTCAAGTGGGCATGATGCAAGGTTCTGTTTCATACTATTATTCAATGAAAAGTAGATAACTTTTCGTTGAATCTTTTTGTGCCGAAAGGCACAAAAAGCGTCTCATACTACTTTCTGATAGAAATCAAACATTTCTATCAGAAAGCAGTATCAGTGCAATTTCCTTT
>JAZOAV010000136.1:0-3673 GCA_045595645.1 Faecousia sp.
GGAATTGGTGGATGGCAACCGGCTGGAGGCGGTGATCTCCATGCCATCCGGCGTGTTCAAGCCCTACGCAGGTGTGTCCACCGGTATTTTGATATTTACCAAGACCGGCCACGGCGGCACGGACAAGGTTTGGTTCTACGATATGACCGCCGACGGCTTCTCCCTTGACGATAAGCGCACCGAGGTCAGGGAAAACGATATCCCCGATATCATCGCCCGGTTCCGCTCCTTTAATAGCCTTCCCCTTGAGGGGAAGGGGGACCGCGCAGCGGTGGATGAGGTGTATAACGAACACGAAAACCCCCGCACCGCCAAATCCTTCTTCGTCCCCAAGGACGAGATCGTGGAAAACGGCTATGACCTCAGTATCAATAAGTATAAGAAAACCGAGTATGTGGCCGTGGAGTACCCCTCCACCACCGAGATCCTTGCCGATTTGCACGAATTGGAAATGCAGATCACCGCAGGATTGGCAGAATTGGAGGAAATGTTATGAAAGTGAAAGTATATATCAAGAAAAAGTCTACTACTGCCAGTAAGAAAAACAACCTCCAAAATGCGAGCAAGCAAATAACCACTTCCACCAAAATAAAATGCAAGACTAAGCGACACAATTTGAACACTAAAGCTGAAAAAGTAGGATTCTGGAAGGCTGTGGGACTTATCATCATTAACCGAGAACCAAAAACCGGGCAGACTACGGCATTTTTACTGGCGGAGGTCTTGGCTTATATTTTTAATGCCATTGCTATTGTTGGCGCTGCTATACTGTTAATCTGTCTCAAGGCAACCTTTTGTGACTTAGACTGGTCTGGGGAGTGCAGGAAAAATGTAATTCAAGGTTTTATTGCGGCAATTTTGCTTGTGGGAATAGGTGTCGTATCTTTGATTTTCAGAGCAATGGCTAATGATATTAAGGCCGAAAAAGATAGAAATTATATTGTAAATCTATTCTTTGGCTTTGCAGGATTCGCCTCTCTGATTATTGCATTATTTACTTTTTTTAAGGAATAAACGGGATGATGAAGTATAAATTATCTGAAGTTTTTGATCTCCAAATGGGCAAAACTCCAGCAAGAAACGATAAAGAATGCTGGGGCAAGGGTCACAAATGGATTTCAATTAGCGACATTGGGAACGCAGGCAAATACATAGATACTACCAAAGAAGAGATTACCGATATTGGTGTATCTAAAAGCGGTATTAAGGTAGTACCGAAAGGTACAGTCATTATGAGCTTTAAACTCTCTATTGGCAAAACAGCCATTACTGCCGAAGATATGTACACAAACGAGGCAATTATGGCCTTTATCAATAAGGGAAAATATGAAATTGATACCGATTATCTGTATCATATGTGCAAAAGTATTGATTGGGTTGAAGGCACTAACAAGGCTGTTTTGGGCTTAACGCTCAACAAGGCAACAATGTCCGAAAAGGAAATAGAGATTCCTCCGCTGAAAGTGCAGCTACAAGTTGTTGCGGTGTTGGATAAAATGGACGAACTGATTGCCTTGCGGAAAGAGCAGCTCGCAAAGCTGGATCAGTTGGTCAAATCCCGATTTGTCGAACTGTTTGGTGATCCGGTAACAAATCCGATGGAATGGCCAGTATCAGAATTGTCAAAACATATTCTGTTCCTTACCTCCGGATCAAGAGGATGGGCGCAGTATTTTACGGATTCCGGCGAATACTTCATCACCATCAAGAATGTAAAGAATTGTAGGATTACGCTTGACGATGTTCAGCATATAGTCCCGCCTGATAACGCAGAGGCAAAGCGTACCAAGGTACAAGAAGGTGATCTCCTGATTAGTATAACTGCTGACCTGGGAAGAACTGGCGTTGTCACGAGGGAAATTGCGGATTATGGCGGATATATCAATCAGCACTTAACTTGTATTAGGCTTAATCAAGAAACTGTTCGTCCACTCTATGTAGCATATTACATGGAAAGCGAAGCAGGTAAAAGTCAGTTCCAATCCAAAAATCAAAGTGCAGTAAAAGCAGGATTGAACTTCAACTCTATCAATAGCCTTAAGCTAATCGTACCGCCGATTGATTTACAGGATGCTTTTATAGCCTTCGTCGAGCAGACGGATAAATCAAAATTGGCAATCCAGCAGAGCCTGGACAAACTGGAATTGCTAAAAAAATCCCTAATGCAGGAATACTTTGGGTGAGGTACGAGCATGTCATCATATAGAAAAACAGTAAATGACATTAAAATAGCATCCTATGAAGAAGTGAAGGAACTCTATTTGCGAGTTTCCACTATTGCGGATGAAATGAGAAAGGAAAGTGCTGTTCTACACTTTCAATTCCGTTGCGGCGACATCACATATGTCGCAGAATCCATAGAGGATTTCACGAAGGATGCGTATGGAGCAACGGACTTCCACTTAGTTTCCATGCAGCTAATGTATTTTCTGCCAGGTAAAGAACAGATATCTATGAATTACTTGAGCGATGTGTCGGTAACTGCCTCGAATAAGGTGTTGTTGGAAGATTTGATCAAACGCTTAAACATAACTTCTAAAACAAACGCTACACATTCCAAACAACAGATTCAAAACAGCGGTGGAAACACCATTATTATTAACGGAAACGGAAATGTTGTTGCTAATGCCGGCGGAGTAATCAGCGGAAACGATATCGAGAACGAGCAGGATGTTTTGCAACCTGAAGAAAAGCAATCGAAGATTAAAGATTTCTTTTCAGGAGTACTGCAGAATATTGTTTCTAACATCGTATGGTACTTGCTGGGACTTATTGCGGCAGCCGTTATTGCATATATATCAATGCAATAATGAGGATGTAATTCAAATCGGCAATCCAGCAGAGCCTGGACAAACTGGAATTGCTAAAAAACTAACGCAGGATTACTTTGGATAAAGAGAAAATGAGGTGAAGAGAGAAATATGAATATTACCTTTCTGATTGGCAACGGCTTTGATGTGGATAAGGGCATTCAATCTTCTTATGCAAAGTTTTACGAGTGGTATTGCGAGCAACCTTCTAATAAAAAACATATCGTCGAGTTTAGAAAAAACATCAAACACGACATTGCGAGAGATGTCCCGGATGACGAAAAAACATGGGCAGATTTCGAACTGGGTCTTGGCAGATACACTGCACATTTCACCAAAGATACCGTGGAAGACTTTCTTGATTGTTTAGAAGATGGTCAAGATAGTATTCGGAAGTATTTATTAGAGCAAGAGACCCAATTTACCCCTAATGAATATGCCGATGTTTCGTATATGTCTTTCTATCATGGCATCCGCGATTTTTACGCCGAGGTGTCCGATTTAGAACGACCTGCCATTCAAACGACCATCACCTCGCAGGGAAGTGAAAGCAAGGAGATTAAATTCATAACATTCAATTATACAAACACTTTGGAACAAATCTTCTCAAAACTCCCTGCCGATCCTTTTTCTACATGGAGAATTGGCGGAGCAACATATTCATACAGAATTAACAGGGATATTTTGCATGTTCACGGGACAACAGAAGAGTTCCCTGTGCTGGGTGTGAATGACGAAAGTCAAATTGTCAACAAAGAACTGTTAGAAACTCCTCAATTCAAGGAAATGATGTGTAAGGCAGATACTGTGCGCGCAATCGGAAAGAAATGGCACGAAGAAGCGGAAAAGCAGATTGCAAGCAG
>JAZOAV010000137.1:0-3691 GCA_045595645.1 Faecousia sp.
AGTGATGCGACTTGAACGCACACGACGGTTGTCACGCGCCCCTCAAACGCGCCTGTCTACCGATTCCAGCACACTCGCATTTGCTTGAGTATTATATAGAATTTTTTTCGATTTGTCAAGCACTTTTTTCCCCTCTTGCGATTTTTCCTGTTTTCTGATACAATAGGAGCAGAGAGGCCGCCTACGGCGTTGCATGGAGGTGTGACGGGGAGTTTGGTAGTGCCTGCAAAAAGAATAAAGAATAGAGAATCAAGAATAAAGAGCAAGGAGGGCGCGATATGCCCAGGTTTTTCATAGAGAAAAGCGCGATTTCTCCCGATTTTATGGAATTGACGGGGGAGAATGCTGCCCATGCCAAGGTGCTGCGCTTAAAATGCGGCGACGAGGTGACAGTCTGCGACGGGGAGGGCATGGATTATCTGTGCCGTGTGGCGCAGGTGGAAGCGGGGCGGCTGAGCTTGCAGGTGGAGCGCATAGAGCCGTCTGAAAGCGAACCTCGGGTGCAGTGCAGCATTTACATGGCACTGCCCAAGGCGGATAAGTTAGAGCATGTGATTCAAAAAGCTACGGAGTTAGGTGCAACGGAGATCGTTTGTTTCCCCACGGCTCGCTGTGTGTCCCGCCCTGACGAAAAATCCTTGGCAAAAAAGCTGGAACGGTGGCAGAAAATCGCCGCTTCTGCGGCAGAACAGTCCCGTCGGGGACGGATCCCGCAGGTTTTGTCACTGCCCGGCTATGCCGCTGCACTGGAACGGGCAGCCCAAGCGGAATTGGCTGTGTGCTTCTACGAAAACGAGGAGCGGCGCACCTTCCGTCAGGCCATTGATGCGCAACCCTTTGTCACTGCCGCTCTGCTCACGGGTCCCGAAGGGGGCTTCGAGGAGTCGGAAATTGAGCAGGCCAAGGCCGCAGGTCTGCAAATCTGCACTTTGGGAAGCCGTATTCTTCGCTGTGAGACGGCACCCCTTTGCGGCCTGTCTGCACTCATGTATGCTGTGGGAGAATTTTAAGGAAATTCGTCTATACTACTTGACGAAATGGCGAAAATATAGGATAATAGATGAAATGCGACAGAAAACGGAAAGGAACTACGATTATGATCGGTTTCTATGATTACACGGTCATTTTGACCTATATGAGTCTGCTGTCTGCTGTGGGAGGCATTGCCCTTGTGACCAGCGGACATCCCATTTTGGCGACCTTCTGCCTGCTGTTCTGCGGTTTGTGTGATATGTTCGACGGCAAGGTTGCCCGCAGTAAGAAAAATCGCACCGTCGAAGAAAAGAGCTTCGGCATCCAAATCGACTCCCTGTGTGATGTGGTGGCTTTTGGCGTACTGCCCGCTACCATGACTATCGAGTTGTGCGGTCATAGCTGGTATGCTTATGCGATCGCCGCCCTCTTTACCTTGACGGGCTTGATTCGCCTGGCTTATTTCAATGTCACGGAAGAATTGCGTCAGAAGGAAACAGACGAGTGCCGCAAGACCTATCAGGGCTTGCCCATCACTTCTTCGTCTTTGATTTTCCCCTTCTTCTTCTGTATGATTGCTCTGTATTGCATCTGCAAGGATCGTATCGAGCTGTTTTTGGAGCTGTTTGAGAAAAATGGCTTCCGCTTGGGCCTGTGTGGCCTGATGGCAGTGACGGGTCTGCTCTTTGTACTGCCCTTCCGTCTGCGTAAGCCTCAGAGCAAGGAGCTGTATTGGTTCCTCGCCCTTGGTATTCTCATGGCACTGGTGCTGCTCTTTGTCTATTTCCGTATCGTATGAAAAAACTGCTTCTCATTATGAATCCCCGCTCCGGAAAGCAGAAGGCGCGGGGGATGTTGGCGGAGATCATCGCTCTGTTCAATCGGGCAGACTATGAGGTGACGGTGCATATGACCGCCGCCCGTGCCGATGCTACGAAGGTAACGGCAGAGCGGGGCGCAAACTATGATCTCGTTGTCTGTATTGGCGGTGACGGTACCTTTAACGAGGTGATTTCCGGCCTTTATGCCGCCGGTCATACCACCCCCGTGGGCTATATTCCTGCCGGCAGCACCAACGATTTTGCCAACAGCTTGGAATTGCAGAAGAATATGCTGCGGGCGGCGCAGGATATTATCGAGGGAACGCCGCAGCCTTTGGATATCGGGCAGTTTAACGGGCGGTATTTCTCCTATATTGCCTCCTTTGGAGCCTTCACCCGTACCTCCTATGCCACGCCCCAGAGCTTGAAAAATCTCTTGGGACACACGGCTTATCTCCTGTCGGGTGTGACGGAGCTGGCGCGGATCCGCAGCAGACGGGTGAAATTCACCTTGGAGGACGGCACGGTGCTGGAGGATGACTATATTTTCGGCGCCATCAGCAATTCCACATCCGTGGCGGGCGTTTTGACCTTGGACCCCAAGAAGGTGGATCTGCACGACGGACTTTTGGAGCTGCTCTTGGTGCGCAAGCCCCGCAATTTGCTGGAAATGAGCGATTGTGTCATTGCCTTGACCAATCAGGACTACAGCGTGCCCATGATTACCCTGAAATCTACCGCCCGTGTGGAAATCGAGGCCCCTTCCGACATGGATTGGACTCTGGACGGGGAACATCAGGAGGGCTGTGCCCACTGTAGGGTGGAAAATTTGCATAATGCCATCTATTTGGTAAAATAGGGTCGATGCAAATCGACCCTTTTTCGATAGGAGGATGTCTATGAAAACCATTTGCAAGCGTTTGCGCAGGGGAGAGGATTTGCTCCGAGCCATTCAAAGCATTGCGGAGCAGGAGAAGATCGCCGCAGGCGTGGTGCTGTCGGCGGTGGGCTGTGTGTCCCAAGCACGGGTGCGGGATGCCAGCGGGGTCAACCTGCGGGAGATTTCCGAGCATTGCGAGATCGTCAGCCTCAACGGAACCGTCAGCGCAAAGCGTTGCCATTTGCACATTGCCCTGTCAAAGGAGGATTTGTCCACCGTGGGCGGCCATTTGGTGGAGGGCTGCATCATCAACACCACCTGCGAGCTGGTCATCGGCCTTTTGGACGGTTGGGAGATTCACAAGGAATTCGACGAGGAAACCGGCTACCACGAACTGATTTTCAAGGAGACGAAGGTATGAAAAACACGACCTTGTGCTACATCGAAAAGGACGGCTGCTACCTGCTTCTCCATCGGGTGAAGAAGGAAAACGACCTGAACAAGGACAAGTGGATCGGCATCGGCGGCAAGTTTGAGGAAAACGAAAGCCCCGAGGAATGTCTGCTGAGAGAAGCCCGTGAGGAAACGGGCCTGTGCCTCACCAAGTTCCGTTACTGCGGCATCGTCACCTTTGTGTCCGACAGGTGGGAGGGGGAATATATGCACTTGTTCCACGCCACGGAATTTACGGGCGAGCTGATCGAGTGCAACGAGGGAACGCTGGAATGGGTTCCCAAGGAACGCTTCCACGCCCTGCCCCAGTGGGAAGGAGACAAAATCTTCCTGCGCCTGATGGAAGAACAAGCCCCCTTCTTCTCCCTAAAACTCTGCTACGAGGGCGACCGCCTCACTTATACCGCCTTGAATGGGAATGAACTAAAAAGGGGCTGTCTCAAAATGTATATGTAGGGAATGACCTATGTGTCATTCCACAGAATATTCCTCAAAATATGCAATAGGGAACGGCACACAGGCCGTTCCCTACAGTTAGAATTTAATAAATATTCATTTTCGGGGC
>JAZOAV010000138.1:0-3946 GCA_045595645.1 Faecousia sp.
AGGAGTCCCATGTATGACGGCTCCATTACGGGCGTAGGCCCCCGTTATTGCCCCAGCATTGAGACAAAGATCGTCCGTTTTGCCGACAAATCCCGCCATCAGCTCTTTTTGGAGCCCTGCGGCTTGGATACGGAGGAGCTGTATTTGCAGGGCTTTTCCTCCAGCTTGCCGGAGGATGTGCAGATTGCGATGCTCCATACGGTAGAGGGCCTGGAGAATGCGGAAATTCTGCGCCCTGCCTATGCCATCGAATATGAGTGCATTGACCCGACCCAGTTGTATGCCACCTTAGAGTGCAAAAACATCTCGGGACTGTATGGCGCAGGGCAGTTTAACGGTTCCTCCGGCTATGAGGAGGCGGCAGTGCAGGGCTATGTGGCCGGTGTGAATGCGGCACTGAAAATTTTGGGCAGAGCCCCCTTGATTCTGCGCCGCTCCGATGGCTACATCGGTACGCTCATTGACGACCTTGTGACCAAGGGAACGGAGGAGCCCTACCGTATTATGACCTCCCGCAGTGAGTACCGTCTGCTCCATCGGCAGGACAATGCGGACGAGCGTTTGTGCCCCATTGCCCATGCCTGCGGACTGATTTCCCATGAGCGCATGGCGGCAGTGGAGGAAAAATACAGAAGCGTTGCCGCTGAGATTCGCCGTTTGGAGAGCTGTGGCGTGGCGGCAAGTGCCGAGCTGAATGCCTTTTTGGAACAAAAGCAGTCCTCTCCTGTGGCATCCTCTGCCCGCATGATCGATTTGCTCCGCCGACCGGAGCTGAACTATGCGGATTTGGCGGCCTTTGACAAGGAACGTCCCGAGCTGCCCGTCGAGGTCACCCGACAGGTGGAAATTCGGGTGAAGTATGAGGGCTATCTGGCTCGTCAGGAGCGGCAGATTGCGGAGTTTACCAAGGAGGAGAGCCGCCTTCTGCCTGCGGATTTGAACTACAACGAGATTGGCGGCCTGCGCCTGGAGGCAAGGCAGAAGCTGTCGGAAATCCGCCCCCTCTCTTTGGGACAGGCGGGCCGCATTTCCGGCGTGTCTCCCGCCGATATCGCCGTGCTGCTCATTTATCTGGAGCGTGAAAAGCACTGAATTTGTTTCCTTCATTGACAAACGGAACAAATTATGGTACACTGATAAAAGGAACTCTGTGCAATATTTTTGCACAATGCGGAGCGGCGGTTTTGGGGATGCTCCGCTATACTCTCACGCTTGTTCGGAGGCAGACCGCCTGAGCCCCTGCTGACCGAATTGGCAGAAAGGTGTGCAATATGACCTTTAACGACCTGTACATCGGCCAAAAGGCCTCGGTACAAAAAACCTTTACCTCTGCGGATGTTACCTCCTTTGCGGGCATCACGCTGGATGTGAATCCTCTGCACATGAGCGAGGGCTATGCCAAGAGTACCGTTTTTGGCCGCCGCATCGTTCATGGTATGCTGACCGCCGGTTTGATTTCCGCTGTGTTGGCAAATCAGCTTCCCGGGCCGGGCACCATCTATTTGGGACAGGAAATGCGCTTTGTTGCGCCTGTGTACCCCAATGACGATGTGACCGCCGAGGTGGAGATCGTGGAGCTTCGGGAAGAGAAGAAGATAGTAAAGCTCCGTACCACCTGTAGTAACCAAGACGGTAAGGTTGTCATCTCCGGGATGGCTACCGTAAAATTTGACAGATGAGAGATGTGCTATGACTGATTACAAAACCATTCTCTTTGAGCAGATGCTCAAGGACTTCGCCGAAAACGAAGTCAAGCCCCTTGCACAGGAAATCGACGAGGAAGAACGCTTCCCCGCAGAAACCGTTGCCAAGATGGCCAAGCTGGGCCTCTTTGGTATCATTATCCCCCGTCAGTACGGCGGTGCCGGCGCAGGCTATCGGGAGTATATCTTCGCAGTCGAAGAAATCTCCAAACACTGCGGTACCACCGGTGTCGTTCTTTCTGCCCATACTTCTTTGTGCGCCGCTCCCATTCTGGAGTTCGGCACGGAGGAGCAGAAGCAGAAGTATCTGCCTGACCTGGCCGCCGGTCGAAAGCTGGGCGGCTTCGGCCTGACGGAGCCCAATGCCGGTACGGATGCGGGCAACCAGCAGACCACCGCTGTGGAGCAGGAGGATTGCTATCTGCTCAACGGCAGTAAGATTTTCATCACCAACGGCGGCGAAGCGGCTACCTATGTGGTCATCGCCGTGACGGGTAAGGGCGTGAAGGGCCCTGAGATGTCTGCCTTTATCGTGGAAAAGGGCTGGGAGGGCTTCTCCTTCGGCAAGCACGAGAAGAAGATGGGCATCCGTGGCTCTGCCACCTGTGAGCTGATTTTTGAAAATGTCCGCGTGCCCAAGGAAAATCTGCTGGGCAAGCGTGGCGAGGGCTTTAAGATTGCCATGAAGACATTGGACGGAGGCCGTATCGGCATCGCAGCACAGGCTTTGGGCATTGCCGAGGGTGCCTTGGACACCACTGTGGCCTATGTGAAGAGCCGCAAGCAGTTCGGCCGTCCCCTGTCTGCCTTCCAGAATACCCAGTTCCAGTTGGCTGATATGGCTACCAAGACCGCTGCTGCCCGTGCCCTTGTGTACATTGCGGCCGATGCCAAGCAGAACAAGCTGCCCACCCTGTCTGTCAATGCGGCACAGGCCAAGCTCTTTGCTTCTGAAACGGCTATGGAAGTCACTACCAAGGCTGTGCAGCTGCACGGCGGCTATGGCTACACCCGTGAATATCCTGTGGAGCGCATGATGCGGGATGCAAAGATTACAGAAATTTACGAAGGCACCAGCGAAGTGCAGCGCATGGTTATTTCCGGCGCTCTGCTGAAGAAGTGAGGCAAGCATGAAGATTATTGTATGTATCAAACAGGTTCCGAATACTACGGAAATTAAGATTGACCCCGTTACCAACACTCTGAAGCGTGACGGCGTCCCCAGCATTATCAACCCCGACGACAAGACGGCTATCGAGGCCGCTCTGCGTTTGAAGGAAACCAACGGTGCTGCTGTAACCGTCATTTCCATGGGCCCGCCTCAGGCGGAAAAGGCCCTGCGCGAGGCACTGGCTATGGGTGCGGACGAAGCATTCCTGATTACTGACCGTGCCTTCGGCGGCTCCGATACGCTGGCAACCTCTACCATCATTGCTGCCGCCATCGAAAAGCTGGGTGCTGACTTGGTGCTCTGCGGACGGCAGGCTATCGACGGTGACACCGCACAGGTTGGCCCCCAGATCGCCGAGCATTTGGGCCTTCCTCAGATCACCTATGCCGCAGATATCTCCTGCGAGGGAAGTACTGTCCGTGTAAAGCGGCAGTTTGAGGATCGCTATCAGATCCTTGAGGCAGATATGCCCTGTCTTGTTACCGTACTGGCTACCATGGAAAAGCCCCGCTATATGAATGTGTGGGATATCGTGGCACAGGAGGAAAAGGAAATCGGCAAGATTACTCTCGCCGATCTGCCTGCTTTGGATCCTGTCCGCATCGGTCTGAACGGCTCTCCCACCAAGGTTAAGAGCACGGCGACAAAGCAGTTCGACAAGACCATTGAGACCCTCGAGTTGGATCCTGCCGAGGCTGCCAAGACCATCGTGGCTGCGCTGCAGAAGCGCCATTTGCTGTAAGGAGGTGCAGAACATGAATCGTATTTGGGTTTTTTGTGAACAAAGGGATAATGTCCTGCAGCCTGTTGCTTTGGAGCTCATGGGTGCTGCCCGCTCTTTGGCTGCACAGTCTGAGGGCACGGTAGGTGCTCTGCTGCTGGGCCATGGTGTCACCCCTCTTGCAAAGGAACTGATTGCCTGCGGTGCAGACACCGTTTATGTGGTAGACGATGAAAAGCTCGCCCACTACACCACCGAGGCTTATGCTCAGGCCATCTGTCAGATGGTCAAGGCAGAGAACCCCGCTTCTCTACTCTTTGGTGCGACCTCTATCGGCCGTGACCTGGCTCC